>NZ_JBGNUT010000025.1:0-148080 GCF_041951385.1 Actinomadura sp. NTSP31 | reverse complement strand
GGACGAAGTCCATCGCGAAGCGACGCCGAAGGCGCCCTTGACTTTGGAGGGGCGGCCCCGTACGCCAGCGCCACCCCACCGCACGGCCGACCCCTCCGCCAACACCCCTCCCATCCACCATCCGAACACCCACGCCGCATCGTCCTGGACACCCTCACCGCTTCATCTGGGCCCCCAACGTCCCCAAGGAGTGCACGGGGTTGAGGTGCACGGTGGTGGGTGGGGTGCGGGAATCAGGCTCAGGGGTGGGACCACTTCGGGGTCCAGGTGTCAGGGGTGGGCGGTGGCGGGGCGAGGTGGTCGCGGAGGGCGGTGAGGGCGGGGTGTGGGTTGTCGCGGTGCCAGATCAGCGAGTGCGGGTAGACGGGCGTCGGGTCCTGGACGGGGATGCGCCGCAGGCCGTAGTCGGCGGGCCAGACCAGGCGGGTCCGGTCGCCGACGAAGGTCGTCAGGGTGGCGGAGTCGGCGATCGTGTCCAGGAGGGGCTCGAGGCCGAAGTGGGGGCCGACGGAGTCGATGGTGAGGCCGAAGGCGGTGGCGAGGTCGTCGTAGAAGGCGGCCCACTCGGTGCCGGCGACGATGCCGGGCATCCAGATCCGGTGTCCGGCGAGGTCGGCGGGGCGGACGGCGCGGGCCGCGGCGAAGGGGTGGGTCGGGCCGGTGATGAGCTGGACGGGCTCGTCGAGGACGCGGGCGGTCTCGATGCCGCCGGGAAGCCGACCGGGTGCGGTGATGGCGCGGAAGGAAGCGTCGATCGTGCCGGAGGCGATCGCGTCGATGGCGGCGCCGGCGTCGAAGAGGGTGACGACGTCCAGCCGGGTGCCGGGGTGGGCGCGGTGGAAGTCACGCAGCAGGGTGGCCGGGGCGAGGCGGCGGCCGATCACGTCGACGCGGAGCGCGCGGCTGCCGGGGCGCACGGAGGCGATCGCGCGTTCTTCGGCCTGGAGGAGGGTGCGAGCGTGGGGGAGGAACGCCTGCCCGTCGATGGTGAGGCGGGAGCCGCGCGCGGTGCGGGTGAACAGGCGGACGCCGAGTTCCTTTTCCAGGGCGGCGATGCGCTTGGAGACGGCCTGCTGGGTGATCGACAGTTCCGCGGCGGCGTACTGGAACCGGCCCGCGTCCGCGGCGGCGGCGAACGTCCGCACGGCTTCTAGGTCCACGTCGCCCGACCCTAGTTCACGGGTTGCGGAACGAATCACGCTGTTCTGCCATGCGGGAGGGGAGATGCCGCTGGTTGGGAGAACGGCATGGCTGCGGACTTTTCCAAGCGCCTGGGAGTTGCGGCACGGTCACCCGGTGGATCGTCACGCGGGACAGTGCGGCGCTGATGGATCGGGCACGCCGAGGTCCGGATCGGTGACTCGGTGGTGCTGATTTTCGACTCGCCGTTCCCGGTCGAGATGCCCGGTTTGCTGTGGTTGTTCGTGGGGGCGCCAGCGCGGTCGTTGGGTGCGCCGTGGCGGCGGGGCGGCCGTCGTCACCCGTCCGACCGAGCTTTTCTAAGGTGACAGGGTCGGGTGTGTCCGCGATCCGCTGGGCAACGACTGGCGGATCCAGGAGTGGCTCGCCGACCTGATGCCCGAGGAGTTCGGCGAGCGCGCGATGGACCCGAAGTACGCCGAGGGCATGGCGTACGTGCGGTCGAGCCTCGGGCCCGCGCTGCTGGCGGAGCCCTCAGGCGAGGATGCGGCCGCCGTTCCAGGTGACGCCGACCTGGCGGTAGTAGGCGGCGATGGGTTCCTCGATCGTCAGGCGGGCGAGTTCCTCGGTGGTGCAGTCGAAGAGGCGCAGGTCGGCGTCGCCCGTCCAGGGCCGTGGGCGGCCGGGTTCGATCGATGGCAGGTGGCGGTGGTGGGCCATGGGGGTGGCCGTTGACGAAGCCGTTGGTCTCGGACGGTTCGCGCAGCGTTACGACGGCCTCGGTGAGGCGGTGGTCGGCGGCGGCGAGGGTGGCGCCGAACCGGCCGCCTGCGGCGATGCGGGGCGCGCCCTTGCCGTGGGGGTGCGGGCGGGTCTGGTGGATGGAGCCGAGCTTCTTCGGATAGCCCTGCTGCACGCCGGGGGCGATGGCGAAGTCCTTGTCGATTCAGATGTAGACGCAGCGCGAGTACGTCCGGCCCTGCGGGACTCTTGTCGGGAGTCGACGGCCGCCATGTGGCTTGAGACCAAACGAATCGGGGAGCTAGCGCGTGGGCCCGCAGCAGTCCGCTGGGCGATGTGGTGGACGTCGCGGGCGGGCTCGATGCGGGGCTCCCCCAGCATCTGCGTGCGCCCCGACCTGGGGACACTGGCGACCCTCCCGTTGGAGCCGGGCATCGTGTCCTGCCTCGGCGACGCCTACGAGCCCGGCGGCGCTGGAGGTGTTCGGGTACGGGCGGGAGCCGGCGGAGCGGCTGCGCGACGAGCCGGGGCTGATGCCGGTCGCGGTGGAGGAGTTTCTGCGCTGGGCGTCGCCGGTCTGCCACCTCTGCCGCACCGCGAACCGCGACGAGGTTGGCGGGTGTCCGGGTCGGTGAGGCGGGTGCGGTTCGACTTCGTCGACGGGATCAAGGGGGTGACGGTGTCCGTCACGCCGGCTTGATCCTTTCCGGCGTGTGATGTCGGGGGACGCTGCCATACTGCCCGGCATGTCCCCGCAGCTCCCCTCAGATCCGCTCCGTTCGACGCTGTACCTGGACTGGGTGCAGGAGGCCGATCCCGACGCCGCGCCCGACGCGGAGAAGCTGTTCGCGACCGTCAAGGCCGGGCTCGTGCGCGCGTACGAGCGGCCCGGCCGGTTCCTGGACGACATGAAGCGCCAGGTGCGCGGGCTGCCGGCCGCGCACCTGCCCTGGTTCTGGGACACGGTGGGGCACCGGCTGATCGGGCGCGCCCCCAGGCATGCCGCGACCGCCTACGCCGACGCCCGCGACGCCGAGGCGCGGCATGCGCTTCCGGTCGACGACGGGTACCGCGTGGACAACGCCCTGCTGTTCGCCCGCGGCGGGGCGATCGGCGCCACCCGGATCCGCGAGCATCAGGAGTGGCTCGCCGCGACCTACCCGGCCGGCCGCGCGCACCGCGAGTTCGCCCGGTTCGTCGCCGCCTGGGGCGGGAGCGGCGCGGCGCCGCCCGCCGACCTGCACACCCGTGTCCGCAGGTCGGCGAAGGCCGCCGGGCTGGGGCCGGCCGAGGACGCCGAGATCCTCGCGCAGGCGCTCGCCGATGCGCGGGGCACCGCCGTCCCGGACGGCCTGCTCGACGGCGCCGCGATGGTGTTCGCGCAGGCGCCGCCGCCCGCCGCCCTGCGCGGCGCGCTGGCGGAGATCTTCCCGGCCGGCGCCGTCGACGGCTCGGCCTGGCTGCGGATGCTCGACGCCGCCGGGATCATCGAGGCGATGGCGGACGGCGCCGTCCGCCCGTCAGGCGGGCTCGCGGGATGGCTCGGCGCGTTCGCCGCGCACTACTCCTACGTCCGCGTCCCCTACGGCGGCATCACCGCGCAGCCCATGCCGGACGAGTTGTTCGCCGCGTTGCCGCGGTTCGCGGCCCGGCTGCGCGCGGAGGGCGTGCCGGTGCGGCTGCACGAGTCGCGTTACCGGGGCGCTTCGCCGTTCGACGCCGATCTCGTCGACGCGTGCCTCGCCGAAGGCGTCGCCGTGCAGGATCCGGGCGAGGGCGCGCGGCTGAGGTTCTGGGGCGAGGGGTCCCGCCGCGACCTGCGGGCCATCGCCGCCGACCCGGTGTTCGGCCCCCGGCTGGAGGGCACGGTCCACGCGGGGCTGCGGCAGGGCACCGCGATCTCCCGGCTGCCCGAGACGCCCGGTGTGGAGGAGGCCGTCCACGCCCGGGTCGCCGCGCGGATCGACCGGGTCGCCGAGGGCGGGCTCGGCGACGCCGAGCAGGCCGCGGTCGTCCTCGAAGGCCTGCTCGACCCGCCGACGGCCGCTGCGCTGGACGGTCTCGGGGACGCGCTCGCGGCGCTCGACCTCGCCGTCCCGCTCGCGCGCACGCTGCGTTCCGGGATCCCTGCCGAGCTCGGCTGGCGTGCCCTGGACGAGGCGCTCGCCGACCTCGGGGAGGACCCGGCCGGCGTCACGTCCACGTGGCCGGTCCTCACCGTCTACGGACGGAGCCGCGCCATCGCGATCGACCACGCGGGACGCCGGGGCGAGTGCGCGTTCGCCCTGCCCGAGGGGACGGCCGCGCACGCGGTCCATTACGCGGGCGGCGACTTCCTGGTCGGGTGGTCGAAGAAGACCTCGACGAGCCCCGCCGCGCACGCGTTCTGGGCGAGCGCTCCCGGCGAGGTCTTCGAACCCGTCGCCAACATCGGGATGCATGCCTGGCGCGGGCCGCACGACGGCGTGCTCGGCTTTCAGTTCGAGGCCGGCGGCGGGCGCCATGATGGCGAGCGCGTCCTGCGTCCCGGCGGCCGGGAGGGCATCGGCCACTACGAGCGGCAGTTCTCCGACGGCGCCCGGATCTGGAGCGCGCCGACCTACGCGAAATCGATCGAGGAGTGGACCGTCCTCGACACGGCGTCGGGCGAGCAACGGGCTGCCGGCGCCCTCCCGGACTTCCTCGCCGCCGACCCGCCCGGCGACGACGCGGCCTGGGATTTCGACCAGTGCAGCCTCGTCCGGCTCCCGGACGGCGTGACCGGCTCGCCGCTCGGCGACTCCGGCGGCCTCGCCGGCTTCCGCGTCGCCGAGCACGGGAAGGACCGGAGTCGCCCGCCGTCCGGTTGGACGATCGAGGGCACCGACGGGCGCACCGCCCGCTTCGATCACGTGGAAGACGGCGGCGATCCGTGGGGAATCCTCCGCGTGCCCGGCGGCCCGGACCTCGTCATGGCCTCCGTCCGGTACAGCGCGTTCCGGGAGATGCGCTGCCACGACGCGTCCGACGGCTCGCTGCTGTGGGAGGGGCGCGCCTTCCCCGGCGGCGAGGCCGAGCCGCGGCGGGACCCGAAGAACCGGCCGTTCCTCCCGCCGCCCGCCTTCTGGCACTTCCTCGCCCCGCGCGACGCCGCCTCCTCGCTGGCGCTCCGCCGCACCGGCGAGGAGACCGCCCGCGCCCTGCTGGACGCCGCGCCGTCGGCGGAGGCGGTGCGGGACGCGCTGGCCCGCGAGATGCCCGAGGTCACCGACCCGGCGATCGTCGCCGGGGTCGTCGGCACCGTGCTGCGGGCCGCGGGCGTGCTGCGCCGCCGCCGGGCGATCTCGCGCCGCGTCGAGGTGGTCCGGTCCGGCGCGGCGGTGCGTCCCCCGGCCGAGGTCCCCGACACCGACCTCGACGACGCGCTGCTCGGGCTGCTGCCCCCGCCGCCCCGGCTCAACGGCGAGGAGCGGTCGCCGCGCCCCGCCACCGTGACCGCGATCGCCGCCGACGGCCGGTTCCTCGCCGGTGAGATCGACGACACGACCCGGCTGGCCAGCCCGCCCGCGCGGCCCCTCGACTGGGCGCCGCTGCTCGGCGCGATCGACGCCGCCGCGTGGCGGCTCGTCGCGCCGTCGACCAGCGGCGCGGACCGCGCGTCCCTCGCCGCGCTGCTGCGCACCTGGGCGGACCAGCCGTTCGCGCGTCCCGGCACCTGGCGGCGCGGCTACGCCACCGGCGCCGCCCTCGCCGGGCTGGACGCGACCGTCGTCGTCGGCGTCGTCCCGTCCGCCGACGGGCCGATCGACCCCGAGCGGGCCTACCGGTTCGTCCAGCGGGCCGAGGCCCCGGAGCCGGCCGGCGCGAAGAAGGCCGAGACCGTCACCGTGGCGCGTGACGACGCCGCCCGGCTCCGCCGCCTCCTCGACCTGTACGACCGGCACGGGCCGCTCGCGCCCGATGCCGGCGCCGTCGCGAGGTTCGTCCAGGGCACCGGCGTCCGCCGCTCCATCGCGACCCTCGTCCTGGACGGCCTGCCCCGGCGCGCCTACGAGGGCGGCGACCTCGTCACCCGGTTCGACGCCCACGAGAAGATGCTGCGCACCAAGCCGTACTCGGCGACCAAGGAGGTCGCGCGGGAGGCCGAGGACTTTTCCCAGCGCCTCGGCGTTCCGGGTCGGCAGCGCGTGGTCGCCGCCGGCATGCCCGACGATCCCGCCGAGCTGTGGGCGGACGGCGGTTTCGCGGCCGCCGCCGCGCGCATGGCCGAGGCGTGGTCGCAGCTGCTCGGCCACCGCACCGCCGTGGACGAGGACCTCGTCGCCGACCTGGAACGCGACCTCGGTTTCTCGGGCCAGTGGGTCACCGCCCTCGCCGACCCCGCCGCGTCCCCGATCGCCGCCGAGGACCTGACCTGCGTCGTCGCCGACCGTGACCCGTACGGCATCGGCGTCCACACCGTCTCGCCCGACGGCACGGTGAACACGCGGCGCATGTACAACGACCCGTACATCGCGCTCGCGTCCGTGCTGGTGTGGGCGCTGACGGAACGCCCCGTCGGCGACCCGGCGATCCCCGGCGTGCCCGAACTCGCCGCGCGGCTGAAGGCCCGGCTGGCCGCCCCCGGCCTGCTGTTCCCGCTCGGCTCCTGCTCCCTCGGCGACACCGAGCGGCGGAAGCGCCTGTTCGGACCGGACGTCCATCCCGTCCGCACGGTGACCTCCGGCGGTTCGCCGGCCGAGGACCCCCTCGCCTATGACGACGGCCTGCTGATCGTCGAGGGCCGGAAGCCGCTCGCGCCGGTCGTCCTGCGCCCGGCGGCGCTCGCCGACCCGGCCGTCCGCGCGCGCTTCGAACGCCTCTGCGCCGACCACGGTTTGGACGACCTGCTCCGCCGCGTCGACGCCGCCGGGCTGCGCGCGGACGCCGTCGAGCGGATGGTCGCCCGCGCCGCCGCCACGCCCGTCCCGCCCGGCGGCTACGAGGCGAACCCCCTGCTCGGCGTCCCCGACCTGGTCGCCGAGGCCGCCGCCGAGATCGGCACGAGCGAGGACGCGGCCGTCCTCTACCTGCAGCTGCTCACCCTGGTCCGGCCGACCGACCGCAACGTCCGCAAGTGGAACGGCTGGACGGCCGCCCGGCACAAGGCGGCCCAAGCGGAGCTCGTGGACCGCGCCCTTGTCCAGCAGGACAAGCGGCCCCGCGCCGGCCGCACCGCCTTCGTCCCCGGCGAATGGAGCACGCTCAAGGCCCCCGAACTCCCCGTGGAGACCGCGAAGCTCGAGACCCACCTGGCCACGGAGGTCCGCGGCAAGAGCGTCGGCGGCCCGTTCACGCGCCTGCTGCCCCCGCGCCCCCTGCACGAGATGTTCGCGACCGCCTGGACCGCCCGCCGCCCCTGACCGCGCGCCGCGCCGCAAGTCTCCAGCCGCCTCGGGCCGCCCGCTCACGGGTCGCTTGGGGCTGCCGCGCGAGGGCTACCCGGGAGTACGGTGTCCGGAATGTCCGCGTGGTTGGAGGATCGATGCCGCAGCTCACCGAAATGGTTCCGCCGTCCGTCGCGGGGGCCGTGCTCCGCGCCGTGTTCGCGCTGCCGGACCCGGTGCGGCGGGTCATCGCCGGCCGGCCGGTGGTGCGGGACGGGCAGCGGCTCTCGCTGGACGCGCAGCTGCTCCTGCTGATGACGCGGCTGGAGGGCGCGAGCCTCGCCGGGCCGGCGGGGACGGTGCCGGAGGCGCGGCAGGGGCTCGCCCGCGGGGCGCAGTACATCGACCGGGTGCCGGAGCGGCCGGTGCTGACGCGGGACCTGACCGCCGCGGAGGCGATCCCCGCGCGGCTGTACACCCCGAAGGGGCTGGCGGAGGGGTCGCCGCTGCTGGTGTTCTTCCACGGCGGCGGGTGGGTGATCGGCGACATCGAGACCCACGACTCGGTCTGCCGGTACCTGGCGGTGAACGCGGAGGTGCGGGTGCTGTCGGTCGACTACCGGCTCGCGCCCGAGCACCGGTTCCCGGCGGCGGCGGACGACGCGCTCGCGGCGTACGCGTGGGCGGTGGAGAACGCGGCGGTGCTCGGCGCCGACCCGGGCGCCATCGCGGTCGGCGGCGACAGCGCGGGCGGGAACCTCGCCGCGGTCACCGGGCTGTTCGCCGAGCGCCGGCCGGACTTCGCGCTGCTGTTCTACCCGGCCACCGACATGTCGGTGCGGCGCCGGTCGCGGGAGTTGTTCGCGGACGGGTTCTACCTGACCGACGCCGACATGGTCTGGTTCAGCGACCACTACTGCCCGGACGTGGAGCGGCGCACCGACCCGAAGGCGTCGCCGCTGCTGGCCGGGGACGTGAGCCGGTTCCCCGCCACCTACCTCGTCACCGCCGGGTTCGACCCGCTGCGCGACGAGGGGGAGGCGTTCGGGAAGCGGCTGGCGGAGGCCGGGGTGCCGGTCGCGCTGCGGCGGCAGGAGGACCTGATCCACGGGTTCGCGAACATGTGGGGGCTCGGCGGCCGGTTCCAGGAGGCCCTCGCCGAGGCCGCCGGCGCGCTGCGGACCGGGCTGCGGCTGTCCGAGGCGTCCGCGCGCGCAGGCGGGCCCGGCCCCACCGGGTGAGGCCCGGCCCCACCAAGTGAGGCCGAGCCCGGGCGGGGGTCAGAGGGGCAGGCCGGTGAAGACCATGACCTTCTCCTCGGTGTAGTCGGCCATCGCCGACCGCAGGCCCTCGCGCCCGACGCCGGAGTCCTTCACGCCACCGTAGGGCATCTGGTCGGCGCGGTAGGACGGGACGTCGCCGATCACGACGCCGCCCACGTCCAGCTCGCGGTGGGCGCGGAACGCGATGTCGAGGTTGCGCGTGAACACGCCCGCCTGCAGGCCGAACTTGGAGTCGTTGACCAGCGCGAACGCCTCGTCCACGCCGTCGACGGGCTGGACGAGCATGACCGGGCCGAAGACCTCCTCGCGCGACACCTTGGCGTCGGCCGGGACGTCGGCGAGGACGGTCGGGGCGTAGGTCGCGCCCTCGCGGACGCCGCCGGCGAGGACCTTCGCGCCCGCCGCGACGGCCTCGTCCACCCACGCCTCGACGCGCTCGGCGGCGTCCTGGCTGACCAGCGGGCCGACCTGGGTCTTGTCGTCCCACGGGTCGCCGGTGACGAGGGAGCCGACCTGCTCGACGAGCTTCGGCACGAACTCCTCGTACACCGACCGGTCGACGTAGACGCGCTGGACGGCGATGCAGCTCTGCCCGGCCTGGTAGTTGGCGAACAGCCCGATCCGCTTGGCGGCCCAGTCGAGGTCGGCGTCCGGCAGCACGACCGCCGCGCCGTTGCCGCCGAGTTCGAGGGTGACGTGCTTGCGCGGCACCTGGTCGTTGATCGCCCAGCCGACGGGGACGGACCCGGTGAACGACACGATCGGCAGCCGCGGGTCGTCCACCAGCGCGGCGGCGCGGTCGTTCGGGACCGGCAGGACGGAGAACATCCCGGCGGGCAGATCGGTCTCGGCGAGCAGCTCGCCGAGCAGCAGTGCCGACAGCGGCGTGGCGGGCGCCGGCTTCAGCACGATCGGGGTGCCCGCCGCGATCGCCGGGGCGATCTTGTGGGCGGCGAGGTTCAGCGGGAAGTTGAACGGCGAGATGCCGAGCACCGGGCCCTTCGGCACGCGGGTGATGTAGGCCATCCGGCCCTCCGCGGCGGGGTCGGTGTCCAGGCGCTGGGTCGTGGCGCTGAACCGGCGGGCCTCCTCGGCGGCGAACCGGAACGTGGAGACCGCGCGGGCCACCTCCCCGCGCGCCCACAGCAGCGGCTTGCCGTTCTCGGCGGTGATCAGCCGGGCGACCTCCTCGGCGCGCTCGGCCAGCCGCGCGGACACGTGCGCGAGGGCGTCCGCGCGCACGTGCAGCGGCAGCGCCGCCGCCTCCCGGCGGACCGCGTCGGCCGCCGCGACCGCCTCCTCCACCTGTGCGGGCGTCGGCACGGCGGCGGTCCCGACGACCCGGCCGTCGTAGGGGTGCGTAACGGTCAGCTCACCGTCACCGGTCTCGGGGCGACCGGCCAGCCAGAATGGGGTCACGTTCATGACCTCACGCTATCTCCGGCGGGCCGGATGGGGAGTCTCCAGGACGGCCAATCGGGCCGTCCTCGTTGTCCGTCACGGCCAGTGCGATCCACATTTCCGCGCGGACGGCCGGGTCGTCGAGGTCGCGGTCCAGCAGTTCGGCGGCCTTGCGCATCCGGGACCGCAGCGTGTGCCGGTGCACGCCGAGCGCCCGCGCCGCCGCCTCGCCCTGCCCGTTCGCCGCGACGTAGGCGCGGACCGTTCCGACCAGGCCTTCGGCACGCAGCGGCGCGAGCAGCGCGGCGGCGAACGCGCGCGCCGCCGCGGGCTCCAGCAGGCCGAGGACGCCCTGCCCCGGCAGGTCCGCGTGGTGCAGGACGGGACGCCCGGCGCGGCGCGCGGCCGCGAGCGCGTCCTCCGCCTGCCGGAGCGCTCCGGCGAGGGCACCGGCCCGCCCGTCCTCGACGGCGGCCGGGCCGCTGATGCCGATGGGGCCGGTGGCCGTGAGCAGGGTCGTCACCTGACCGGCCAGGTCGTCCGGGACGATCACGGCGGTGCCGCCGGCCAGCGGCGCCGCCAGGCACCGCTCCCCGGCCGGATCGGACTCCAGCGCGTCCAGGACGGTGCCGCCGCCCGCGCAGGCCAGCACGCGGACGGGTCCGTCCGGCACCGCGGGCCCGGCGGCCGGGCGTCCGGCGAGCAGCGCCGCGAGCGCGGCCCGCGCGTCCCGCCCGGTGCGGGGCGTCTCCGACTGGAGCGTCAGCAGCGCGACGGCCGCGCCGACGATGGTGTGCGCGACGTGCGGGAGCGGCGCGTGCGTCCCGACGGCGAGGAACCCGCGCGGGCGCCCGCCGAGCCCGATCCGCTGCAGGACGATGTGGTCGTCGGGGACGGCGAGCGCCATGCTCGCCGGCGAGGACCCCGAGGCGGGGCGGCGGCGCAGCCGGGCCAGCTCGGGGGCCAGGGCGGCGGCGCGGTCGCGGGCGGCGGCGGGCTCGGCGTGCCGGACGGCGCCGGACGCGTCGAGCAGCAGCGCCCAGCCGCCGAGGAGCCGCGCCAGCCGCGCCACGAGCGCGGCCGGGCCGGTGAGCGCGGCGCGGGTCAGCTCGCGCTGGGCCTGGAACGCGCGGGTGACGTCCTCGTACCACTCGGCGGCCAGCATCCGCGAGACCGCCTTGCCGATCGCGATGAACGGCGTCGGGCGCGGCACCTCCAGCAGCGCGAGGCCCCGGTCGCGGGCGGCGGCGAGCAGTTCGGGCGGGACGCCGGGGTGGATGACGCCGACCGCGAAGCCGAGCCCGGCGACGCCGCGCCCGACCAGCCGGTCGACGTAGCCGGCGGCGCCGCCGGAGGTGAGCCGCATGCCGGTGGTGAGGACCAGCTCGCCGCCCTCCAGGAACGGGGTCGGGTCCTCCAGCTCGCTGACCGCGACCCACACGACGGGGGCGTCCGGGAGCGGGCCGGTCAGGGAGCGCAGACCGAGCTGGGGGAGGGCGGCCACGGCGGCCAGTGTCGGCGGCACGCGCACCCCCTGGTGTTCAGCACGTCCAAATCTTTTGCGGGATTTCGCCGTCCCGTACGGTTCATCGTAGGGGGCGTTCGGCTTATGTTCGCGCCATGACCAGCCAAGATCTGAGCGGCGGCGAGCGCCTGCCGCAGGAGCACCGCCTGCCGCAGGAGCGACGCGTCGTGACCGAGATCCCGGGGCCGCGGTCCCGGGAGTTGCAGGAGCGCCGCACCGCGGCGGTGGCGCCCGGCGTCGGCAGCGTGCTGCCGGTGTACGTGACGGACGCGGGCGGCGGGGTGGTCGTCGACGTCGACGGCAACTCGCTGATCGACCTCGGCTCCGGCATCGCGGTGACCGGCGTCGGCAACGCCAATCCGCGGGTCGCCGCGCGGGTGAAGGAGCAGGCGGACCGGTTCACCCACACCTGCTTCATGGTCGCGCCCTACGAGTCGTACGTGGCGGTGTGCGAGAACCTGAACCGGATCACTCCGGGCGGCCACGAGAAGCGGTCGATCCTGGTCAACAGCGGCGCGGAGGCGGTGGAGAACGCCGTCAAGATCGCCCGGTACGCGACCGGGCGGCAGGCGGTCGTGGCGTTCGACCACGGCTACCACGGCCGGACGCTGCTGACGATGACGCTGACCGCGAAGAACATGCCGTACAAGCAGGGGTTCGGCCCGTACGCGCCCGAGGTGTACCGGATGCCGCTCGCCTACCCGTTCCGGTGGCCGACCGGGCCGGAGAACTGCGGTCCGGAGGCGGCGGCGCAGGCGATCGACCAGATCACCAAGCAGATCGGCGCGTCGAATGTGGCGGCGGTGCTGCTGGAGCCGATCCAGGGCGAGGGCGGGTTCATCGAGCCGGCGCCCGGGTTCCTGCCGGCGATCGCCGGGTTCTGCCGCGCGAACGGGATCCTGTTCATCGCCGACGAGGTGCAGACGGGGTTCGCGCGGACCGGCGACATGTTCGCCTGCGAGCACGAGGGCATCGTCCCCGACCTGGTCACGACGGCGAAGGGCATCGCGGGCGGGCTGCCGCTGGCGGGCGTCACCGGGCGCGCCGACATCATGGACAAGGTGCACGGCGGCGGGCTCGGCGGCACCTACGGCGGCAACCCCCTCGCCTGCGAGGCGGCCCTCGCGGTGCTGGAGGAGATCGAGGAGGGCAAGCTCACCGAGCGCGCCCGCCGGATCGGGGAGGTCATGCTGCCCCGGCTGCGCGCGCTCGCGGAGAAGCACGAGGCGATCGGGGACGTCCGGGGACGCGGCGCGATGATCGCGATGGAGCTGGTCAGGCCCGGCACGAAGGACCCCGACCCGGAGCTGACGGCGGAGATCGCGCGCCGCTGCCACGCCCAGGGCGTGCTGGTGCTGACCGCCGGGACGTACGGGAACGTGCTGCGCTTCCTGCCGCCGCTCGTCATCCCCGAGCACCTGCTCAACGAGGGCCTGGACGTCATCGAGGAGGCGTTCGCGGGCTAGCCCCCTGCCGGGAGACCGCCGGCGCCCGGCGCCGGCGGTCTTCGCGCCAACGCCGGGACCGCTCCCTTCGGCTTCGGGGTCAGAGCACGCTGACGGCGGGCGGCTCGACGGTCTTCAGGTCGTACAGCTCCGCGACGATCTCGTAGGAGCGGATCCGGTCGGCGTGGTCGAACATCTGCGTGGTGACCATGACCTCGTTCACGCCGGTCCTCTCGATCAGCGCGTCCAGCTGCCGCCGGACGGTGTCCGGGCCGCCCATCACCTGGTCGCCGAGCCGCGAGTCGATCATCTGGCGCTCCAGCGGCGTGTACGGGTGCGCGGCGGTCTCCTCCGGCGTCGGCATCTTCCCGGGGCGGCCCTGCCGCAGCCGCAGGAACGCCAGCGCCTGCGGCGCCGCCAGCTCGCGGGCCCGATCGTCGGACTCCGCGGCCGTCACCGACACGCCGATCATCGAGTACGGCTCGTCCAGCATCCCCGGGCGGAACGAGTCGCGGTACAGCGCCAGCGCCGGGAGCGTGTTCTCCGCGCTGAAGTGGTGCGCGAACGCGAACGGCAGCCCGAGCAGCCCGGCCAGCCGCGCGCTGTACCCGCTGGACCCGAGCAGCCACACCGGCGGTTCGTTGCCCGCCGCCGGCGTCACCGTGCTGTCCTCGGCGAAGTAGTTCCGCAGCTCGATGACCTGCTCGGGGAAGTCGTCCGCCGACAGCGCGTCGGCGGAGCGGCGCAGCGCCCGCGCGGTCGCCTGGTCGGTGCCGGGCGCCCGGCCGAGGCCGAGGTCGATGCGCCCGGGGAACAGCGCCTCCAGCGTCCCGAACTGCTCGGCGACCACCATCGGCGCGTGGTTCGGCAGCATCACCCCGCCCGACCCGACCCGCATCCGGGACGTGGCCGCCGCGACCTGGCCGATCAGCACCGAGGTCGCGGAGCTGGCGATGCCCGGCATCGTGTGGTGCTCGGCCAGCCAGTACCGGTGGAAGCCGAGCCCCTCGGTGCGCCGGGCCAGGTCGAGGGTGTTGCGCAGCGCGTCGCCGGAGCTGGAGCCGCTGACCACGGGCGCCAGGTCGAGGACGGAGAACGGAATGCTCATAGACAGTGCAAACCCGCTCCGGCCCCGCCGTCTTCCCGGTCAGAGCTGCCCGGCCGCCACGATCACGGAGACGGCCGCCCCGATCACGACCGGCACGGAGATGCTGGCCCACGACCAGTTCACCAGCCTGCGGGCCCGGTCGGCGTCGGCCGGGAAGGTCGCCTCGGCCTTGGTGTACAGGAGGGCGCCGACCACGACGAGCGGCAGGAACGCGATCGTGGTGAACAGGCCGAGGATGAACGCGGCCGCCTGCCCGCCCCGCGTGTACGACCCGTCGGGCCCGATGCCGAACGCCAGACGGGGGGCTGTTTCGCTCATGCGCGCACCGTTCACTAGCACCGATCAAGGAAAGTGTGACCTGGATCATACGCTCCGCGAACGGCGGCGAAAAGGGCCCGGGCGTCCGGTGATCGGACGTCCGGGCCCGGGATCTCAGCGCAGGCGCAGGCCGATCAGGACGGGGTCGTGGTCGGAGGACCGGAACGCGTCCGGCCGGTAGAAGCGCGGCTGGGCGTACTCGGTGTTGTAGTCGAGGAACGTCGGCTCGTCGCTGTTGACGTGCCAGATCGTCGCGCCCGTCACCCGCCGGGACAGCGCCGCGCCGGCCAGCACGTGGTCGAGCTCGCCCGACGTGCCGTCGAAGACGTAGGAGTAGCGCTGCTCGGGCCGGACGAACCGCTCGGTCTGCCCGACCAGCCCGGCGCCGGTCAGCGCCTTGATCGGGTCCTCGGCCGTGTAGCTGTTGAGGTCGCCGACGACCAGCGGGTTCTCCTCCTGCGCGGCGAGCGCGGCGATCGCCTTCGCCTGGGTGACGCGGCGGGCGTTGAAGCAGCTCTGCCCGTCGCCCTGGTCGGTGTCGGCGCCGGTCGCGCCGGTGCAGCCCTTCGACTTGAAGTGGTTGACGATCAGCGTGAACGCCGCGCCGCCGCCCACCGGCCGGAACGCCTGGACGAGCGGCGGGCGCTCGAACACCGGCTGGTCGGAGGAGTGCGCCGCGCCGGCGGGCGTCACCTTCGCCGGCTTGTAGATGATCGCGACGTGGATCGCGTCGGTGCCCGGGTTCGGGTTCTCGACCCAGGAGTAGGTCCCGGCGCCGACGGCCTCGTTCAGCCGGTCGACCAGCGCCTTCAGCGCGCCGGTGTCGCCGTTGTTCTCGACCTCCATCAGCCCGGCGACGTCCGGGTTCAGGCCCTTCAGCGCGGCGACCAGCTTGGCCAGCTGCCGCTCGCGCTCCTCGGCGGTGTTCGCGCCGCGCTGGTTCAGCGTGGTGAACCAGTTGAGGGTGTTGAAGCTCGCCACGCGGACGTCGCCGCCGACCGGCTGCGGCTTGTCCGGCTGGGGATTGTCGTTGGCGAAGTGCGCCGACTCGGTCGGCTGGAGCGCGTAGGCGCCGAACTGGTAGGTGAGCACGCCGGTCAGCCCGGCCGTGGTGTCGCCGGCCCGCAGGACGCGCGGGTCGGTGTACGGGATCGTCGCCGGGTCCTGGACGTTCGACCCGTCGTCCACCAGGAGCCGGCGCGCGTCGTTGTCCGCCTGCGTGGAGCCGTGCCCGTCGGTGGGCTGGAAGAGGCGGCCGCCGGCGGAGACGGTGATCTCGCCGTAGCGGCCGAGCTGGTAGGTCTCGGTGGCGGTGAGCTTCTGCGGGAAGCGGAGCAGCTCGCCCTCGTACTGCTCGAGGTTCGCGCCGTCCTCCAGCGGCAGCCGCACGTTGTCGGGCTGGACCTTGCCCCGGCCGCAGACGTCGACCGCGGTGGCCGGCGACAGTTCGGTGAGCCCGTTGTACTCGGTGGCCTTGCCGGTGACGAGGACGCGGTCGCCCGGCTTCACCTCCTCGGTGGAGTAGACGAAGAGCCCGTCGGAGGTGCGCGCGTCGTCGTCCGGCGTCGGGTCCTGGACGAAGAAGCCCTTGAGCTGGTCGGCGGCCTGGAAGTCGCCGGTGACGACGCCCTCGACGCGGACGGTCTGCCCGCGCAGGGGCGAGGTGCCGCCCGTGCCCTGCACCTCGGCGATCTGGTGGGTGGCGGGAGTGCCGCAGGTCCGCGGCTCCGCCGCGCTGGCCGGCCCGACGCCGGCGGCCGTGCTCACGGCCATGCCGGCGGCCAGGACGGTCGCGAGTGCTGCTGCTGTTCGGCGCATGCGCGGGACGGTACGGCCCGGCCGCCCCGAACCGGCGAACCGTTAATGAAGACTCCACCAATTTGCAATGGCTTGTCGCACTTGGGGACGGCGCATGACCCGCGGGCGGGACGGCGCGGGGCGGCCCCGGACGGGGCCGCCGTTTTTGACTTGGTTGCTAATCAGGGCCCGCGACCCTGTGAGGCGACTTCATTCCACGGCGCGGCGCCCGTGGGGGACAGTCATCAGCATTCACTTTCCGGACCCACCCCAGGAGTGAGGAATGCGACTTCGGACCCTGTTCACCACCGCGGCGCTGGGGGCCGCCCTGGCCGTGCCCGCGGTGCTCCCCGCGGCGCAGGCCGAGGCCGCGCCGCCGGGCTGCGACGCCACGGACGCGCAGATCTACGCGGCCTCCGCGGCGGTGACCGGGAACCCGGGCGACCTGCTCGCCTGCCGTCCGGCGAAGCTGACCAACATCCCCGGCGACCTGCCGATGCACGCCTGGAAGGTCAGGTACGTCTCGACCGACGCGAAGGGGCAGAAGATCGCGGTGTCCGGCACGGTCGCCGTCCCGGACGCCGAATGGAAGGGCGGCGGGTCGCGGCCGACGGTCGCCTTCAACCCCGGCACCCTCGGTTCCGGCCTGCAGTGCGCGTTCTCCAAGCAGCTCGCCGGCCAGTACGTCGACATGTACGAGGGCGGCAACCTGCAGCTGATGCTGAAGGCCGGATACGCGGTCGCCGCCACCGACGGCGTCGGCTACCTCGACGGCCAGGTGCACACCTACATGATCGGCGCGAACGCGGGGCACGCGCTGCTCGACGTCGTCCGCACGTCCCGGCAGATCCCCGGCGGAACGCTCAGGCCGGACGGAAAGGTCGGCATCTCCGGCTACTCCGAGGGCGGCGCCGCCGCGCTGTGGGGCGCGCAGCTCGCCGCGTCGTACGCGCCGGAGCTGAACGTGGTCGGCGCGGCGGCGGGCGGCGTGCCCGGTGACCTGAAGCTGACCGCCAAGCAGCTCAACGGCAGCCTGTTCGCCGGGTTCCTCGCCGACGCGCTGGTCGGCCTGCACGCCGCCTACCCGGAGATGCCGTTCGACGACCTGATGAACGACAAGGGCGTCCAGGCGATCAAGGACGTCAAGGCCAACTGCCTGTACGGGACGCTCGCGGTGTTCCTCGGCGCGAAGGTCGAGAACTTCTCCAAGCAGGGCCTGTCCCTCGACCAGATCTACGCGCTCAAGGGCCCGGACGGCACCACCTGGGGCGACGTCGTCGACCGGCAGAAGCTCGGCACCGACATCGGGCCGGCGTCCTCCACCGCCAAGTACAAGATCGGCTTCCCGGTGTTCCAGTACCGCGGCTGGCTCGAGGAGATCATCCCGCACGAGACCGAGGACGGCACCCGCGCGGCCTACTGCGCGGCCGGCATCAACACGACCTGGAAGAACACCTATCCGACCGAGCACCTGTCCACCGACTGGGGCGCCGCCGGGGACGTGACGAACTTCCTCGGCGACCGGTTCGCCGGCAAGCCCGCCCAGAGCAACTGCTGAACCAGCGCCCCGCCCGCGGGGACGGGCGGCCGGCACGACCGGCCGCCCGGCACCGGCGGGCGGGGCCTCCGCACTCTCGTCTCTAAGGAGTCCGCAATGACAGCGGGTGTCGCCGACGCCGGCAGCAGAACTCCGCAGCCGGACATCTCCGGCACCGTGCCGCTGCCCGAGCGCATCGCGGTCGTGGTGTTCGTGGCCGCCCCGATCATCGGGTTTCTGGCCGTCGTCCCCTTCCTGTGGGGGTGGGGGATCGGCTGGACGGACATCGCGATCTTCGCCCTCCTCTACCCGTTCAACGCCCTCGGGATCACGGTCGGCTACCACCGGCACTTCACGCACGGCGGCTTCAAGGCCAAAAGGTGGCTGCGGATCGCGCTCGCGATCCTCGGCGGGCAGGCGATGCAGGGGTCGGTCGTCCGGTGGGTCGCCGACCACCGCCGCCACCACAAGTACTCCGACCAGGAGGGCGACCCGCACTCCCCGTGGGCGTACGGGCCGGGCGTGTGGGGCCTCACCAAGGGGCTGTACCACGCGCACGTGGGCTGGCTGTTCAGCAAGGACCGCACGTCCCGCAGCAAGTTCGCGCCCGACCTGCTGAGGGACAAGGACATCCGGTTCCTGTCCCTCGACCCCGTCTACGCGCTGATCGTGCTGTCGACGTTCCTGGTCCCGATGGGGCTCGGCGCGCTGCTCACCTGGTCCTGGCACGGCGCGGTCACCGCGCTGTTCTGGGCGGGGCTGATGCGGGTGTTCGTCGGCGAGCACGTCACGTTCTCGATCAACTCGATCTGCCACGTGTTCGGCAACGAGGACTTCCGGACGCGCGACAAGGCCCGCAACGTGTGGTGGCTGGCCATCCCGTCGTTCGGCGAGTCCTGGCACAACCTGCACCACGCCGACCCCACCTGCGCGCGGCACGGGGTGCTGAAGGGCCAGATCGACATCAGCGCCCGCGTCATCTGGCTCTTCGAGCGGCTCGGCTGGGTCTGGGACGTCCGCTGGCCCGACTACGAGCGGCTCGAGAACCGCCGCGTCCGCCGCGGTGAACCCGCCGCCGAGCCCGCCGGCGCCCCGGCCGCCGAGCCGGTCGCCGACGCCGCCGTCTCCTCCTGACTCGTCCCTCCCGTACCAGGAGCCTTCTCAGCATGACCGAACTCCCCGCGCTCGACCGCACCCCGCTGATCGAGCGGCTCGCCCGGTTCGCCAAGGACTTCCCCGACGACCGCGCCTACACCTTCATGGACTACATGACCGACCCGGACGGCGTCGCCACCGACGTCACCTGGGGCGAGCTGGACCGGCGCGCCCGCGCGATCGCCGCCGCGATCCGCCGCGCCACCTCGCCGGGGCGGCGCGTCGCGCTGCTCGCCCCGCAGGACCTGCACTACGTCACCGGGTTCCTCGGCGCGATGTACGCCCGCGTCATCGGCGTCCCGCTGTTCTCCCCGGACCTGCCCGGCCACGGCGACCGGCTGCTGGCCGTCTACCAGGACGCCGAGCCCGACGTCGTCATCACCACGAGCGCGTCGCTGCCGGCCGTCCGGACGTTCCTGGCGGGCGACGGCGTCCGCGAGCCCGCGGAGATCATCGTCGCGGACGAGGTGGACGGCTCGCTCGACTGGGCGCCGGAGCCGATCGATCCCGACGACGTCGCCTACCTGCAGTACACGTCCGGGTCGACCCGGACCCCGGCGGGCGTCATCATCACGCACGGGAACTTCGCCACGAACGCCGAGCAACTGTGGCGCACGTTCGAGGGGATCCCGCGCGAGTCGTCCGGCGTGAACTGGCTGCCCGTGTTCCACGACATGGGGCTGGTCACGACGGTCGCGCTGCCGCTCGTCTACGGCAACCCCGGCGTGATCATGGACCCGGTGGCGTTCGTGATGCGGCCCGTCCGGTGGCTGGAGCTGCTCAGTCAGCAGAAGCACGCTTTCACCGGCGGCCCGAACTTCGCCTACGAGTACCTGACCGCGCAGGTCACCGCGGAGGAGAAGGCGAAGCTCGACCTCAGCGGCGTGCAGGTGTTCATGAACGGCGCGGAGCCGATCCGGGAGAGCACGCTCACCGGGTTCTACGAGGCGTTCAAGGACTGCGGGCTGAAGCCGGAGGCGCAGGTGTGCGCGTACGGCCTCGCCGAGGCGACCGTGTACGTGTCGGCGTCGTCGCGGTTCCGCGAGCCGACCCGCGCCGCGTTCGACCACGAGGCGCTGCGCCGCGGCACCGCCGAGCCGTGCGCCCCGGACGCGCCCGGCGCGATCCAGCTGATCGCGTGCGGCACGTCGTTCGGCCAGCACACGATCATCGTGGACGCCGAGACGGGCGAGCGGAAGGCGGACGGCTCGGTCGGCGAGATCTGGGTGCACGGCCCGAACGTCGCGGCCGGCTACTGGGGGCGTCCGGAGGCGACCAAGGAGACGTTCCAGGCCGAGTTGGCCGGCGACGACGTCGGGGACCTGCCGCGCGGGCCGTGGCTGCGCACCGGCGACCTCGGCGTCCTGCACGGCGGCGAGCTGTTCGTCACCGGCCGGATCAAGGACCTGGTCATCGTCGACGGCCGCAACCACTACCCGCAGGACATCGAGTTCACCGTGTCGAACGCGCACAAGGGCGTCCGCCGCGAGTACACCGCGGCGGTGTCGGTCGACACCGGCGACACCGAGGGCCTGGTCGTGGTGGCCGAGCGGAACCGCCGGGTGCCGATCGCGCTGCTGGACGTGGACGAGGTCGCGCAGGCCGTGCGGACCGCCGTCAAGCAGCAGCACGACCTGCGCGTGCACGACTTCGTGCTGATCGAACCGGGCGGCATCCCGCGCACCAGCAGCGGCAAGATCGCCCGCTCGGCGTGCCGGCAGGCCTACCTCGACCGCACGCTGCCGTACGTGACCGTGCCCGCCCGCGAGGAGTAGCCGCCGCCGTGCAGGAGGAGGGTCACTGCTCCCCGTCGTCGGCGTCGCGCAGCCAGACGGGGAGCAGCAGCATCAGCTCCAGCCGCAGCGCCGGGTCCTCGATGTCGTAGTCGAACAGGTCGTGCAGCTGCGCGAGCCGGTACCGGACCGTCTGCGGGTGCACGCACAGCGCCTCGGCGGCGTCGGTGGCGTTGAACCCGTGCTTGAGGCATTCGAGCAGGGTCGTCGCCAGCCGCCCGCCGCGGTGCGGGCCGAGCTCGGTGAGCGGCGCGAGCCGGCGCCGCGCCGTCGCCTCCGCGAGCGACCAGCCCTCCTGGAGCAGCAGCTCGGGCAGGTGCCGGTCCGCGCGGACGAGCCGCCCGGCCGCCGCGGCGCCCCGCCGGGCCCGCCCGGGCGGCCGGTCCGGCGGGCCGGCCGGATCGCCGGCGCCGCCGAGCCGGCCGGCGGCCATCAGGTCGAGGGTCCGGTGCGCCCAGTGCAGCGACACCGCGGCCTCCTCCAGCGGCACGGACGGGCCGACCGCGCCCGTCCAGCCGGCGATCGTGGCGGTGAGCCGGTCGGGCCCGCCGGGCCGGTCCGGGTCGGGCATCGCCAGGCAGGGGCGGCTGCGGTCGACGCCGCTCAGCAGGAACGGCGGCAGCCCCGCCGGGCCCTCGCCGCCGGTGCCGGGGCGCGGGTCCAGCACGATCATCGCGATCCGCTCCGGCAGCGGCCAGCCCGCCAGCCCGGCCTGCTCCGCGATGACGTCGCGGGGCGCGGGCGGGGCCGACAGCAGCAGGCCGAGCAGCCGGGCGCGGCGCTGCTCGCGCTCGCCGGCCGCCTTCTCCCGCGCCCGCGCGTACCCCTGCGCGGCGGCCGAGGCGAGCAGGTCCAGGTAGGCGAAGTTCACCTCGGTCAGCGCGATCGCCAGCTCGCGGGGCTTCTTCAGCCGGTCGGCCTCCCGCGACAGGTACCGCCAGGCGGTCCGGGACGCGACGCGCAGCGCGTTCTGCAGGTGCTCCAGGCTGCGCCCCTCGACCGCCTCGCCGTACCCGATGTCGAAGAAGAGCTGGTGGACCTCGCGCCAGGGCGTGTCGGGGTCGGCGATCATCTGCACGAAGTGGCCCATGCCCTGCGCCACCGCGTCCCGGATCACCTCGGTGTAGACGGGATCGTCCGGCCGGCCGTACTCGGGGACGTTCCGCAGCACCCCCTCCACCATGGTGTCGACCAGATCCGGAAGGTGCGGGCGCATCCACTGCGCCTCCTCGCGCGGGACGTCGCGCCAGGGCTGGGCCGACAGGTCGTCTGTCCCGGTGGACCCTTCGTGCAGCTCCGTCAAAGTGTCACCTCCATGAGCGGACACCCGGGCCGCCAGGCTAGATATCCCGCGGCACCCGCGACACTCACAGGAGTGACAAGCCGCCCCCTTGTTTGGTGCGAGACGGACTGATTTCGCGCAGCGGAAGGCGAAGACGAGCGGTTTTGGGCAGGAAAACACAAGAAACGCGGTCGTGTTTTGTTGTTTTTCGTGGAAAGGGCGGCTGGAAGATTACCGCCGGGATCGCTCCCGCCGTCAGGTCTTCGCCGGATTCCGTGACCGCTTCGACGCCTACGGCGGCGGCAGCGTGAGGAGCAGCACGGCCGCGCCGGCGGCGGCGAGACCCGCCACCTGCCCGGCCGACAGCCGTTCGCGCAGCGCGGTGACGCCCCACAGCACCGGCACCACCGGATACAGCGACGACAGCACCACCGCGATGACGACGAGCTGCTCCCTGGTGGCGAGCAGGTAGAACGCGAGCGCCGCCGCCGCGACGGCGCCGGTCGCGAGCGCCCCCGGCGGCGTCGCCCTGCCCGGGAGCCGGCGGGTGTGCGCCCGCGCCATCGGCGCGATCGCCAGGACGGCCGCGACGCGTCCGGCCGCCACCGGCCACAGGCCCGCGTCGTGCCCGGCCCGCGCGAGCGCGAGGTACTGCACGCCGATCCCGGCGCTCGCCACCAGCCCGTTGACGACGGCCGACCGGACCCGGTCCCGCTCGTCCGACCGCGATCGGGAGACCAGCCACAGGGCGGGCAGCACCACCGCGATCCCCGCCCAGGCGGTGAGGGAGGGCCGGTCGCCCAGGAACGCCACGCCCACCAGGACGGGAAGCGCGACACCGCCGACCGCGCTGACGGGAACGACCACGCTCATCGTTCCCTGGCCGATGCCCCGGTACAGGAACACCATGGCGATTCCCGTCCCGATTCCGGAAAGGGCGCCCCACGCGACGTCCTGCCACATCAATTCCCGGACGGGAACGGCGAGGGCCACCGCGACGGCGCAGATCAGCCCGCCTATCTGGCCGAGAAATGCGACCGCGCGGAAATCCGCGCGCCGCGACAGCAGCCCGCCCGTGACGTCGGCGATGCCGTAGCAGAGCGCCGACGCGAGTGCGAGCAGGGGCCCCGTCACGACGGCTCCGGGCTCGTCTCACCGCCTGCCCCGCCCGCGTGGGCGTCGCGCTCGGCCTGCCCCACGGGGCAGACGGCGCCGCGGGTGCAGCAGGCGCGGTCGCACAGGCGGCACATGACGTCCGCGTCGCCGATCTCGGCGTACAGGCGGGTCAGGAGCTTGCCGAGGAGCGTCGCGAGCTGGTCGCGCTCGCCGGCGTCCAGGCCGGACAGGGCGGCGGCGAGCGGGGTGCCGCGCGCGGTGAGCATCGCGTCCACCGCCCTCTCGCCGGCCGTCGTCAACCGCACGCGGACGGCGCGGCCGGGGCCGCGGTCGCGCCGGGCGAACCCCGCGGCCTCCAGCCCGTCCAGCATGCGGGCCGCCGCGGACTGGGTGAGCCCGACCCGCCGCCCCAGCTCGGTGACGCCGAGGCCGGGCGCGCCCGCCAGCACGACCAGGGCGCCGGCGCCGCTGGCGCTCACCTCGGCGGCCCGGGTCGCCTCGGCCAGCACGAGGTCGGTGACCGCCAGCGAGGCGGCGCCGAGCAGGTTCGCGAGACGATCATGCATGACTCATGCATAACAAGCGCGGCGGGGCCGGCGCAACCCTTCTGCGGGAAGCGCCGGAACGACCGGGCGCGGTCGTTTTGCACGCGGGCCTGCGGGGTAGTGGTTGCTGGTCTCGTGTGCCGTACCGGCGTCCCGCCGCCCGCCATGGAGGTCGCCTGAATGGATCGTGAGCCCGCACCGGTTCCAGCGGCGCCATCCGGCGGAGAGGACGGGCGGCGGCGCATCCCGCGCACGGACGTACTGCTGGCCGATCCGCGGCTCACCGAAGCGGCGGCGCGGCTCGGACGCGGCGTGGTGAAGGCGGCGGTCGTCGCGGCGCAGCGGCGCGCGCGGGCGGGCGAGATCCCGGCCGGCGCCGTGGCGGACGCGGCGGCCGGGGCGCTGCCGGGCACCGCCGCCGGGCTGCGGCCCGTGCTCAACGCGACCGGCGTGCTGCTGCACACCAACCTCGGGCGGGCGCCGCTGTCGGACGCCGCGCGGGAGGCGATGCTCGTGGCGTCCGGCGCGACCGACGTCGAGCTGGACCTCTCGACCGGGGCGCGGGCGCGGCGCGGCCGGTCCGCGCTGGCCGCGCTGCTGGAGGCGGTGCCGGCGGCCGAGGCGGCGCACGTGGTGAACAACGGCGCGGCGGCGCTCGTGCTGGCCGCCACCGCGCTCGCCGGCGACCGCGAGATCATCGTCAGCCGCGGCGAGATGGTGGAGATCGGCGACGGGTTCCGCATCCCGGAACTGCTCGCCGCGACCGGCGCCCGCCTGCGGGAGGTCGGCACCACGAACCGGACCTCGCCGGACGACTACGCGGCGGCGATCGGCCCCGGCACCGGTTTCATACTCAAGGTGCACCCGTCCAACTTCCGCGTCACCGGCTTCACCCGTTCGGCGGACGTCGCCGAACTGGCCGGTCTCGGCGTCCCGGTCGTCGCCGACATCGGCTCCGGCCTGCTCGGACCCGAGCCGCTGCTGCCGGACGAGCCCGACGCGTCCACCTGGCTGAAGGCGGGCGCCGACCTCGTCACCGCCAGCGGCGACAAGCTGCTCGGCGGCCCGCAGTGCGGGCTCCTCCTCGGCCGGGAGGAGCTCGTGCGGCGGCTGTCGCGGCATCCGCTGGCGCGGGCGCTGCGCGTCGACAAGCTGACGCTCGCCGCGCTGGAGGCCACCGTCCGCGGCCCGCGGACCCCGACCGCCGAGGCGCTGCACGCCGGCGTCGACAAGCTGCGGGAACGTGCGCGCCACCTCGCCCAGCGCCTGCGCGAGCAGGGCGTCGACGCGGCGGCCGTCGACAGCGACGCCGCCGTCGGGGGCGGCGGCGCGCCCGGCGTCGTCCTGCCGAGCGCGGCCGTGTCGCTGCCCGAACCGTACGCCGCGCGGCTCCGGCAGGGCACCCCGGCGGTCATGGGGCGCGTCGAGGACGGCCGGTGCCTGCTCGACCTGCGCTCGGTCCCCCCGGACCAGGACGGCGCCGTCGCCGGCGCGGTGCTCGCCGCGGCGGGAGGACGGTGAGGATGCACGTCGTCGCGACCGCCGGGCACGTCGACCACGGCAAGTCCACGCTCGTCCGCGCGCTGACCGGGATGGAGCCCGACCGGCTGGAGGAGGAGCGGCGCCGCGGCCTCACCATCGAGCTCGGCTTCGCCTGGACGGACCTGCCCGGCGGCGGGGCCCTCGCGTTCGTCGACGTCCCCGGGCACGAGCGGCTCGTCGCCACCATGCTGGCCGGCGCCGGCCCCGCGCCCGCCGCGCTGTTCGTCGTCGCCGCCGACCAGGGCTGGCAGCGGCAGTCGCAGGAGCATCTCGCGGTGCTCGACGCGCTCGGCGTCCGGCACGGCCTGCTCGCCGTCACGCGCACCGACCTCACCGACGCCGCGACAGCCGGACGGGTCCGCGACGACGCCCGCGACCGCATCGCCGCGACGTCCCTCGGCAAGGTCGCGGCGGTCGAGGTCAGCGGCGCCACCGGGCAGGGCCTGGACGACCTGCGCGCCGCCCTGCGCGACCTCACCGGATCGCTTCCCGACCCCGACCGGGCCGCCGACGTGCGGCTCTGGACCGACCGCGTCTTCACCGTCCAGGGCCGCGGCACCGTCGTGACCGGCACGCTCGGCGCCGGCACGATCCGCGTCGGCGACCGGCTCGAGGCCGGCGGCGGAACCGTCCGGGTGCGGGGCCTGCAGAGCCTGAAGGAGCAGCGGGACGAGGTCGGCGCCGTCGCCCGCGTGGCCGTCAACCTGCACGGCGGCGCGGAGGTCCGCCGCGGCGACGCGCTGCTGACCCCGGGACGCTGGCTCGCCACCGAGCTGGTCGACGTCCGGCTGCGCGGCGACCCGGCGCGCGACCTGCCGCGGCGGCTCGTCCTGCACGTGGGGTCGGCGGCGGTTCCGGTGCACGTCCGCGCGCTCGGCGACGACACCGCGCGCCTGGCGTTGGAACGTGCGCTGCCGCTGCGCGCCGGTGACGTCGCGCTGCTGCGCGACCCCGGCCGGCATCGCGTCGCGGCCGGGGTGACCGTGCTGGACGTGCGGCCCGAGCCGTTCACCCGGCGCGGCGCGGCGGCGTCGCGAGCGCGGGAACTGGCCGCGATGACCGGCCGCCCGGACGGCGCCGCCGAGCTGCGCCGCCGCGGGCTCGTCCGCCGCGCCGACCTGATCGCGATGGGGGTGCCCGTGCCGTCCGACCCGGTCGCGGGGGACTGGCTCGCCGACCCCGGCCACTGGGACGACCTGCGCCGCCGCCTCCACGACGCCGTCGAGGAACACGCGAAAGAGCACCCGACCGACCCCGGCCTGCCCGCCGAGGCCGCCCGCCGCGCCCTCGGCCTGCCCGACCGCGCCCTCGTCGAGGCGCTCGCCACCGGCCTGCACCGCCGCGACGGCCGCCTCTACGGCACCGCCAGGGCACCCGAACTGCCCGCGCACGTCCGACAGGCGGTCGACGCCGTCCGCCGCGACCTGTCCGAGGCCCCGTTCAACGCCCCCGACGCCGGACGGCTCACCGAGCTCGGCCTCACCCCGAAGCTGATCGCCGCCGCCGCCTCGGCAGGCGCGCTGCTCAGGATCGCCGACGGCATCGTCCTGCTGCCGGGCGCCGACGCCGAGGCCGCCGCGCTGCTGGCGAGGCTGGACCAGCCCTTCACCCTCAGCGAGGCGCGCCGCGCCCTCGGCACCACCCGCCGCGTCGCCGTCCCGCTGCTGGAGCGCCTCGACGACCAGGGCCGCACCGTCCGCGTGGACGACCTGCGCCGCCGCTGCACCGAAAGGACCCCATGACCGGCAAGCGGCTGACCCAGTACGCGCACGGCGGCGGCTGCGCCTGCAAGATCCCGCCCGGCGAGCTGGAGGACGTCGTCGCGGGCCTCGCCCCGAGCCGTGGTGCAGGGCCCGCCCACCCGAACGGCGACCTCCTCATCGGCCTCGACACCGGCGACGACGCCGCCGTCGTCACATTGCCCGACGCCCCGGGCGGCCCCGCCGTCGTCGCCACCGCCGACTTCTTCACCCCCGTCGTGGACGACCCGTACGACTGGGGCCGCATCGCCGCCGCGAACGCGCTGTCCGACGTGTACGCCGTCGGAGGCCGCCCGCTCGTCGCGGTGAACCTGCTCGCCTGGCCCCGCGACGTCCTCCCGTTCGACCTCGCCCGCGAGGTGCTGCGCGGCGGCCTCGACGTCGCGGCGCAGGCGGGCTGCCACGTCGGCGGCGGCCACAGCGTCGACGACCCCGAACCCAAGTACGGGATGGCCGTCACCGGCGTCGCCGACCCGGCCCGCCTGCTCCGCAACGACGCGGGCAAGCCCGGCACGCCGCTCACGCTGACGAAGCCGCTCGGCGTCGGCGTCCTGAACAACCGGCACAAGGCGACCGGCGAGGTGTTCCCGCACGCGGTCGCGTCCATGGCCGCGCTCAACCGCGACGCCTGCGCCGCCGCGCTCGGCGCCGGTGCCGTCTGCGCCACCGACATCACCGGCTTCGGCCTGCTCGGGCACCTCTACAAGCTGGCCCGCGCGTCCGGCGTCACCGCCGTGATCGACGCCGCCTCCGTCCCCTACCTGGACGGCGCCCGCGACGCCGTCCGCGCCGGGTACGTCAGCGGCGGCACCCGCCGCAACCTCGACTGGGTCGCGCCCCGGACCGACTTCGGCGCCACCGCCGAGGAGGACCGCCTCCTGCTGGCCGACGCCCAGACCTCCGGCGGCCTCCTGGTCGCCGCCGAACTCCCGGAGCACCCCGTCATAGGCGAACTCATCCCCGCCACCGACCACCCGCTCCTCGTCCGTTGACCTGGTCCGGGGTCAGACCTCGGTGCCGGTCCGGTCGGTGATGCCGGCCCGTTCGCGGTAGGTGCGGACCAGCGCGAGGGCCGCCTTGCCGCGCGGACGGCGGCCGGGGCGGATGTCGCAGGCGAGCGCCTTCGCCTCCTGGATGTGGGTGTTCGGGTCCAAGGAGAGGTGCAGCAGCTCGTTGGCGGCGTCGCCGGTGCTGTAGCCGTTGGAGCCCCAGTGATAGGGCAGGCCGATCTGGTGCAGGGTGCGGCCGTCCATCCTCAGAGGGAACATCCGGTCGGTCACCATGACGCGGGCCTCGATGACGCCGCGGGCGCTGACGATGGTGGCCCAGCCGCCGTGCTCGAGGCCGCGCTCGGCTGCGAGCTCCGGCGAGATCTCGCAGAAGAACTCCGGCTGCAGTTCGGCGAGGTACGGCTGCCAGCGGGACATGCCGCCGGCGGTGTGGTGCTCGGTGAGCCGGTACGTGGTCGTGACGTAGGGGAACACGTCCGAGCCGGGCTGGTCGCCGCTCGGCTGGTACAGGTTCGCCGGATGCGGGGCCAGCAGGTGCCGGACGGGGTTGCGCTGCTGCTTGTACAGCGGGTTCGTGAACGGCGATTCCTGCGGCTCGTAGTGGGTGGGCAGCGGGCCGTCCATGAGGCCGGCCGGGACGTGCAGCCACGCCTTGCCGTCAGCCTGCATGATGAACGGGTCGTTCCCGGCGAGCGCGTCGGATCCGGTGGCCCCGCGCGGCGGCCGGTAGTCGGGCGCCCTGTCGGCGATGAAGTCCGGGACGTCGTGGCCCGTCCATTTCCCCTCGTCGGCGTCCCACCAGACCAGCGCCTTGCGGTCGCTCCAGGGGTTGCCGTCCGGGTCGGCGGACGCCCGGTTGTACAGGATGCGGCGATTGGCCGGCCACGCCCAGCCCCATTCGGGCGCCACCCAGCTCTGGTCCTTGCCGGGCTTGCGGCGCGCGGGCTGGTTCACGCCGCCGGCCCGGCAGCCGGTGTAGATCCAGCAGCCGGCCGAGGTGGAGCCGTCCTCCTTCAGCTCGGTGTAGGCCGAGAGCGGCCGCCCTTCGGCGTCCTGGCCGTTGATCTCCGCGAGAACGGCGTCGGCGTCCGGCTCGGCGATGTCTCCGGCGGTGGGGTAGTCCCACGTCAGGTCGAGCACCGGACGGTCCATCTCGTCGGAGGAGCCGGCCAGCTTCTCGCGGATGATCCGGCCCAGGTGGTACATGAACCACAGCTCGCTGCGCGCGTCCCCGGGCGGTTCGACGGCCTTGTGGTGCCACTGCAGCATGCGCTGGGTGTTGGTGAAGCTGCCGTCCTTCTCGGTGTGCGCGGCGGCGGGCATGAAGAACACCTCGGTGCCGATGTCCTCGGTGCGCATCTCCCCGGTCTCGATCTCCGGGCCGTCCTTCCACCACGTCGCCGACTCGATGAGGGAGAAGTCCCGGACGACGAGCCAGTCGAGGTTCGCCATCCCGAGCCGCTGCATCTTCGCGTTCGCCGACCCGACGGCGGGATTCTCGCCGAGGAGGAAGTAGCCCTTGCACAGGCCCTCGATCTGCGCCATCACCGTCTCGTACGTGCTGTGCGAGCCGGTCAGCCTCGGCAGGTAGTCGAAGCAGAAGTCGTTCTCGCCGGTGGCCGCGTCCCCCCAGTACGCCTTCAGCAGGCTGACGAGGTAGGAGCGCATGTGCCCCCAGAAGCCCTTGCGCGCGGCCTCCGCGGCGATGAAGGCGTCCAGGTCCTCGTGGGCGTGCGCGTGCGGCATCGGGATGTAGCCGGGCAGCAGGTTGAACAGGGTCGGGATGTCCGTCGAGCCCTGGATGGACGCGTGGCCGCGCAGCGCCAGGATGCCGCCGCCCGGACGTCCGATGTTGCCGAGCAGCGTCTGCAGGATCGCGGCCGTCCGGATGTACTGGACGCCGACCGTGTGCTGCGTCCAGCCGACCGCGTAGGCGAACGCGGTGGTGCGGTCGCGCCCGGAGTTCTCCGTCACCAGATCGCAGACCTGCCGGAACTGCTCGCGCGGGACGCCGCACACCCGCTCCACCATCTCCGGGGTGTACCGCGAGAAGTGCCGCTTGAGCACCTGGAACACGCACCGCGGGTCCTCCAGGGACGGGTCGCGGCGGGGGTCGCCCTCGCCGAGCGCGGCGCCACCGGACCCGTGCGACTCGCCGCGCGCTGTCTCCCTCGACGGGACACGGTCCTCGTACTCCATGTCGCGCTCGCCCGCGGCGGCCTGCATCTCCAGGCCCTCGTACCGCCAGGTGCCCGGGTCGTAGCTGCGCGACTCGGGGTCCAGGCCGGAGAAGACGCCGTCGAGGTCCTCGGTGTCGCGGAAGTCCTCGTTCAGGATCACCGACGCGTTGGTGTACTCCAGCACGTACTCGCGGAAGTACGCCTCGTTCGACAGGACGTGGTTGATGATCCCGCCGAGGAAGGCGATGTCACTGCCCGCGCGCAGCGGGACGTGCACGTCCGCGAGCGCGCTGGTGCGGGTGAACCGCGGGTCGACGTGCACCAGCTTGGCCCCGCGCGCCTTCGCCTCCATGACCCACTGGAACCCGACCGGATGGCACTCGGCCATGTTCGAGCCCTGGATGACGATGCAGTCGGCGTTCTGCAGGTCCTGCTGGAAGGTGGTCGCGCCGCCGCGTCCGAACGAGGTTCCCAGACTGGGAACGGTGGAGGAGTGTCAAACGCGCGCCTGGTTCTCGATCTGCACGGCGCCGAGCGCGGTGAACAGCTTCTTGATGAGGTAGTTCTCCTCGTTGTCGAGCGTGGCGCCGCCGAGGCTGGCGAACCCGAGGGTGCGCCGCGTCCGCTTGCCGTCCTGCTCCCACTGCCAGCCGTGCCGCCGGGCGTCGATGACGCGGTCGGCGATCATGTCCATGGCGGTGCCGAGGTCGAGGCGTTCCCATTCGGTGCCGTGCGGGCGGCGGTAGAGCACGTGGTGCTCGCGCGCCGGGCCGGTCGTCAGCTGGAGGCTCGCCGATCCCTTCGGGCAGAGCCGGCCGCGGCTGACGGGGGAGTCGGGGTCGCCCTCGATCTGGACGACCTTGTCGTCCTTGACGTACACGTTCTGGCCGCAGCCGACCGCGCAGTACGGGCAGACGGACTTGACGACCTGGTCGGCGGTGCTCACCCGCGGCCTCAGCCGCCCGCTGGCCCCGCTCTTGGCGGCGGCCCCGCGGCCCAGCGGATCGTCCCCGGTCACCTGCCGGTAAACCGGCCACGATCCGATCCACTGGCGGACGCCCATCTCGACCCCCTCACCTCATCGGGCCGTCTGCTACCCGCGTCCCGCACCCCGAAACACCGGGGGCGGGACGCGGGCGGGGCGTCACTTCGCGGCGAAGGCGGCCAGGTTGGTGGAGACGATCTCGGGCTTGCCGCCGTTCTGCTGAGCGGAGGCGGTCAGCACGTCGATGTGCTGGTAGCCGGGGGCGATGACGTCGCCGGGCTGCGGGGTCCGGCCGCCGAGCCCGTCGCCGGCCTCCAGGTTGATGATCGGGTTGGCCGTCGGGCCGCCGGTGTGGACGGCGTCGTCGGCGATGCCGGGGGAGGCGGCCAGCGCGATGTCGGTGACCATCTTGGTCGGGAAGTAGTGCTCGGTGAAGTCCAGCGGCTGCTCGGCGAGGCTCCGGGCCAGCTCGCCGATGTCGGTGACCTCCTTGGCGGCGGACGTGAACGGGGTGCCGTCCTTGGACGTGTGGCCGGGGTCGTCGGGGGCGCCGACGCGGTCGTAGTTCCGCCAGGTGTACAGCGGGCCGTTCGGCTGGTCGGGGATGGCCTTCTTGTCCGGGCCGAGCAGCTGGGCGAGGCCGCCGAGGCCGATCGAGTCCAGGTCGTTCGGTGCCGGGAACTCCTTGTCGACGATCTTCCCGCCGTCCCAGAACCCGACGCTGGCCTGCAGGAACGCCAGCGGCTGGGAGTTGTCGTCGAGGAGCCCGCCGAGCGCGGCGGCGTTGGTGATGCGGAAGTCCTTCACCGTCGGCGAGCCCTTGACGAACGTCGGGTAGTCCTTGGAGAACAGCAGCCGGTAGGTGGTGTCGGTGTTGAACGAGGACGGCACGTAGGTCGCCAGGTCGGACAGGCCCGCCGGGGCGATGTCGGCGGCCAGGCCCGCGATCGACAGCAGGTTCATCGTCTCGGAGTTGATCAGTGCGGGGGCCGACAGCGCGCGGGGCACGACACCGCTCTCCAGCCCGGCCTGGACGGCGCCCGCGCCGAACTGCAGCAGCGGGATCAGGTCGGTCGGGAGCTGGCCGTCCATGCCGGGCAGGTTCGTGCTGATGCGGGTGTCGAGGGCGAAGTAGCCGGAGCACTGGTTGTAGCCGGCGTCATCGGTCGTGGAATGGTTCCCGTCGAAGTCCCATTCGGCGAAGAACGCGGTCAGGACGCCGCCGAGGGAATGGCCGCCGCACAGCATCTTCTGCTTGCGCGCCTTCTGGTCCGGCAGTTCGCTCGCCATCAGGTCGTACTCGTCGCGGACGGTCTGTTCCAGCCCGACGTTCTGCAGCCATTTCACCTGGTCGTTGGACTGGTACCCGGCGAATTTCCGGCCGTCCACCTCTTTTTGCCGGTAGTAGTAGTCGACCGCGAGATGGACGTCCTTCGCGGCGAGGCCGGCCTGGACACCGGTGCGGTCCTCCAGGCAGTTGGAGCGGCGGTCCAGCGCCCAGAACTCGATGTGCTCGCCGTTCTTCGCGGCGGCGGCGACGGTGTTGCGCGCGACGCTGTCGAAGGCGCCCGCGCCCTCCAGGATGCCGGGCTGCGCGACGAGGATCCTGTCGGCCTGGGCCGGGGCGGCGGGGCCGCCGGAGTCCCGGAACCGCAGGTACGACAGCCAGTCGCAGGCCTCCGGGTGCGGGCCCGCCGAGGCCGGCAGCGGGACGCGGACGCGCACCAGGGACTCGGCGACCCCGGTGACGGGGGAGCCCGTGGCGACCGGCGTCTCGACCCGGTCGGCGGCGCGCGCGTCCGCGGGCGGCGACGGCGCCGCCACCGCGGCCGCGACGAGCGCCGACGCGCCCAGCAGGGCGAGCCCGCCGAGCCGGCGCGAGGGGCGGCGAACGAGGGGGTGGGGTGGTCGCCCCATCGCGTTCTCCTTCCGGACGCTGATGGATACGGGGCAACAATGAACGCCGTTCTGCCGCCGCGACAGTCGCCCGCTGACACAATTTCCGCGCCGTTTCTGTCCCCGGTCGACAAAAAACCGCCGCACCGCGCGGAACGCGCGCGGCGCGGCGGCCTGGCCAGGAGGGCGCGGCGGTCAGCCGAGCGCGGCGGTGCGGACCGCGCCGACCAGTCCGGCGAACTCGGCGCGCTCGGAGGGCGACAGCGCCCGCTCGTACACCGCGGCGGCGAGCCGGTCGGTGGTGTCCTCGGCCTCCAGGCGGCGGCCCTTCAGCGCGGAGCAGTCCGGCAGGTCGCCCCGCCAGCCGAGGAAGCGCGCCCGGTCCTCGGTGTCGTTGGCGAGCACGGCCTCCAGCGGCGCGAGCCCGGCCGCGGTCGTCGCGACCAGGTGCAGCGCGCCCCGCCATTCCCGCAGGACGTGCACCAGCTGCGCGGTGCGGCCCGGCACGTCGTCGGCCAGCGGCTCGGCCCGCCAGCCGCTGAACAGCGGCAGCCCGGACCCCTCGGCCGCGTCGACGACCCGCGCGGCCAGCTCGCACAGCCGCTCGCCGCCGGCGTCGCCGATGCGGTCGCGGCCCCATTGCACGCAGGTCGCCGCGTACCGCCGGGCCGCCTCGCGCGCTCCGGCGACGGCGACGCCCTCGTCCCAGAACAGCCGGACGACCTGCGGCGGGAACCAGCCCATCGCGGCCGACACGACGTCGGCGTCCACGTCCCCGAGGACCCCGCCGCGGCCCGCGAAGTAGAACGCGAACGGGTTGGCGTACCCGGCCTCCTTGCCGCGCTCCGCGGTCGCCGGGTCGAGCATCCACGCCGCGCCCACGTCGTGGATGGTCCTGTCGGCCGCCCGCACGGTCTCCATCGCGTCCAGCTGCCCGCCCATCGCGCCTCCTCCGCTCGCCGGTAAGCGGGAGGTTACTCCCGCTCGCCGTTCGTGCGGGCGGCGGGGCGGTGCCAGTCGAGGCACACCACCACGGCGTCGTCGGCGAGATCGGCGCCCTCGTGGTGCTCGATCAGCTCGTTCACGATGGTGAGCGGCACCTCCGCCGGGTCCTGCAGCCGGCTGCGGCGGGTCGCCTGCTCCAGCGCGTGCGTGCCGAACTCGCCGCGCCCCGACCGCGCGGAGAACACCCCGTCGCTGACGATGACCAGCCGGTCGCCGGGCTCCAGCCGGAACCGCTGCGGCCGGTACTCGGTGTCGGGGAACATGCCGAGCGGCAGCTGCTGCTCCAGCGGGATGCGCGTCACCTCGGCGCCGCGCAGCCGCAGGATCCGCGGCGAGCCCGCGTCGATGACGTGCACCGTCCCGTCCGCGAGGTCGATCCGCATCACCAGCGTCTCGGTGAACTCCCGGCCCCCGTAGCGGACGTGCACCATGTCGTTCGCCAGGCTCGCCTGCTCGCCGATGTCGGCGCCGGAGCGGCGCGCGTTGCGCAGCGCCCCGACCGTCAGCGACGTCAGCAGCGCCGCCTGGATGCCGGTGCCCGACCCGTTGGTGACGGTCAGCGCGAGATGGTCGTGCTCGGCGGACCAGTCGAAGTTGTCCCCGCCGATGGAGTAGGCCGGTTCGAGGTGCCCGGCGAGGCTGTAGCCGTCGCCGGCGCAGGCGTGCCCGGGCAGCAGCTGCCACTGCAGTTCGGCGGCGAGGGTCAGCCGCTGGCTGCGCCGGGCCCGCTCGTAGCGGTCGGTGTGGTGCCAGGCGACCCGCAGGGCCGCGCCGAACACCGCCCCGACCTCCTCCAGCTCGTCCAGCGCGGCGTCGTCCCAGCCGCCGCCGGGCGCCCGGAACTCCAGCACGCCGAGCCGCTCGCCCCGCGCGGTGACCGGGACGAAGGCGAACCCGGAGTCGACGACGCGGCGCCGGGAGACGAACGCGCGGCCCGCCGCGGAGCCCTGGATCCGGATCGGCGCGGCCGGCTCCCCTCCCGCCGGCCGCGCCGGAGCCGCGCGGTAGGGCTCGACCGGCAGCAGAACCCGCGAGTGGTAGTCGTTCACCAGCAGCCGCGCCGCGCGGATCCGCGGCGGGTCCTGCCGGAACAGCGCGCTCAGCGTCTCCGGGAGCGCGTGCGCGGGGGCGAGGCGCAGCGCCCGTTCGACCTCGGCCGCGCGGCCGTGCGTGCTCATTGCGACCCCATCTCCTTGGTCCGGGCCGTCCACCTCCCGGGGTGTGGTTCCTCCGCAGGGCCCGTCCGGACCGGGCCGGAGAACCGCAGGGGAAGACTGTCAAAAAGCTTGCCACATGGCAAATACTTGATGTCGAGGAGCAGTGGAATTGCTTCACCTGGTCTCCGCGGAAACCGGCCGGACGGGGGCGAACCGGGCTCAGGCGGTCCGCGAGCCGAGCGCCTCCGTCGAGCCGTCCTGCCGTTCGCGCGCCAGATCGAACTCGGTGAGCGCGTCGAGCAGCCGCCCCCGGGACGCGGGCGTCAGCTGCGCCAGCACCTCGCGCACCGCCGCGCGGCGCCGCCCGGTCAGCTCCGAGTACAGCCGCTCGCCCTGCTTGCTCAGCCGGACGATGATCTCCCGCCGGTCGGCCAGCGCGCTCTCGCGGACCACCAGCCCCGCCGCCTCCAGCCGGTCGCACAGCCGGCTCGTCGACGAGGGGATCGCGCCGAGCTCCTCGGCGAGCCGGCCGAGGTTCGGCCGGCCGAACCGGGCGATCGCCTCCACGGCGCGCAGCTGGATCGGCGACACCGCCGGCTCCAGCCCCTGGTCCGCGCGGCTCCACAGCAGCGCCGCCGCGCTCAGCACCCGCTCGACGGCGGCGGTGACGTCGTCCGGCACCTCGCCGGTCCCGCCGGCCGCCGGTTCCCCGGCCACCGGGTCGTCGGCCGAGAGCCGCGGTCGTCGCTGAGTCACGCCCCCGCCTTCCTCGTGGAGTTCCCTGGCCTCGCCACCCGCGGCACCGGCTCGCGCGTTCCGCCGCGGAGGGGCGGGACGGGGCGCGTCGCAGACGGTAGACAACGATAAACGACGACCGCCGCCGTGGCCGCCCGCGAGCGCGAGGGGGGCGCGGGTCCAGGCGTTCCGGAGTGCGATGGATCCGGAATCTCGCGGCCATATCCGGGCAAAGCCGGGCCTTGTTCGGGTTCGACCGGGTTGATGCCGGTAAGGGGTCATCGGGCCGGTCGTGCGTTCCGGCCGCCCCGCCGCACCGGAGGAGGACCCCATGGACCAGCCGCACGCCGCCGGGGACGGCGCGCCCCGCGAGGACCCCGACGTCCTGCTCGACGTCCCGGTCGTCAAGGTCGACGAGATCGAGCTGGAGGTCGACGACCTGCGCGCCGACGTGTCGCTGCGCGCCGCCGTGCTCGACCTGCTCGACCTCGGGGTCGGCGCGGACGTCACGCTCGGCCGGGTCAGCCTCACCCTCAAGGGGGTGGAGGCCCAGGCACTGCTGAAGGTGCGCCTCGACAACGTCGCCCGGATCATCGAACGGGTGCTGGACACGGTCGACAGCAACCCCGAGATCCTCGCGAACGTGACGCGCGGGCTCGGCACGGCCGCCGGGGAGGTCGGCCGCGGTGCCGGAAGCGCGGTCCGGGACGTCGGGACTGGCGCCGGGGGCGCGGTCCGGGACGTCGGGACTGGCGCCGGGGGCGCGGTCCGCGAGGTCGGGTCGGGCGCCGGGCGGGCGGTGGAGGACGTCGGCGGCGGCGCAGGCCGGACCGTCCAGGACGTCGGGGCCGGCGCGGGACGGGCGGTCGGCGAGGTCGGCGGCGGCGCGGGCCGCGCCGTGCAGGACGTGGGCGGCGGCGCCGGTCGTGCGGTGCGGGACGTGGGCGGCGACGCCGGCCGGGCGGTGCGGGACGCCGGCGGGAACGCGGGGAACGTCATCGGGGACGACGCCGGCCGGTCGGCCGGGAACGGGGTCACGGGCCCCGCGCGGCAGGCGGCCGACACCGGACGGCCCGGGCCGGAGCCCCGCAGGGCGCCGCACCGGCCGCACGTCGGGCGCGAGCCCGGACCGGAACGGCGGCGGACCGAGGCGCCGCCGGCCCCGCCGGCCGGCCCCGCCCCTCGCGGCGAGCCGCGCCGCGACGTCCCGGACCGGCCGGACGACCTGGGGGCGGGCGACCTCGCGGCGGCGCTGACCAGGAAGTCCGTGCGCGCCGGCCGCGACCTGATCGGCGGCGTCCTGAAGCGCCTGCCGGGGGGCTGAGGAGCGATGGGCGAAGCGGAACGGGAACCGGACGTGGAGATCAGCGCGTCCGTCGAGGCGGACGAGCTCGTCGTCCGCGAGCCGGCGGACGTCACCGAGCGGACGGCGGCCGAGCCCGGGGGCGACTCCGAGTCGGGCACCGAGCGGCACAACCTGCCGCGCCCGGCCGAGGCGAACACGACCTACCGGCACATCCGCATCGCCCACCGGCTCGCCGCACGGCTGACCGATCCCGGTTCGCGGTAGGCGTCGGCGAATACCATCGGGCCATGGGCGTCTCCGCAGGTCCTCCGGTGGACGACAGGCTCGTGTCGTGGTGGGCGTCGCTGCGCCGCAGATCGCCGGAATCGGTGACGACCGTCGTCCTGCACGCCACCGAGATCCCCACGCTGTCCAAGGCGTGGGACTACGCCGAGCGCAGTGCGGACGGATCCGCGGACGGCACCGGCGTGTGCGGCCACCTGTACGTCGACCGCGACGGCGGCTGTCACCGGTTCGTGCCGCTCGACCGCGTCGCCGCCCACGCGGCCGGTCACAACACCGCGTCGATCGGGATCGAGCTGGTCAACACCGGCCGCCATCCCGACCACTTCGACTCGCGCGCGCAGGTTCCCGCCGAGGACTTCCCGGCGGCGCAGACGGACGCCCTCGTGGCACTGCTGGCCGTCCTGAAGGAGACCCACCCGGGCCTCGTCCATCTGGTGCGCCACAGCGACCTGGACCAGCAGATGATCCCCGCGTCCGACGACCCGTCCGTGCTGGTCCGCCGCCGCATCGACCCGGGACCCCGGTTCCCCTGGACGCGGGTCCGGCGCCACTGGGAGCGGCTGATGAGCGAGCACGCCGCCCGATAGCCGGGTCAGCCCGTCTCCGCCGGGGCGCGCCGTCCGAACCGGGACCGCAGGTCGGCGTCCACCTCGGTGAAGTCGCGCTCCTTCGTCTCGGGCACGAACCGGCCCACGAAGACCCAGCCGAGCGCCGCGATCACCGCGAAGATCCAGAACGTCTCGCCCTGGCCGAGGGCGCCGGCGATCGGCAGGAAGACCAGGCTGACCACGAAGTTCGCCAGCCAGTTCACCGCGGTGGACGCGCTGGCCCCGGCCGCCCGGGCGCGCGGCGGGAAGACCTCCCCGATCAGCGTCCAGAACACCGGCCCGGTCCCGACCGCGTAGCCGGCGATGTAGAGCACCATGAACACCAGCGACAGGCCGGACGACCAGCCCGCGACGAACGACAGCCCGAGCAGCGCCATCATGACGGCCATCGCGCCGAGCGAGAACAGCAGCAGCGGCCGGCGCCCGGACCGGTCGATGACGCGGATCGCGACCAGCGTCATCACCAGGTTGATGACGCCGATGGCGATGGAGTAGACGATCGAGTTCGACGCGGTCAGGCCGGTCTCCTCGATGATCGTCGGAGCGTAGTAGATGATCGTGTTGATCCCGCCGAACTGCTGGACGGCCGCGAGCGTCAGCCCGACGACCAGCGCCGGGCGCACGCCGGAGCCGAGCAGCGTCCGCCACCCGGTCCGCTCGCCCCCGTCGCCGCCCCCGTCGCCGCCCCCGTCGCCCCCGTCCCGCGCCCTGCCCCGGTCGTAGCGCTCCAGGAGCCGGTCGGCGGTCGCCTCGTTGGTGACGGAGGCGACCAGCCGGCGCGCCTCGTCCCGGCGGCCGCGCGCGACCAGCCACGCGGCCGACTCCGGCAGCGCCCACAGCGACGCCGCGACGATCACCAGCGCGGGCACCGCGCCGACGCCGATCATGGCCCGCCAGTCCCCGGCGCCGGAGAACGCGAGGTTGGTCAGGTAGGCGGTCAGGATGCCGATGGTGATCATCAGCTGGTTGAGGGTCAGGGTGCGGCCCCTGATCTCCTTGGGCGAGATCTCCGACAGGTACACCGGGACGGTCGCCGACGCGCCGCCGACCGCGAGGCCCAGCACCAGCCGGCCGGCGACCAGCATCGGGTAGCCGGTGGACAGCACCGCGATCACCGTGCCGACCAGGAAGACCAGCCCCTCCAGGCCGAGGATCCGGCGGCGCCCGATCCGGTCGGCGATCCGCCCGGACCCGAGGGCGCCGGCCATGGCGCCCAGCACCAGCACGCTGACCACGCTCGACTGCTCGAACGAGTTCAGCCCGAAGTCGGTCCTGATGTACAGCAGCGCCCCGGAGATCACCCCGGTGTCGAACCCGAACAGGAACCCGCCGACCGCGATCAGGACCGCCCAGACCCAGATCCTGCGCAGCCCGTCCGGCGGCACCTCCGACAGCGGGCCCTCGTAGACCGTCGCGGTGGCGAACCCCTGCATCCCCGCTGCCTCCCCGATCCGCGTCGCGCGTGCAGATCCGGCCTACCCTCCGTGATCGGGAGCACACGCACCGGGCTCGGAGGCGGCGTCAGGTGCCCTGTTCGGTGATCCAGACGGCGATCTGCGCGCGGGAGGAGAACCCGAGCTTGGCGAGGATGTGCTCGATGTGGGAGTCGGCGGTGCGCTTGGCGATGGTCAGCCGGTCGGCGATGTCGCGGTTGGACAGCCCCTCGGCCACCAGCGCAGCCACCTCCAGCTCGCGTTCGGTGAGCGGGGAGGCGGCCTGCCCGGACGCGCCCGCGCCCGCCCCGGACACCGCGGGTTCGCCCAACGCGTCCCGGATCGCGTGCGCCGCCGCGAGGCGCCCGCCCTCCTCGAAGGCCGCGCGGTACCGCCGCTCGCCCAGCGCCCGCACCGCCTCGCCGATGTGGGTCTCCCGCAGCATCGCGTGGTGCGGGCCGAACCAGGCCGTCTGGGTGGACTCGCGCATCCGGTCGGCGGCGCCGAGCAGCCGCGCGGCGCGGACGTACTCGCCGCCGCTGCACAGGCATCCGGCGATCGCCTCCAGCCCCAGCGTCATGCCCAGCTCGTCGGCGAGGTCGCGCTTGATCCGCAGCGACCGGCGGAGCCGTTCGAGGGCGGCGTCGAGGTCGCCGGCGAGCCACAGCGCGAGCCCGCACACCAGCATGCCGTAGGAGCGCACCCACAGCTCGCCGTGCTCCTCGCCGGCCCGCGCGCCCCGTCCGGCGTGCTCGACGGCCGCCGGGTGGTCGCCCTTGAACAGGTACCCGACGCCGCGGAAGACCTCCACGAGCAGCAGGAGGACGTCGTCGTCGGCCTGCTCGCCCAGCTCGTCGGCGGCGCCGAGCAGCCGCAGCGACCGGTCGACGTCGCCGGCGAACAGCGCCCTGACGCCCTCGCAGCAGGCGACGAGCGCGACCGCGTCCCGGTCGCCCTCCGCCCGCGCCTGCGCCGACGCCCGGTCCAGCAGCTCGCCGGCGGCGCCGAGGTCGTCCTGGAGCGTCATCGTCAGGGCGGCGAGGCCGAGGAGGCGCGCCCAGCCCTCGCCCGTGGTGTCGCGGGCCTCCAGCAGCCGGTCCATCCAGTGCCGGCACTCGCCCGCCATGCCGTGCAGCATCCAGAGCCGGCCGAGGGCGTCCAGCGCGTCCCGGGCGGTCGCCGTCTCGGCCGTGGTCACGACGTCGCCGAGCAGCGCCCGGATGTTGGCGCGCTCGCGGTCGAACCAGTCGAGCCACCGGGCCTGCTCCGCGCCCGCCAGCTCCGCCCGGGCGAGCCGCAGCCGCCCGGCGTACCAGTCGAAGCAGCGCCGCCTCAGCCGGGCCTGCCCGCCGCCGGCGGCGAGCCGTTCGACGCCGTACTCCCGCAGGCTGTCGAGCATCCGGTACCGGACCCGGCCGCCGCGGTCGGCGCGCTGCACGACGGACTTGTCGACCAGGCCGGTCAGCACGTCCACGACGTGCTCGGCGGGCAGGCCGTCGCCGGAGCAGGCGTGCTCGGCGGCGTCGAGGTCGAAGTCGCCGGCGAACACCGACAGCCGCGCCCACAGCAGCCGCTCCTCGGCCGAGCACAGCGCGTGGCTCCAGTCGATCGCCGCGCGCAGCGTCTGGTGCCGCGGCACGCTGGTGCGCGCGCCGCGGGCCTGGAACAGCCGGGTGCCGAGCCGGCTCAGCACCTGGTCGGCCGAGAACGTCCGCAGCTGCACCGCGGCGAGCTCGATCGCCAGCGGGATCCCGTCGAGGCGGTGGCACAGCCGGGCGACGGCGTCCCGGTTGCCGTTGGTGAGCGTCCAGCCCTGGACGGCCGCGGCGGCGCGCTCGGCGAACAGCCGGACCGAGTCGCACTCCTCGCCGTCGGGGGCGTCCGGGCCGCCGGGCTCCGGCCGCCCCAGCGGGGCGACGCTGATGGTGTGCTCGCCCAGGACGTCGAGCGGCTGCCGGCTGGTCGCCAGCACGCGCAGGCCCGGGGCGCAGCGCAGCAGCACCTCGGTCAGCGCCGCGCACGCGTCGAGCAGGTGCTCGCAGGTGTCGAGGACGAGCAGCACCCGCCGGTCGGCGAGATGGTCGGCGAGCCGGGAGGCGGCCGGCCCGCCGCCCTGCCCGGCGAGGCCGAGCGCGTCGCAGATCGCCTGCGCCAGCAGCGAGGGCTCGGTGAGGCTCGACAGGCCGACGAAGTACACGCCGCCGTCGAAGGCGTCGCTCGCCCGCGCCGCGGTGCGCACCGCGAGCCGGGTCTTGCCGACCCCGCCCGGCCCGGTCAGCGTGACCAGGCGGTGCCCGTCGATCAGCCTCCGGACCTGGTGCAGCTCCGTCTTCCGCCCGACGAAGCTGGTGAACTCCGCGGGCAGTCGTCCCGTCTGCCGCTCCAGCGTCATTTCCAGCGCCACGCCGTCTCCGAGTCAGCTCCCGCCGGACGTCCGGCGACTTGGGGGTACGCCTGGATTGTAATTGCGGTGCTACGGAAGGCGACCGTGAATCGGTACGCGGATCGGTTCATCTACCGATGTCCGGTCGCGGCCGGCCCGGTGAGGATGGGCATCGCGCGGCGGTGCCTCCGGCGGCCCGCCCCGCACCGGCGTTCCCGCGCGGTCCGCCGGTCCGGCGGCCGGGGATCCGGGGGGAACCCCCGGCCGCCGGGGGCCCTGGTCCCCGCCGCCGTCACCGTGTGTCGGCGCCGGTGGCGGCGGCGGGCTTCAGGGGAGCCGGGCGCGGCGGGACGAGCCGGGGGCGATGAGCAGGGTCTTGCCCCTTTTGGCACTGAGTGCCACTATGGCGGTGACCGCTTATCGGCCCGATGGCGGCGCAGCCGTCGTCCGGCCGAAAAGGCCTTCCACCCCTGCGCCTCCGGGTCTGACCAACGTGGAGGAAGAACCCATGGCGCGTTTGACAGGCAAGGTCGCTTTCATCACCGGCGCGGCGCGCGGGCAGGGGCGCGCGGAGGCCGTCCGGCTGGCCTCCGAGGGCGCGGACGTCATCGCGGTGGACCTCGTCGGCGCGGTCAGCTCCTACGTCCCCTACGAGCCGCCCACCCAGGACGACCTTGACGAGACCGCCAAGCTGGTGACCGACCAGGGACGCCGGATCGTGGCCCGGAAGGCCGACGTGCGGGACCTGGCCGCGCTGCAGGCGGCCGTCCGGGAGGGCGTCGCCGAGCTCGGCAGGCTCGACGTGGTGGTGGCCAACGCGGGGATCGTGAACTACGGCCGCACCTGGGAGCTCGACGAGGAGCAGTGGCAGGACGTCATCGACACCAACCTCACCGGGGTGTGGAAGACGGTGAAGGCCACCGTGCCGACGCTCATCGAGCAGGGCCAGGGCGGTTCGATCATCATTACCAGCTCGGTGGCGGGCCTGAAGGGGCTGCCGTTCCTGGCGCACTACGCCTCCTCGAAGCACGGCGTCGTGGGCCTGGCGAAGGTCCTCGCCAACGAGCTGGGCGAGCACGACATCCGGGTCAACACCGTCCACCCGCACGGGGTACGGACGGGCATGACCAGCGGGACGATGACCGAGCTGCTGGAGCAGAGCCCGCTGCTCGGGCCCATCTACATGCCGGCGCTGCCCTACGAGATGGTCGAGCCGGAGGACATCGCGAACATCGTCGCGTTCCTGGCCTCCGACGAGGGCAAGTACATCACCGGCGCCCAGCTGCCCGTCGACCTCGGTGCGCTGAACCGCTGACCTCAGCGCGGATCGCGGCCGGCCGCACGGACGGCCGCGGTCCACCGTCCGGCGGCGGAACGGGCCCGCTCGCGGACGGAGGAGAACGACTCCGGAAACCGGACGTCCGGGAGCAGGGGAGCGGCCGAGCGCGCGCGAGCCGACGCCGCCGTCACACCGGATCCGTAGGCGACGTCCTCGGCGAGCCGCAGGACGGTGTAGCGCACGGGGTCGATGGGCGGACGCTGCCGCAGCCATTCCAGCGCCACCGGCGCGAGCATGGCCACGGCCGCCGCGCGGGCGAGGCGGCTGCGGCGGCAGGCGGCTAGCGCGAGCAGGCCGAGCGGCCACCACTCGCGGCGCAGCGCGTGCCCGATCGCGGCGGCGTCGGCGACGGCGCCCTTGCCGACGATGGCGGCGGCCAGGCTCCAGTCGGCGGGCAGCTCGGACAGCCGCCTGGCCAGCAGCGCCGCCGTCACCCCCGCGACGCCGGCCGCCGCACCCGGACGGCCCCGGGCGAGCAGGGCGAGGACGGCGAGGTTCCACATCGACGGGCGCGCCGGCGCCAGCCTGCCGGGATGCCGCCGCGCCAGGTCGGCCGCGGACGTGCCGTACTCGTGGCGCCGCCGCGCCCACGCCACCGGACGCAGGCGGGGCGTGTGGGCGACCCGCGCGGCGGGCTCGTAGCGGACGTTCCACCCCTGGTCGCCCAGCCGCCAGACGAAGTCGACGTCCTCGCCGAGCCGCAGGTCCTCGTCGAACGGCTCGTCGGCCGCGGCCGCGACCCGCACCAGCAGCGTCGCGGTCGGCACGAACCCGAGCCTGCCTCCCGGACGCACCAGCGCCGGCCGCATCCCCATGTCCAGGGCCGACCGGGCGGTCTCGTAGCGGGCCAGCACTCCGGTGTCGTCCGACAGCGGGACGATCCGGGGGGCGACGGCCGCGACGCGCGGATCGTCGAAATGCGGGACGAGGACGTCGAGCCAGCCCTCCATCGGGCGGCAGTCGGAGTCGACGAACGCGGCGAACGGCGTCTCCACCAGGCGAAGCCCGGTGTTGCGGGCCGCCGCGGGGCCCCGGTTGCGGGCATGCCGGACGAGCCGCGCGCCGTACGCCTCCGCGACCCGCCGCAGCGGTTCCGGGTCGGGCGACGCGTCGTCCACGACGATGACCGGGACGTCCCCGACCGCGGCCAGGGAGCGTTCCAGCTCGCCGGTCCGCTCGTAGGCCGGGATCACGACGGTCACGCCGTGCGGTCCGGGACGCGGCGCCGGGAGCGGGTCGGCCATGCCGAGGTCGAGGAGCCTGCGGGCCAGCGCCCGCCCGACCGGCGAGGGATCGGCGAGCCCGGCCGCGCCGGCCCGGCGCAGCGCCGCCAGGTGCGGGCGCGCCGCGTCCGCGAGCCGTACCACCTTCCAGGGCGAGCCGCCGGTGGCCACGCGCCCGCCCGACCAGAGCGAGGTGTCCCGGGCGAGCGCGACGGGGAAGCCGCCGGGCAGCCGGAACCGGTCCTTCGGGCGGCTCATGGCCGCGGGGCCGCCGTGTCGATGAGGCGCCCGCGCTCGTCCGCGCGCCCGCCACCGATCCGCCGGACGACCGACGCGACCATGGCGTCCACGATCTCGCGGCCCGCCTCGGCGGAGGCGCCGGACGGGTCGCCGAGCACGCCGGACGGCGAGACGGCGCGGACCCCGCCCGCGACCAGCTCCGGCATGATCGCGGCGAGCGGGCGGGTCTCCCCGGCGACCGTGCCGAACGGCCGTACCAGGCCGGGGGCCAGGTGCAGCATGGCGGAGGTCTCGGTGAACCCGGCGTGCGCGTCGCCCCCCGGAACGCCGCAGCCGGCCCAGGCGGTGTCGTGCCCCTCGGCCCGCATCCGGCCGGCGGCGGCGTCGAGCGTGGGCACGTTGCCGCCGTGCCCGTTGACGAGGACGACCCGCCCCGCCCACAGCGCGAGCGACCGCACGGTCTCCACGAGCACCGCGTTCAGCGCCTCGTGCCCGATCGAGACGGTGCCGGGGAAGCCCGCGTGCTCGCCGCTCGCGCCGAACGCGATCGCGGGGGCGACGAGCACCTGCCCCTCAGTGTCCGGGCGGAGCGCGTCCGCCGCGCGCCCGGCGACGGCCTCGGCGATCACCGTGTCGGTGGACAGCGGCAGGTGCGGCCCGTGCTGCTCGCACGACCCCACCGGCACCAGGACCAGCGGGGCCGCCCGGACGTCCGTCCAGGCGGCCCCGGCCAGGTCGCCGGCGGCGGGCACGTCAGCCCGCCGGCGCGTCGGCGACCGAGCCGCCGCCGAGCGTCAGCGCGAAGCCGGGCGGGACGACGAGGTCCTCCGGGTTGAGCTCGTGGACGGAGGAGTGGCCCAGCCCGAGGACGGCGGAGTCGAGGCCGCCGCGCATGATGTCCAGGACGTTCTCCACCCCGGCCTGCCCGTTGGCGGCCAGGCCCCACAGGTAGGCGCGGCCGATGAGCACGGCCCGCGCGCCGAGCGCGAGGGCCTTGGCGACGTCGCCGCCGCGCCGCACGCCGCCGTCCAGCAGCACCTCGATCTGGTCGCCGACCGCCTCGGCGATCGACGGCAGGACGCGGATCGTGGCGGGCGTGGTGTCGAGGTTGTTGCCGCCGTGGTTGGACACCGACAGCGCCGTCACCCCGGCGTCGACCGCGCGCTTGGCGTCGTCCACCCGGGTGACGCCCTTGAGCAGGAACGGCCCGCCCCACTCCGCGCGCAGCCACTCGACGTCCTCCCAGGTGGGAGGCGGCGTCTGCATCCACTCGCCGTAGGCGCCGAAGAACGTCGGCGCGGGGCCGTTCGGCGGCTTGAGGTTCGGGGTGGTGAGGTCGGGGATCCGGCCCTCCTTGGCGAACTTCCACAGCCAGCCCGGGTGGGGCAGCACGCCGGGCGCGAGCTTCGCGGCCGTCTTGAAATCGATCTTCTCCGGGATCATGGGGCTGCCCCAGTCCCGCCCGTTGGAGAACGACCAGTCGAGCGTGGCGATCAGCGCCTTCGCACCGGCCTTCTTCGCGCGGTCGAGGCGCTGGATCATCGCGTCGCGGTCGCCGCTCCAGTACATCTGGAAGAAGACGTTCGGGTTGGCCTCCGCGACCTCCTCCACGGGCTTGCTCGCGAACGAGCTGAGCCCCATGATGACGCCCCGGTTCGCGGCGGCGCGCGCCACCGCCACCTCCCCGTCGGGGTGCACGGCCTGCACGCCGGTCGGGGAGATGAGCACCGGCATGGAGGTCTCCACGCCCAGCACGGTGGTGGACAGGTCGCGCTCCGCCTTGTGGCCGACGACGCGCGGCGCGAAGCCGAGGTCGCCGAACGCCTTCGTGTTGGCGTCGATCGTCCGGCCGCGCTCCGAGCCCGCGACCAGCGCCCCGTAGACCATGTGCGGCAGCCGCCGCCTGGCCCGGCGCTGCGCCTCGGCCACGGTCTCGAACCACGGGTTCTTGAACATCTCGATGTCTCCTGGATGGGTGGGGCGTTAGGGGAGCCGCAGTCCGGCCAGCGGGTTCTCCTCGCAGGCGCTCACCGGCGGGCGCTCCGGGCGGCTGGTCATCAGCGTGACCGGCACCGGCCTGCGGCGCGGCGGCGAGGTGCGGTGCGAGTGGTCGGCGGACGGCCTCGGGAGCCCCGCACGGTCCTCGGGACGCTGCGCGAGCAGCTTCTCGCCGTGCCCCTGGACGCACTCGGGGTCGGGGCCGTCCAGCGGCAGGCCGGTGAAGAACTTGGCGGCCATGCAGCCGCCCTTGCACGTGTCGTAGAAGCCGCAGGACGCGCACGCGCCGCCGGTCTGCGGCTCGCGCAGGTTCCGGAACAGGTCCGACTCGCGCCACACGCGGGCGAACCCGCCCGGCTGCCGGATGTTGCCCGCGAGGAACTCGTCGTGGATCGCGAACGGGCAGGCGAACACGTCGCCGACGGGGTCGATGAGGCACACCACCCGTCCGGCGCCGCACAGGTTCAGGCCCGGCAGCGCCTTGCCGTAGGCGGAAAGGTGGAAGAACGAGTCGCCGGTCAGGACGCTGTCGCCGTGCGCGACCAGCCAGTCGTACAGCTCGCGCTGCTGCTCCTGGCGCGGGTGCAGCTCGTCCCACACGTCGGCGCCGCGGCCGGACGGGCGCAGCCGGGTCAGCCGCAGCTGCGCGCCGTACTCGTCGGCGATCGCCTTGAACGCGTCCATCTGCGGGATGTTGTGCCGGGTGCACACCACCGACAGCTTGAAGTTCTTCATCCCGGCGTCGCGCAGGTTGCGCATCGCGCGCAGGGCGGTGTCGTAGGAGCCGGCGCCGCGCACCGCGTCGTTGACCTCGGGGGTCGCGCCGTCCAGCGAGATCTGCACGTCCACGTAGTCGTTGGCCGCGAGCCGCTCGGCGACCTCCGGGGTGATCCGGACGCCGTTGGTGGAGAACTTCACGCCCACGTGGTGGGCGGTGGCGTAGTCCAGCAGCTCCCAGAAGTCGGGCCGGACCGTCGGCTCGCCGCCGCCGATGTTGACGTAGAAGACCTGCATGGCCTCCAGCTCGTCGATGACGGCCTTGGCCTCCGCGGTGCTCAGCTCGCGCGGGTCGCGCCGTCCGGAGCTGGACAGGCAGTGCGCGCACGACAGGTTGCAGGCGTAGGTGAGCTCCCAGGTCAGGCAGATCGGCGCGTCGAGCCCGTACTCGAACAGGTCGACCAGCCGCGTTCCCTGCTTCGCCGGACCGTGCGGGGCGGGCCGGTTCGTCGTGGTGGTCATGGGGTCCTTTCCACGAGCATGGAGGAGCCGGCGAGGGCGCCGAGCGCCGCGCCGAACCTCGGCAGGTCCGTCGCGGGCACGCCCGCCCGGGCGCACGCCTCCCTGGCGGTGGGCGCGTCCCCGAGGGACCGCACGACGTCCAGTAGCCGGCGGTCCTTGAGGAACGACAGCTTGCGCGTCCCGAAGTGGTACAGGAGCGCGCCGAAGGCCTCGGGCCGCACCGAGACCTGCGGGTGCAGGTCCCAGGCGCGGTCGAGGTCGAGGTCCGGCACGGGCCCGGTCATCGCGTGCGGCCTAGTAGACGCCGCACATGCCGTCGATCGAGACCTCCTCGATCAGCGACTCGGCGACGTCGACGTCCTGGGCCCGCTCGTCGGCCCGGTCCGCGTCCTGCGCCTGCGGAGCGTCGGTCTCCATGGGTCCTCCTTCCGGCGGCATGCCGCGCGGCTCGTACCATCGGTCCTGGACGGATAGTAAATGCATCGAGTGTCAAAAAGGAAGGCTCCGCCCCATGATCCGCCGGAATCCCGCGTGATCACCCCCTCCGGGCGCCGCCCCGACGTGCTCGTGGTGGGCGCGGGCGGCAGCGGTGCCGTCCTGGCGGCCCGGCTCAGCGAGGACCCCGGCCGCGAGGTGCTGCTCGCCGAGGCGGGGCCGGCGCCGCGGGCGCTGCCGGACTTCCCCGCCGGGCTGCTGGACGCGCGCCTCGTCCCGGGCGCGCAGCCGGGCCACGCCGCCGTCCGGACGTTCCCGGCCCTGCTCACGCCCGGACTGCCGTACGCGGCGGCGCGCGGGCGGTTCCTCGGCGGGTCGACCGCCGTCAACGGCGGCTACTTCGTCAGGGCGCGGCGCGCGGACTTCGACCGCTGGTCGGCCCACGGCGACCTCTGGTCCTACGACCGGGTGCTGCCGGCCATGCGCGCGCTGGAGACCGACCTCGACCTCGGGGCGACGGCGCTGCACGGCGGCGACGGCCCCGTCCCGGTCCGGCGGACGGATCTGGGGCATCCCGCCGCCGCCGCGTTCCAGGCCGCCGCCCGCTCGCTCGGGTATCCGGACGATCCCGACAAGAACGACCAGGGGACGCCCGGCTTCGGGCCGGTGCCGACGAACACGCGCGATGGCCGGCGGATCAACACCGGCGTCGCCTACCTGCTCGGTGCGGCGGCCCACCGGCCCAACCTCACCGTGCTGGGCGAGTGCGTGGTGCGGTCGGTCGTCATCAGCCGCGGCAGGGCGACCGGGGTCGTGGTCGAACGCGGCGGGCGGCGGACGGTCCTCGACGCGGGCGAGATCATCCTGTGCGCGGGCTCGCTGTCGTCGCCGCACCTGCTGCACCTGTCCGGTGTCGGCCCCGCCGACGACCTCGCCCGGCACGGCATCGCGGTCGTCCACGACCTTCCCGCCGTGGGCGCCGCCCTCAGCGACCACCCCCAGACCGTCGTGGAGTGGACGCCGCGGCGGCCGATGCCCGCACCGTCCGGCGGCTGGCTCGGCGGCGCCCTGCACCTGCCGTCCTCCTCCGGCGGCGACGCGGCGGGCGACCTGGAGATCCTCCAGTCCCTCGTGCCGACCATGGCCCTCGTCGGCGGGGAGGCGGTGGCGCCCGGCGCGCCGCTGCCGTTCCTGGTGTCGGTGCAGACGCCCCGGACGTCCGGGGGACTCCGCACCGTCTCCGCCGACCCGGACGTCCCGCCGCGCATCTCCTACGGCTACCTGGAGACCGGCGCCGACCGGCGCCGGATGCGCGAGGCAGTGCGGGTGGCGGCGGCCGTCGTGGCGTCCGGCGCCTTCGGCGAAATCCGCGAACGGCTCGCCGATCCGGAGCCCGCGCTGCGGGACGACGACGACCTGCTCGACGCGTGGATCCGCGCCCGGCTCGGCACGTCCCAGCACACCTGCGGCACCGTGCCGATGGGCGGCGCGGTCGACGGGCACGGCAGGGTGCACGGCCTGGCGGGCCTGCGCGTGGCCGACACGTCCATCCTGCCGACGGCCCCGCTGCGCGGCCCGGCCGCCACGGCCGTCCTCATCGGCGAGGTGATCGCCGGCGCCGTCCGCCGGGGCGGCTGATCAGTCCGGCGCGGAGCCGGCGCCGTCCGGCACCGCCGACAGGCCGGTGCCCACCCGCCGGAGCGCCTCGTCCAGCACGTCGGCCAGCACCGTCTCCTCCCCGGACGCCAGCCACAGCTCGTACGCCGAGACCGCGGCGGCCAGCACGACGTTGCCGGTGAGCCGGGGGACCAGCGCGGACGCCGGTTCGCCGGTGCGCTCGGCCGCGAACGCGGTGATCACCGACCGCCAGGAGGAGTACCGCAGCGTCGCGTCCGCCTGCAGGGTCGGCACCCCCAGGATGAGCTGCATGCGCTGCCGGTGCCACGGCACGTCCTGCGGGTCGAACCGGTTGAACTCGACCACCGCCCGGCGGACCGCGTCCATCATCGGGGTGCGCGGGTCCGTCTCGTCGAGCAGCGCGCGCAGCCTCCGCAGCTGGCCCTCGAAGTCGCCCCACACCAGGTCGTTCTTGGACGAGAAGTAGCGGAAGAAGGTCCGCCGCGCGATCCCCGCGGCCCCCGCGATGTCGTCCACGGTGGTCTCGTCGAACCCCTTGCGGGCGAACAGCTCGAACGCCAGCCGCTCCAGGACGGCCGGCGACGTCGCGCGCGGCCTGCCCATGGCCCGCTGGGAAGCGGCCGTCCCACCTTCCGAGGTCACGGCACAAGGTTCCCACGCCCCGCACACCCCCGCACCCGGAAGGCGGGCACGCGGAACGGCACCGGCGCCGGGGCGTCCCACGGATGTACAACAGTGATGTACAACGCTGTTGTATTTCCTCGCCGCCCTCGCTAGCCTGCCGCCATGCCCGAGACTCAGACCTCCGCGTTCACCCCGGCCCTGACCTTCGCCTTCGAGATCCGCGCCGAGCTGTCCCCGAGCCTCCACGTCGGTCACGGCGACGGGGAGAAGACCGAGTTCACCCCCATCACCGGCGGCACGGTGGACGGCCCGCTGCTGCGCGGGACCGTCCTGCCGGGCGGCGGCGACTGGTCCAACACCCGGGGCCGCGTCTGCGAACTCGACGCGCGCTACCTCATCCAGGCCGAGGACGGCGCGGTCATCGACATCGTCAACCGCGGCTACTACCACGAGGAGGACGCCAAGAGCCCCGAGCAGTACGACGGGGACCTCCAGGTGAGCTGGCCGGGCGTGTACTACCGCACCTCGCCCGCTTTCCGCACCGACGCGCCGGCGCACCGGTGGCTCGCGCAGACCGTCTTCGTCGGCCTGGCGCGCGGCGTGGCGGAGGACGCCGTCGCCATCCGCATGTACGCCCTGCTCTGAGCCCCCGCCGGCGCTCTGGCGGCGGACATGCCGAAGGCCGGAAAGCGCCGGTTTGGTGAATCTTTTGGCGGAGCTGTCACAGAATGAGGAGGAGCCCTGTCTTAGCCGGTAGTCGGACGGCAAGGGATGCCCAGAGGAGAAGACGCTCGGCGAGATCACGCCGACCGGCCGGCGGCGACCCCGTCACGTGACCGGCCGTCCGCTCCGATGAGCCGAGCGGCGCATTCGACCGTGGGGAGTCCGCCATGACCGAACCGGCGATGACCGCGGAGTTCGACGATGTCGCCGGGTGGACCGCCGACGCGGTCGAGCGGTTGGGGGAGGGGTACGCGATCCCGGCCGCCTGCCGGGGCAGCGCGAATCCGGCGGCGCTGGCGTGGCTGGCGGAGGCGTGCGAGTTGCGTGCCGGGAGCAGGCTGCTGGACGTGGGCGCCGGCATCGGCGGTCCGGCGGCCTGGGCGGCCGAGCGGTTCGGGGTCCGGCCGGTCCTGCTCGAGCCGATGCCGGCCGCGTGCCGGGCCGCGGCCCGGTTGTTCGGGCTGCCGGTGATCGCGGCGGACGGCCGCCGGATCCCGCTGCGGGCGGGGTCGGTCGACGCCGTCTGGTGCCTGGGGGTGCTCGACACCGTCCGGGACAAGGCCGCGGTGCTCCGCGAGATCCACCGGGTGCTGCTCCCCGGGGCGCCCCTCGGGCTGCTGGCCGTCGTGGCCCGGAGCACGCGGGCCCTGCCGGCTCCCGAGGGCAACCTCTTCCCCACCCGGCGGCGGCTCGCCGGGCTGCTCGACGGCGCGGGGTTCGATCTGGTCGAGCAGACCGGGCTGCCCGGCGGCGTGCCGCTGTCGTGGTCGCGGCGCGCCGAGCGGATCGCCGCGGTCGTCGCGGCCGGGCACGGGGCCGACCGCGCGCACGCGCTGGCGGTCCGCCAGGCCGAGACCTTCACGCGCCTGTTCGCCTCCGGGCAGATCTCCGTGCGGCTCGTCCACGCGGCCAGACGCCCGGTCCCGTGCGCGCAGTGACGGCCGGTGGTCAGCCGGGGCCGATGTCGTCGAGGTCGCGCGCGGCCTTGGAGAGCAGGTCGTGCATGGCCTGCTCCGCGCGGTCCGGGGCGGCGTCGCGGACGGCGTCGAGGACGGCGCGGTGGCTCGGCACCGGGTCGTCGTGGGGGCGGACGCCGTGGACGAGGCGGTCGCGTTCGGCGAGGCCGACCTCGATCACGACCTCCATCCGCTCCAGCAGCTCGTTGTGGGTCGCGGTGAGCAGGCCCCGGTGGAAGTCAAGGTCGGCCTGGACGGCACGGGACAGGTCGCCGTCGGCGGCCTTCATGGCGATGAGGGCGTCGTCCAAGGCGGCGAGGTCGTCGGGGGTGCGGCGCAGGGCTGCGTAGCGCGCCGCCTGGGGTTCGATGATGCCGCGGACCTCCGCAAGGTTCTGCAGGAACGCGTTGTCGTCGCGGTTGGCGAACTGCCAGCGGATGACGTCGGGGTCGAGCAGGCTCCAGTCGGAGCGGGGGCGCACGAACGTGCCGCGCTTCTGCCGCGAGGCGACCAGGCCCTTGGCGGCCAGCACCTTCAGCGCCTCGCGCAGCGCGGTCAGGCTGACCTCCAGCTCGGCGCCGAGGGCCGCCACGTCGATGGTGTCGCCGGGGCTCAGCTCCCCGCCGAGGATGCGTCGCGCGATCTCCTGCACCGTCTGGCCGTGCAGCCCGCGCTCCGAGTAGCGCACCACGGAAGGCCCCCCTTCGCTCGTCCGCCGAGTACCCTAGCCCTCACAGAGTAATCATAAATTAGGAATTAATATTGACAGCACCGGGTCGGGGGCATTAGACAAGGTCAGCAGGTTGCCGGAACGAGGAGTACGTCGATGAAGCATGCCAAGCGCCGTCTGGTGGCCGTGCTCATGGCGGTCGCGGCGGTCCTGGCGGTCACCGCGGCCTGCGGCAGAGTGGGCGAGCACGGGCGCATCGGCGTCGTCTACCTGAACGCCGAGGGCTACTACGCGGGCGTGGAGCGCGGGCTGCGCTCGACGCTCGGCCATGGGGACGGCGATCCGCAGCTCGTCCAGACCAACATCCAGTCGGACCCCGCCAAGGAGAGCTCGTTCATCAACACGATGAGCTCGGCGAAGGTCGACGCGCTGATCGTGTCCCCGGCCTCGGCGACGGCGTCGATCCCGGCGCTGCGCCTCGCCAAGGAGAGCGGCGTCCCCGTGATCTGCTACAACACCTGCATCGAGGACGCGCAGGCGCGCAAGTACGTGCACTCCTTCGTGCTCGGGGACCCCGCCGAGTTCGGCCGGGTCAGCGGCGAGCAGATGGCCGCCTACTTCCTGGCCGCCGGCAAGCGCGCCCCGAAGGTCGGCGTGATCAACTGCGAGCAGTTCGAGGTCTGCATCCAGCGCCGCCAGGGCTTCGAGAAGGCGCTCAAGGCGAAGGTGCCCGGCGCGAAGATCGTGGCGAACCAGCAGGGCCTCGCGCTGGACGAGGCCGTCGAGCGGGGCGAGCAGCTGCTCACCGCCCATCCCGACATCGACGCGTTCTACGGCGAGGCCGGGTCGCAGATGCTGGGCGCGGTCAAGGCCGTCGAGGCGCGCGGCAAGGCCGGCAAGACCGCCGTGTTCGGCGGCGACATGTCGGTCGAGGCCGCCAAGAAGCTCCAGGACGGGCGGGTCCTGAAGGGCGTCGCCGACATCTCCGGCATCAAGGTCGGGCGGCTGGCGGGCCGGGCTGCGCGGGACGTGCTGGCGGGCAGGCCCACCGACAAGTTCGTCGTCCCGGCCCCGATCGACCGCTACCTCGGCGCCAAGGACGGGGCGCGCTGGCTCCAGGAGCACTCCGATGGCATCCCGTAACCCCGAGAAGAGGAGCCGCATGAGCACTCCGCTGGTACGCGTCGCCGACGTCACCAAGCACTACCCGGGCGTCCGGGCGCTGACGGGGGCGAACCTGGAGATCGCGGCGGGCGAGGTCCGCGCGCTCCTCGGCCGCAACGGCGCCGGGAAGTCCACCCTGATCAAGGTGCTGTCCGGCGTGGAGCGCGCCGACGCCGGCACCGTGGAGGTCGGCGGCGCCCCGCTCGGCGACGGCGGCGTCCGGCGCGCGAACGAGCTCGGCGTGCGGACCGTCCACCAGGAGCTCAGCCTCGTCCCCGGGATGACGGCCGCGGAGAACCTGTTCCTCGGCGCGTGGCCGCGGTCGGCGGCGGGCCGGGTCGACCATCCCGCGATGCGCCGCGCGGCCCGCGAGATCTTCGACCGGCTCGGCCTCGACATCGCCCCGGACGCGCAGGTCGGCGCGCTGCCGCTGGCCGAGCAGCAGCTCGTGGAGATCTGCCGGGCGGTGCGCCGCGAGCCGCGGCTGCTGATCCTGGACGAGCCGACCAGCGCCCTCGCCGCGGCGGAGGTCGAGACGGTGCTGGAGGCGGTCCGGCGGATCGCCGGGAGCGGCGTCGCGGTGATCTACGTCAGCCACCGGCTCGACGAGATCCGCCGGATCGCGCGGACCGCGACGGTCATGCGGGACGGCGAGGTCGTCGGGACCGTCGACATGGCGACCACCTCCACCGACGACGCCGTCGCGATGATGCTCGGCTCGGCGTACGAGGCGGCCGTCCGCCCGAAGGCCCGCACCGTGGACCGCGACGCCACGCCGCTGCTGTCGGTGTCGGGGCTGAGCGTCCCGCCGAAGGTCGCCGACGTGTCCTTCGACCTGTACCCGGGCGAGATCCTCGGGCTGGCCGGGCTGATGGGCTCGGGCCGCACCGAGGTGCTGCGCGCGATCGCCGGGTTCGAGCCGGCCGCCGCCGGGACCGTCCGGGTCGACGGCCGCGAGGTGCCGCGGGTGACCGCGGCCGGGATGAAGCGCCGCGGCGTCGGGCTGACGCCGGAGGACCGCAAGAGCGAGGCGATCGTCCCGCTGCTCGGGGTCGGGGAGAACATGGTGATGTCGGACTTCGGCGCGGTGAGCAGCGGCACGTCCGTGCTGCCGGCGAAGGTCGACCGGGCCGCCCGCGGGCTGATCGAGCGGCTGTCCATCGCCACCGCGTCCACCCGCACCCCCATCGCCGCGCTGAGCGGCGGCAACCAGCAGAAGGCCGTGATCGGCCGGTGGCTGCACGCGGGCAGCCGGATCCTGCTGCTGGACGAGCCGACCCGCGGCGTGGACGTGGAGGCCAAGGAGGGCATCTACCGGCTGGTCAGGGAGCTGGCCGACCGGGGCGCCGCCGTGCTGTTCGTGTCCGGCGAGCTGGAGGAGCTGCCGCTGGTGTGCGACCGCGTCATCGCGCTGCGCGGCGGGACGGTCGCCGCCGAGTTCAGCGGCGACGGGGTGACCGTCGACGCCGTCCTGTCCGCCGCGATGGCCGCCTGAGAAACGAGGAGAGACCATGACCACCACTCGGACCGTCCCGCCGCCCGGCGGGACGCGCGGCGCCGGCGTGGCGGCTCGGCTGCTGAACGGCCGGTCGCACCAGCTGAACGAGATCGGCCTGCTGGTCGCGATCGTCGCGCTGTACGTGGCGCTCGGCGCCTCCGCCGCCGGGTTCCTGTCGGTGCACAACCAGCTCGGCATCCTGCGGGACGCCGCCACCGTCGGCATCGCCGCCTGGGGCGTCACGCTGGTGATCATCGCCGGGGAGATCGACATCAGCATCGGCCCGGCGACGGCGTTCTCCTCGGTGCTGGTCGCCAAGGGCGCCACCGAATGGGGCCTCGGCGTCGGCGGCGCGATCGCCGTGACCCTGCTGCTCGGCGTGGTGTGGGGCGCGATCGCGGGCTGGCTGCGCGCGGTGTTCGACGTGCCGTCGTTCATCACGACGCTCGGCCTGTGGAGCATCCTCGGCGGCCTCGGGCTCTACCTCACCGACGCGCTGCCGGTGACGCTGCCCGACAGCGGCGTGTTCGACGTGCTCGGCGGCGACGTCGCCGGGATCCCGACCTCGGCGATCGTGATGCTGGTGCTGTTCGGGGTGTTCGCCTACGTCGCCAGGTTCACCGCGTACGGGCGGTCGGTCTACACGATCGGCGGCAACGCGGGGGCGGCGCGGCTGGCGGGCATCAACCTGACCCGGATCCGGGTGCTGCTGTTCGCCACGACCGGGCTGCTGTCGGCGGTCACCGGGGTCCTGCTGGCGGCCCGGCTCGGCTCCGGCAGCGGCGGTGCGGCGTCCGGGCTGGAGTTCGACGTGATCGCGGCGGTGGTGATCGGCGGGACGGCGCTGTCCGGGGGCCGCGGCGGGATGCTCGGCACCCTGCTCGGCGTCGTGTTCATCACCGTGATCGGCAACGGGCTGGTGCTGCTCGGCGTGGACTCCTTCCTGCAGAACGTGGTGCGCGGCGTGATCATTGTCGGCGCGGTACTGATCAACGTGGTGGTCGCGCGGCGCGGACGCGCCGGCGCGGCGGCCTGAGAGGGGGCGGTGGTGACCGTGACTTCGACGACGCGGCCGGCGGTTCCGGGCGGGATGCCCGAGCGGATGCGGGGCGTGTTCCTGCCCGGGGACTCGACGGCGGTGCTGCGCGAGTTCCCCGTGCCGGAACCCGGCCATGGACAGGTGCTGATCGAGGTCGGCGCGTCCGGCATCTGCGGCAGCGACATCGGCTACATCTACCGCGAGTACAAGGGGTACCGCGGTGTGGACGGCCCCGCATACCGGGGCGTGATCGCGGGCCACGAGCCGTCGGGCCGGATCGTCGCGGCCGGGCCGGGGGTGCGGCGGTTCGGCGTGGGCGACCGCGTCATCGTGTACCACATCGTGGGCTGCGGGCTCTGCGACAACTGCCGCCGCGGCCACTACATCAGCTGCAACTCCGGCCGCGAGTCCTACGGGTGGCAGCGCGACGGCGGCCATGCCCCGTTCCTTCTGGCGGAGGAGCGGACGTGCGTGCCGCTGCCGGACGAGCTGTCCTACGTCGACGGCGCGCTGATCGCGTGCGGGTTCGGCACGGCCTACGAGGGGCTGCGCCGCGCCGGGGTCAGCGGCGACACCGACCTGCTGGTGGTCGGGCTCGGCCCGGTCGGGCTCGCCGCCGGGATGATCGGGCGCGGCATGGGGGCGCGGAAGGTCATCGGCGTCGAGCCGTCGGAGGCGCGCCGCGAATGGGCCGGGACGCTCGGCGTGTTCGACGCGACCCTGCCCGCCGGCGACGGCGCGGCCGAAGCGGTCGCGGACCTCACCGGACGCGGCGGCGCGGGCGTGACGATCGACTGCTCGGGGACGCGGCCCGGCCGGAGCCTCGCCCTGGAGGCGGCGGCCGAATGGGGGCACGTGTCGCTGGTGGGCGAGGGCGGCGACCTGTGCACCGAGGTCTCCGACACGCTGCTGCACAAGCAGCTCACGATCCACGCGTCGTGGGTGACGTCGCTGCCCGCGATGAGCGAGCTGGCGCGCAACCTCGTCGACTGGGGACTGCGGCCGGAGAAGGCCGTCAGCGACATCTTCCCGCTGTCGCGGGCGGACGAGGCGTACGCGCTGGCCGCCGGCACGAGCAAGGGCAAGGTCGTGCTCGTTCCGGACGCGGCGCAGTGACGGCTGATGCGGCAGGAGCCGTCCGCGTCGAGACCGATACATCCGGCCCGTACGACGTGGTGTGGGTCGACAACGGGACGCTCCGGCTCGGGATCGTCCCGGCGCTGGGCGGGCGGCTGCTGAGCCTCGTCCAGGACGGCGGGGAACTGCTGTGGCGCAACCCGGCGCTGCTGGACGACCGGCTGCACCCGGCCGGCGGGCACCGGCCGGAACGCACCTCGGGGCCGATGGCGAACTGGCGCAACTACGGCGGCGACAAGACCTGGCCGGCGCCGCAGGGCTGGTCGTCGCCGGGGGAGTGGGCCGGGCCGCCCGACCCGGTGCTCGACTCGGGCCCGTACACGTGCGAGGTGCGCACGGGCACCGGCGGCGCGGCGGTGGTCCTGGAGAGCGAGCACGATCCGCGCACCGGGCTGCGGTTGCGCCGCGAGATCCGGGTGCGCGCTGGGGAAACCGGCTACGACCTGCGCGTTTCGGCCGTCAACGCGTCGTCGGCGCCGGTGCGGTGGGCGGTGTGGAACGTCGCCCAGTACCCCGGCGGTGGAACGGTCCATGTCGCGGTGAGGCCGGGCTTCCGCGAACCCGTCGAGCTCGCGGTCGGCACGGCCGCGCCCGCCTGGACGCGGCCGCGCCCCGACACCGTCGAGGTCCCCGCGCAGGACGCCGTCGGCAAGCTCGGCTTCCCGCACGCCGCCGGGCGGCTGGCCTACACGCGGGACGGGCACCGCCTGACCATGGAGTTCGACGTCCACGACGACGCCCCGTACCCCGACGGCGGCTCGCGCGCCGAGGTGTGGATGGAGCATCCCCTCGACCGCCCGCTGGAGCACCTCGGCGGGCTGGCCCCGCCCGCCCGGATCGTCGAGTGCGAGGCGCTCGGCCCGTGGGAGACGCTCGCCCCGGGCGAGCGGACCGCCCTCGGCATCCGGGTGACCGTCGCGCGGACCGGCGAGGGAGGTGGGACGCCGTGACCGCGGCACGTCCGGTCGCCGTCGTCACCGGCGCCGCGCAGGGGATCGGCGCCGCCACCGCCCGCCGGCTCGCCGCCGACGGGTACGCGGTCGCGCTGATCGACGTGTCCGCGCAGGTGGACGAGGTCGCCGCCGAGCTGTCCGCGGACGGCGCGCAGGCGCTCGGCCTGCGCTGCGACGTGAGCGACCCCGGCGACTGGGACCGCGCCGTCCGCGCCTGCCGCGCCGAACTCGGCCCGGTGGACGTCCTGGTGTCCAACGCCCTGCGCTACGAGCCGGGCGCGGCGGACGAGATCTCGCTGGAGTCCTGGCGGGCCCAGCTCGACGTCACCCTCACCGGGACGTTCCTCGGCGTCCGCGCGACCCTTGCCGACCTGCGCGCCAGCGACCGCGCCGCCATCGTGATCGTGTCGTCCGTGCACGCCGCGTTCGGGCTGCCGGGACGGCCGGCGTACGCGGCGGCGAAGGCGGGGCTGACCGGCCTGACCCGGCAGCTCGCCGCCGAGTACGGGCCGGGCGTCCGGGTGAACGCCGTGCTGCCCGGCCCCGTACTCACCGCGCAGTGGGACGGGATCGGCGAGGAGGACCGGCGGCGCAGCGCCGCCGAGACCGCGGCGGGACGCCTCGGGCGGCCGGAGGAGGTCGCGGCGGCGATCGCGTTCCTCGCCGGCCCGGACGCCTCGTTCGTCACCGGCGTCTCGCTGCGGGTGGACGGGGGCTGGAGCATCACCAAGGGATCCGCATGAAGATCACGAGAGTGGAGACGTTCCTCGTCCCGCCGCGCTGGCTGTTCTGCCGCGTCGAGACCGACGACGGGCTCGTCGGCTGGGGCGAGCCGGTCGTGGAGGGCCGGGCCGAGACGACCCGCGCCGCCGTGCACGAACTGGCGGACCTGCTCGTCGGCGCCGACCCGCGCCGCGTCGAGGACCTCTGGCAGACCATGACCAAGGCGGCGTTCTACCGGGGCGGCCCGGTGCTGTCCAGCGCGGTCGCCGGGCTCGACCAGGCGCTGTGGGACATCCTCGGCCGCTCCCTCGGCGTCCCGGTGCACCAGCTGCTCGGCGGCGCGGTCCGCGACCGCGTCCGGGTGTACGGCTGGGTCGGCGGGGACGAGCCCGGCGAGGTCGGCGACGAGGCCGCCGCGCAGATCGCCGCCGGCCTGACCGCCGTGAAGATCAACGCCTCCGGGCGGGCCGGGGCGCTGCCGCCGGCCGCGCAGATCGACGCGATCGTGCGGCGGGCCGCGACCGTGCGGGAGGCGATCGGCGACGACGCGGACTTCGCCGTCGACTTCCACGGCCGGATCACGCTGCCCGCCGCGCGGCGGCTCATCCCGCTGCTGGAGCCGTACCGCCCGATGTTCGTGGAGGAGCCGGTGCTGCCGGAGCTCACCCACCGGCTCGGCGACGTCGTCGCGTCCACCACCACGCCGATCGCGTGCGGGGAGCGGCTGTTCTCCCGCGCCGAGTTCCTGCCCGCGCTGCAGGCCGGGGTCGCGGTCGTCCAGCCCGACCTGTCGCACGCCGGCGGGATCTCCGAGGTGCGGCGGATCGCGTCGCTGGCGGAGGTGTACGGGGCGCTGTTCGCCCCGCACTGCCCGCTCGGCCCGCTGTCGCTCGCCGCGAGCCTGCAGGTGGCGTTCGCGACGCCGAACTTCCTGATCCAGGAGCAGAGCATCGGCATCCACTACAACGACGGCGCCGAGGTGCTCGACTACCTGGCCGACCGGTCGCCGTTCGCGTTCGTGGACGGCTCGATCGAGCGCTGGGACGCGCCGGGCCTGGGCATAGAGATCGACGAGAACGAGGTGCGCCGCGCCGACCGGACCGGGCACCGGTGGCGCCCGCCGGTCTGGCGGCACCCGGACGGAGGGCACGCGGAATGGTGAACACGACGATCGCGGAGGAACTGCGGCTGCGCCGGCTGGTCGCCATCGTCCGGGGCCCGGACCCGGCGGCGGCCGCCCGCACCGTCCTCACCCTCGCCGAGGAGGGCGTCACGCTGATCGAGGTGTCGCTGAGCGGCGCCGGCGCCCTGCACGTCATCGAGGAGGTCGCGGGCAAGGCTCCCGGCACCGCGCGGATCGGCGCCGGCACGGTGCTGACCGCCGGCGACGCGCGCCGCGCCCGCGACGCGGGCGCGCAGTACGCCGTCACGCCGGCGCTCGGCGCGGGCGTCGACGAGGCGCTGCGGCTCGGCCTTCCCGTGCTCGCCGGGGCGCTCACCCCGACGGAGGTGGCCGCGGCCGTCGCCGCCGGCGCGACCGCCGTCAAGCTGTTCCCGGCGAGCGCGCACGGCCCCGGCTACTTCAGCGCGCTGCGCGACCCGTTCCCGGACGTCCCGTTCGTCCCGGTCGGCGGCGTGGGGGAGGCCGAGGCCGCCGAGTACCTGCGGCGCGGCGCCGTCGCGGTCGGCGTCGGCTCGCCGCTGTGCGGGGACGCGCCGCGCGGCGGCGACCTCACCGAACTGCGGCGCCGGGCCCGCGCCTTCCTCGCCGCGGCCGCCGGGGCGCCCGCATGACCCGGGTGGACGTCCTCACCGCCGGCGAGACGATGATGGCGCTGCGCGCCGCCGGCCCGGTGCGGCTCGGCTCCGGCTTCACCACCAGCATCGCCGGCGCCGAGAGCAACGTCGCGATCGGCCTCGCCCGCCTCGGCCACACCGCCGCCTGGGCCGGACGCGTCGGCCAGGACGAGCCCGGGCACCTCGTCACCCGGACGCTGCGCGCCGAGGGCGTGGACGTCTCGGCCGTCCGCCGCGACGGCGCCGCGCCCACCGGCGTGATCATGTTCGAGCAGCGGCTGCCGGACGTCACCCGCGTCCAGTACCTGCGCACCGGGTCCGCCGGGTCCCGGCTGTGCCCGCAGGACGTCGAGGCGCTGCCGTTCGAGCCGCGGATCGCGCACGTCACCGGGATCACCCCGGCGCTCGGCGCGTCCTGCCGGGACGCCGTGACCGCGCTGTGCCGCCTCGCCCGCGCCCGGAACGCGCGGATCAGCCTCGACCTCAACCACCGGCCGCGATTGTGGAGCCGGGAGGCGGCCGCCGAGGCGCTCGCCCCGCTCGCCGCCGCCGCCGACCACGTCATCGCGTCCCCCGACGAGCTGACCCTGCTCGGCGACGGCCCGCCGGACCGGATCGCCGCCCGGCTGCTGGACGGCGGCGCCGCCGAGGTCGTCGTCAAGGACGGCGGCGAGGCCCGCTCGTACACCGCGGACGGCGTGCACGCGGTGCCCGCCCACCGCGTCGTCCCCGTCGACTCGATCGGCGCGGGCGACGGCTTCGTCGCCGGATACCTGTCCGGCCTGCTGGACGGCCTGGACACCGACGCCCGGCTCCGCCGCGCCCACACCGTCGGCGCGTTCGCGGTGCTGACCCGCGGCGACTGGGAGGGCCTGCCCCGCCGCGACGAACTCGACCTCATCGGCCTTCCCGGAGGAGCCGCGCTGCGATGACCTGGACCGTCCTGGAGAACGCCGGCCCGTGGGAGCTCGGCGAAGGGCTGCGGGCCACGCCCGGCGGCTTCGTCGCCGTCGACCTCCTGGCCGGAAGGCTCCACCGCCTGGAGCCCACCACGCTCCTGGCATCGGTGCCGTTCCCGCTGGGCGCGGTCGCCCCGGTCCAGGACTCGGACGCGTGGATCGCCGCCGCCGGAACCGGCATCGCCCTCCTGAACGGCGACGGCACCGTCGACTGGCTCGCCCGCCCGGAGGACGGCGCCCCCACGCCCATGCGCATGAACGACGGCACGGCCGACCCGTCCGGACGCTTCTGGGCGGGCTCGATGGCCTACGACGGCACACCCGCCGCGGGCTCCCTCTACCGGGTGGACCACGACGGCACCGTCCACACCGCCATGGACGGCCTGACCATCCCCAACGGCCCCGTCTTCGCCCCCGACGGCCGGACCATGTACCTGGCCGACAGCGCCCGCGGCGTCATCTACCGCATCGCCGTCGAACCGTCGTCCGGGGATCTGGGCGACCGCGAGGTCTTCGCCCGCGTGCCGGACGGTTCGCCCGACGGCATGGCCGTCGACACCGAGGGGTGCCTGTGGTCGGCGGTCTGGGGCGCGTCCGCCGTGCACCGCTACGCCCCGTCCGGCGACCTCCTGAAGGTGTTCGCCCTTCCCGCAAGCCAGCCCACCAGCGTGTGCCTCTCGCCGGAACCGCCCTACCGGGTCCTGGTGACCACCGCCACTCACGGCCTGAAAGCCCCCGCCCCGGCCGACGGCCGCGTCCTGACCGCCGAGACGACCGTCGCCGGCTACCCGGCAGCCCCCTTCCGCCCGACCCCGAACGCCCCCGGCGAAGCCTGACGTAGCAGCGGACAAGGTGGCGCGGCGTCCGGTGTCGTAGCGCTCCAACGTGCTGCTCATCCGCGACGGCACGGCCAAGCTGACCGATTTCGGATTGGCGTAGGATCGACCGGGATGTCGGCCGCCCAGAACGAACCCGATGTTTTCGCCCAGCCGTGGTATCTGCGGGCGATGAACTTGGTTGCGGCGTCCGTTGGAGCGATGTTGGTTCTCGGGGTCGCGCTCGATCGGCCTTCGCCTGGTCCGGTGCTGATAGCCCTCGCCGGGGCAGGGGCTGCGGCGTGCATGCTTTTCGGCGTCCGCGCCATGCTCGCTCAGGTTGTCGTCACTTTTGACTCGGTGCGTTACAGGGGGATCGTCGGCACCCGCACGATTCCGCTGTCGCAACTCCTCGGTTTCCAGCGCGATCGCTCTAGGTTCGCCCTGCTCGCGGGCGATGTTCCGAGCTTGCTGTGGAGACGCGAGGACGGAACGGTCGAGACGACGACCCTCTGGTGCTTCGTGATCTCCCGGCAAGCGCGAATCGGACGCGGTTCGACCGATAAGGCACGCGATGCACTACGGCTGGCGCTGGATCCGTACATCCAGCGAAATCTGTGACCTTCCGGCTGAGTCCACAGGAGCGGGGGGCGGGGCGCTGGTCAGGTGAGCCGGTCTCGATTGGCGTTGGCTTCCGCGCGGACTTCGTCGGCGAAGTCGTTGTCGTCTTCTGAGGCGTCTTCCTGGTAGATGAGCCAGCAGCCCCGGATGCCGTCGAGGATGTCCTCCAGGAGGTCCTGGGCGGGGCGTTTGGGGTCGAGCGGAGTGCTGCGGAGTTCCTTGAGCAATGCGCTGCGCAGTCGTGGATCCTGCTGTTGACGGGCGAGTTCTTCGACCTCGGTGACGTGCTCAAGGAGTTCGTCGAGGTCGGGGATCCGGCCCTCGGCGACGGTCATCGCGCCGCGGATCAGGGCGGTGACCGTTTCGTAGGGGCTGAGGCCGAGTTCGAGCCGTTCGAGCACGAGGGTCGGGGTCTCGTGTGCGAGGGCCTCGATGTCGTCCGCTTCCTGGATGATCTCGGTGGGCGCGTAGCCGGTCGTCTCGGCCGTGACGTCGGCGGCGGCCTGGAGCCAGTGCGCCGCCGCGATGGCGGCGGCCACGGGTTCGATCTCCGTGAACAGCCCCGGGCTGCCGAGCGGGTCCCTGTTGAGAATCTGATCGGCGGCCTGCACCTGGACGGGTGACGCGTCGGCGCGCGTGAGAGCCAGGGCTTGGCGGGCGCGGCCGGTGAGATCGCCGAGTTCCGCCTGTTCGATGGCGCCCAGTTCGGCCTGCGCTTCGGCGCCGACCCGCCTGCTCAAGTCCGGACTGTCGATGCCGTGCAGGGCACGGCCCACTTGGTGGGCGCACTCCTCGACGGGGTTGTACGACACCGCCAGCATGCCGTCAGAGGGCAGGTTCGGCCTGGTCATAGCCTCCGCCACCGTCGCGAACGCCTCTCGGTGTTGTGCCCGCCGCCAGCCCTCGGTGTTCACCTCCTGCTCGTCCGCGGCGGAGGCCGGGTGGGTGTAGGTGCGCCACGCCTGGGCGGACAACCGGGTCAGAGCCTGAGCGAGGTGCTGGACCGCGTCTGCGGGGACGTCACCGGGTACATCGGCCACGGTCGAGGCAGTCCAGCTCGAGCCGGTCTCCCAGAACGCGACGATCGCGCGACGGTCCTCGTCGAAGGCGTATGTGGTCACAGCTCCCCCTTCCTTGGCGGCACCCGCTACCGGCCACACGCCATGATGGCGGCACGCGGGGTGCGGCGCGGCTTCGTGCGTCAGAAGCCGAGCCCGGCGAGAAGACGTTCGCTTTCGGTCCAGAGGCGTGCGGCGGCCGCGTCGTCGCGGGCGGCCTCGGCGGGTGTCTCCTCGGCCTTCCCGTGGAAGTAGCGGCCGCCGTCGCGGCCGCCTTCGGGATCGGCGGCCAGCCAGACCAGCGTCTCGGCCGGCTCGTCGGGCGGGACGGTGTCGGCCGCCGCCATGTGCTCCCGCATGGCGGCGTCTCCGTGGGAGGCGAAGTTGGTGGCCACCTTGCCGGGATGCATGGCGTGCGCGGTGATCCCGTCCGGAGCCGTCCGCCGGGCCAGCTCGCGGGTGAAGAGGATGTTGGCGAGCTTCGCCTGGCCGTAGGCCCCCGCCGGGTGGAAATCGCGGAGGCTCTGGAGGTCGTCCCACCGCAGTCCCTTGCCCATCCGGTGGGCACTGGAGGAGACGGCGATCACGCGCGCCGATCCGGGCGGCAGGGCGGCCGCGCTCGTCCGCAGCGCCGGCAGCAGTTCCCGGGTCAGCAGGAACGGGGCGAGGTGGTTGGCGGCGAAGGTCGCCTCGGTGCCCTCCGCGGTGACGATCCGGCGGTCCCGCACGCCGCCCGCGTTGTTGATGAGCACGTCGAGGCGCGGGATCCGGTCTCCGATCGCGTCGGCCACGCGCTTGACCTCGGCCATCAGGGTGAAGTCTCCGCGCAGCACGGCGAAGCCGCCACCGCCTCCGGCGGCCGCGAGTTCCCTTTCGGCTTCGGCGCAGCGTCGCGGGTCCCGGCCGACGCCGACCACCTGCCAGCCGCGCTCCATCAGCTTGCGGGCGGTCGATCTGCCGATCCCGGAGCTGGCCCCGGTGACGACCGCGACGGGCCGGTTCGCGTCGAAGGTCAACGCCTCCGCCTTTCTGTCGTGTTCAGCGCGGCCGGAGGCCGTCCAGCAGCAGGCGGACGGTGAACCCGACCCGTTTCTCGATCTGTTCCGGTGTCGGCGGGCGGCCGGCCACGATGGCGCGCACCTGACCGCCGACCACCATGCTCATGAAGGCGCGCGCGGCCTGGTCCGAGTCGGTCGGCGCGATGCGGCCCTGCGCGGCGGCGCGGTCGAGGACGTCGGCGACGAACTCGACCACCCGCGCGGTGCTCAGCTCGTATCCGGCGACGAAGATCTCCGGGAAGCGGTAGCCCTCGGTGTTGATGATCCGTTGCAGGCGGAGGCCGTCCGGGGTCATGACCTGGCCGATCCGCAGCCGTGCGACCGCCTCCAGCGTGCCGGCGAGGTCGCCGCCGTCGAGCTCTTCCAGCGCCTCCCGCGGCAGGGCCTGCCGTTCGATGGCGCGCAGCACGGCGGTGAGGAACAGCGAGGCCTTGTCGGAGTGGCGGGCGTAGATCGTCCGCTTGGTCATGCCGACCCGGGCGGCGATCATCTCGATCGTCACCGCCTCGTAGCCGTGCTCCAGGAAGAGGTCCAGCGCGGTGTCGAGCAGCTCTTCGTTGCGCGCCTCCGCCTGCTCGCGGGTGGGCCGCCCGGCTCCCCGGCGGACCGACGGGCCGGCGCCGGTCATGCCGGCCTCCCGGAGACCATCTCTTGCATCCTCGCTCCCCTCGGACATAATGATACGCACCAGGTGCCATTTCGGCGAGCCTGGCGACGACACAGGGAAGGATGCCCTGGTGGGTTCCGCGACAGAAAGGCTCACGCGGCTGGCCGACGCGCCGGACCGCTTCGACCACTCCCACGCCGAGCTGCGCGAGACGCAGACGGCCGCCCTCGACGAGCGGTTCCAGGAACGCAAGGGGCGCATCAAGCTGCTCGGCCACCGGGCCGAGGAGTCCGGAGTCACCGAGATCCGCGGTCGCGCGGACGTGGTGCCGCTGCTGTTCCCGCACACCGCCTACAAGAGCTACCCGGAGAGCTTCCTGCTGGAGGAGAGGTGGGACCGGCTCGCCAAGTGGCTGGGCACCGTCTCGCCGTACCCGATCGCTCCCATCGAGACCGCCGGCATCGCCGGCATCGACGACTGGATCACGCGGCTGCAGGCCGAGGGCCACCATGTGTCGTGCTCCAGCGGAACGACCGGAAAGTCGGCGATGCTGCTGGCCTCGGGCCGGGACATGGACTGGACGCGCAAGGACACCGTCAACGTCTTCTCCTGGGGCTCGGGCGTGCGGCCCGCACGGGACCGCCGGATCATCGGCACCGGTGCCGCCGCCGCCGTCCCCAAGAACCTCATCACCGCCGAGGCCCAGCGCGAGGCCTTCGGCGACCCGGCCAAGGAAGCCTTCCGCCCGCCGGTCCCGCCGATCACCGTCGGCTCGCTGACCGCGATGGTGGTGCTGCGCAAGAAGATCGCCGACGGAAGCGCGCTGCCAGAGGAGCTCGCCGAATTCGAGCGGACCTCGCAGGAGCGGCAGGACCTGATGCGGCGGTCGGTCGGCGCCGTGGCCGAAGCCCTCGTCGAGTACCGCGCGGACAAGCTCTACATCGCCGGAATGTGGAACTCGCTGTACCAGGTGGCCGAGGCCGTCCGCGAGATGGGCTACTCGGCGAAGGACTTCCATCCCGACAACTGCCTCTATGTCGGCGGCGGACTCAAACGCGCGAAGCTGCCGGCGGACTACCAGGAATTCGTCCACCGGACGTTCAACATCCCGGCCGACAGGGACTTCCAGAACTACTCCATGCAGGAGCTCAATTCCGGTATGCCCAAGTGCCAGAAGGGAGACCGGTACCACGTGCCGCCGTGGATCGTCCCCTTCGTCCTGGACGAGACGGGCGACACCCTGCTGCCGCACGAGGACGGCGAGGTCGAGGGCCGCGCCGCCTTCTTCGACCTCTCCCTCGACGGACGCTGGGGCGGGGTCATCACCGGAGACAGGATCGCGCTCGACTTCGGCCCCTGCGCCTGCGGGAACAAGGGCCCGTCGGTGCGCAACGACATCGTCCGCTACGCGGACCTCGCCGGCGACGACAAGATCGGTTGCGCCGGCACCGTGGACGCCTACGTGCGAGGCCTGTCATGACCGTGACCCCTGCCCGCCCCGAGAGCACCGACGCGGTCGTGTCCGCGCCGTTCTTCCAGCGCGGCGAGCTCGCCGCGGGCGCCGACACCACCCACAGGTCGCGGGACCTGGGCGTCACCTTCGCGACGCCGCGCCTCGACCTGGACCGGGTGGTGCAGCCGCGCGGCGAGGTGCCGCCGCTGCTGAACGTCCCGCTCACGGAGATCATCGACTTCCTCGTCGAGACCGGCGAGCGGATCCGCGACCCCCGCAACCCCCTCATGCGCGAGTGCGTCGACCGCATGTCGGCCACCCACGTACTGCCGCGCGCGGTGCTGGAGTCGCAGGTCACCGGCGCTGCCGCGTACCTCGACCGGCGGCTGCTGCGGACCGTGGTCGAGCAGAACTTCCCCGACCCGAGGGCATTGGACGAGTGGATCCCGAAGCAGGACTTCACCGGCCGCAAGAGCTACGTGCGGGCGTTCGCGCCCCGGCTCGTCCACGTGCTGCCGGGCAACTCCCCGGGCGTGGCCGTGAAGTCCATTGCCCAGGGCGCGATGGTCAAGGCCGTCAACCTGTTCAAGATGTCGTCCAGCGACCCGTTCACCACGGTCGCGATCCTGCGGACCATGGCCGAGATCGACCCCGGCCACCCCATCGTCCGGTCGATGTCGGCGGTCTACTGGCGCGGCGGCGACGACGCGGTCGAGCGCGTCCTGTACCGGCCCCAGTACTTCGACAAGATCGTCGCATGGGGCGGCGGTGACGCCATCGACAACGTGGTCAAGTACCTCGGGCCCGGCTTGCAGCTGGTCTCCTTCGACCCCAAGACCTCGATCTCGATGGTCGGCCGGGAGGCGTTCGCGTCTGCGGAGACCCTCGACTTGGCCGCCGCGCTCACCGCGTCCGACGTCATGGTCCTCAACCAGGAGGCATGCGTCGCGAGCCGCTTCGTCTACGTCGAGGCGGACGAGGCGGACGCCGACCGCTTCTGCGCGCGGCTGCACGGCCACATCTCGGCGAAGGCGGCGGCGTCCGGCGATGCCCGGCCGCTCGACCGGGACCTGCGCGAGGAGATCGACACGCTGAGGATGCTCGACGACGAGTTCCGGGTCTGGGGGAGGACCGACGGCAGGGGCCTGGTGATCCGCTCCGACGAGCCCGTGGGCTTCCATCCGGTCAACAAGACCGCCAACGTGGTCCGCGTCGACTCGCTCGACCAAGCCGTGAAGTACGTCAACGTGGCGACGCAGACGATCGGCTTCTACCCTTTCGCAAGAATGGCCGACTATCGGGACCGCCTCGCCAGCGGCGGCGCGCAACGCGTCGTCCGCCTGGGCGAAGCCGGCCCCAGCACCATCGGCAACCCGCACGACGCCATGTATCCACTGCACCGTTTCGTCCACTGGATGGCCCATGAGGACGGTGGGGCGGGAGAACGGGAGCAGGAATGACGCGAACGGCCACTGATGTGTGGACGGTGATGTCGACGGCGCGGACGATCCGCCGCTTCACCGACGAGCCGGTCGACGAAACGACGTTGAACCGCTGCCTGCAAGCGGCGGCATGGGCGCCATCCGGTGCGAACGCGCAGGAACGGCGGTTCATCGTGCTCCGGTCGCCGGAGTCGCGCGCCGCGGTCGCGAAGGCGGCGGAGCAGTCGTTGCGCGTGATCGAACCGGTCTACGGGATGACCCGTCCCGATGACCATGACCACAGCCGCCGCGCACGAACCGCCCGGGCGACGTACGAGCTGCACGACCGTGCGGGCGAGTTCACGTCGGTGCTGTTCAGCCAGAAGCGCTTTCCCACGGCGTCCGAGTTGCTGCTCGGCGGGTCGATCTTTCCGGCGATGCAGAACTTCCTGCTGGCGGCGCGCGCGCAAGGGCTGGGCGCCTGCATGACCAGCTGGGCCGCGTACGGAGGCGAGCCGCTCCTGCGCGAGGCCGTCGGAGTGCCCGACGACTGGATGCTCGCCGGGCACATCGTCGTCGGCTGGCCTCGGGGCAAGCACGGCCCGGTGCGTCGCCGCCCCATGGCAGAGGTCGTCTACATGGACCGGTGGGGAGAGCCGACGGACTCCGCCGTCGCGACCGAGTCCCGTGCGCCGGCTCCCGGTCCGCGGCCGGAACGCTAGGCGCTCAGGCGGACCATGGCCGCGTAGAGCTGTTCGCCGGTCAGCGGGGGTTCCGGCAGTTCGTGCCGGTTGGCGGCCCGGAACGCGTCGATCATGAGGTGCAGGTTGCGCCGCCAGGCGTGCGGTGCGGTGTGGCTGGTGGCTTCGAGGATGCGGCCGTTCGCCCAGACCAGGGTGATGATGTCGGCCTCGGTGACGTCCGTGCGCACGTGGCCGTGCTGCTGGGCTCGGCGCAGGTTCGCCTCGATGAGCTGGTACAGCCGCTCGTGCAGCGCCTCGGTGCGCTCGCTGGCCGGGAAGCGCATCGAGACGAGGTCGTTGAACCCGCGGTCGCCGGCCTGCATCCCGAACAGCGATTCGAGGAAGGCGCAGAAGCCCTCCCACGGATCGTCCATGGCCAGGGCGCGTTCGGCGGTGGCGACCAGCTCCTGGACCTTGGGTTCGAAGGCGGCCGTCAGCAGGTCGAGGCGGGTCGGGAAGTGCCGGTAGAGCGTGCCGATCGCCAGGCCGGCGTCGCGGGCGATCCGTTCGAGCGAGGCGTCGGCGCCGTGCTCGGCGAACGCGGCCTGGGCGGCGGCGATGAAGCGCTCGCGGTTGCGCTGTGCGTCGCGGCGCCGCGGTCGGGCGGGAGCACCGGAGGATTCGGCGGGCGGCGGCATGCTTCGAGAATACCTACGTGAGGCATGCCTCATGTTCGTGGTACCGTCGGAATGAACCGGAGGGGTGCCTCACCATAGGGGTCGCCCGACCACCGGAGACGGGAGCACGCAGATGTCCGTGAATCGAGAGAAGATCCGCTTCGCCAGTGGCGACGTCGAGTGCGGCGCCTGGCACTATCCGGGCACGAACGGCGGCTGCGTGGTCATGGCGGGCGGGTTCGCGGTGACCAAGGGGCCGGGCACCGATCCGTTCGCGAAGCGCTTCGCCGATGCGGGGTTCACCGTCCTCGCCTTCGACCATCGCCGTCTCGGGGACAGCGGCGGCAGGCCGCGTCAGGTGGTGCGCATCAAGGACGAGCTCGCCGACTGGCAGGCCGCGATCGGGTTCGCGGCGACGCTGCCGGGAGTCGATCCGGGCAAGGTGGCGCTCTGGGGATTCTCGCTGTCGGGCGGTCACGTCCTGCACATGGCGGCGCGCGACCGGCGGGTCGCCGCGGCGATCGCGCAGACGCCGAACGCCGATTGCCAGGCCATCGTCCGCAACGCCGCGCGACACCAGACGCCGCCGGCCATGCTGCGCCTGACGGGCCGGGGCGTCCTCGACGCCCTCGGCGGTCTGGTCGGCCGGCCGCCGCTGCTGGTTCCCCTCAACGGCGAGCCGGGTACCGTCGCGTTCCTCACCACGCCCGACGCGCTTGATACCGACAAGGCGCTCAACCCCGACAACCGGTACCCGGACTGGCACCAGGCGGCCGCCGCCCGCTTCGCGCTGAGCCTCGGCTTCTACCGGCCCGGCCGCCGCGCGTCCCGGATCACCTGCCCGCTGCTGGTCCTGGTCTGCGACCAGGACCGGTCGGCGCTCGTCGCGCCGTCCGTCGCCGCGGCCGGCAGCGCCCCCCGCGGCGAGCTCGTCACGGTGCCGGGCGGGCACTACCAGCCGTTCCTGAGCGGACACGAGCAGGCCGTCGCGGCCGAACTGTCCTTCCTGCGCCGCCACCTGCTGGATCAGCCGCCGGCCGATTCCTGAGGCATGGCGGCCGCCGCGTCTCCGCCGCTCCCGGTCGAGCGCGACCCTCACGCGACCCGAGCGGACGCCCCGGCCTGAGCCTTATGCGTTGGGCTCGGTGGCGAGTTCGCTGAGGAGGGCTCGGGTGCGGCGGGCCGAGGCGGCGGGGTCGGTGCCGGCGCGGACGATGTTGGCCCAGATGTCGGTGGCTCCGGCGTCCAGGAGGGATTGCAGTTGGGCGCGTACCGAGGACTCGTTGCCGACGATGGCGGCGTCGGCGGGGGACGCGGCGCCGCCGAGTTCGAGGATGCGCTGGTAGTTGGGCATGCCGGCGTAGGCGCCGGCCGTCGCGGCGACCGCGTTGCGGGCTTCGGTGACGTCGTCGTGGACGGCGACGGGGAGCCCGGCGACGATGCGGGGCGCGGGCCGCCCCGCATCGGCGGCCGCGGCGCGGATGCGGGGCGCGATGTGGCCGTCGATCGCCTTGGCCGGCGCCATCCACAGCACGGCGCCGTCGGCGTACTGGCCCGCGACGCGCAGCAGCCTGGGCGACAGGGCCGACAGCAGGACGGGGACGGGGTGGGGGAGGGCGACCATGCTGCCGGCGCTGTGGGCCGTCCAGTCCTCGCCGTCGAAGTCCACGACCTGGCCGCGAAAAAGTGCCGTGAGGATCCGGGTGTACTCCTCGGCATTTCGGCCCGGACGGTCGTAGGACATGCCGTACACGCCGCGGACAACGGACTCGTGGGAGGGGCCGATGCCGAGCGTCAGGCCCGGGCGGCCCATCGTGGCGGCGGCCGAGGCGGCGCGGTTCGCCTGCAGCAGCGGATGGCAGGGGTAGGTCTGCAGGACGGCGGTGCCGAGTTCGATCGTCGAGGTCTCGCGTCCGGCGAGGGCCATGGGGGTCAGCGGGTCGCCGGTCACGATGCTCGCGTACCAGAGCGAGGAGAAGCCGTCGGCCTCGGCCCGCCGCGCCTGCTGGACGATCTTGTCGGGGGTCGACGCGCCGCCGGTCAGGCCGATGCGCATGGGGGTCCCTCCTTGCCGGTGCGCCCCGCGCGGAAGGTTTCGGCCGGGCGGGGCGAGGCACTCGTGGTCATCGCGGGTTCGGGACGCCTCGGTCAGTGGACGACGACGCGGACGCGTCCGAGGTCGGGGATCGTGGCGAAGGGGGTGGCGGTGTCGCCGTCGCGCTGGGCGGTCGCGCGCAGGGCCGGGTAGTAGGTGCCGGGTTCGCGGTAGGTGTGGGTCTGGCGGACGCGCACGTCGGCGCGGGGAGGCCCGAAGGCCGAGGACGTGAACGTCCCGGCGCCGGTGAAGTCCCATCCGGTGGAGACGATCTTCCCGGTGCCGGGCGGGGTCTGGATGGTGGCGGTGAAGGTGACCGGCCTTCCGGCGGGGACGTCGATCCGGTGACGGCCGTCGGCGGTCAGGGTGACGACGGGTTGGACGCCGTGCCGTCGGGCCGCGGTCGCGGGCACGGTGACCTGGCCGCCGGTGACGTCGTAGCGGGTCGAGCGCGGGGGCGGCACGCCCTTTTCGGCCCAGGCGCTGACGTCGCGGAGGGCCTGCTGGAGGATGCCGGTGTAGTCGAGCAGATTGGTCTCGTGGGCGCCGATGTGGTCGGCGTTGTCGTTGTACCAGACGCGGAAGCCGTCGTCGTAGCGGCTTCCCAGGGCCTGCTTCACCTGCTGGGCGTACCAGTCGGCGTCCCAGGGGAAGGCGTCGGTGTCGAGGAGGTTCGCGACCTCGATGACCTTGCCGGTGATCTTTCCGGTGTGGGTGCCGCCGCCGCTGACCTGGCCGGAGATGACGGGGCCGACCTCGAGGGCGCGCTGCGGATAGATCGGTTCGCCGGCGGGGTCGCGGAACTGGTCCCAGGCGGCGAAGCCGGGCCGTGCGGGGACCTGGTGGCGGTGGTAGGTCAGCAGCGCCAGGTTCCAGCGGTTGTCGATGCGCAGCTTGCCGCCCGCGCTGATGGCGTCGAGCGTCTCGGACGAGTTGCCCGTGCCGATGGTGAAGGTCTTGGTGGCGGGGTCGAGTGAGCCGGTGAGTGCGCCGATCGCGGTGCCGTCGGCGCGGTAGGCGGTGAAGTCGAAGCCGGTCTTCTTCGGGTCCGCGGCTGCGCGGTCGAGGGTGATCTTGGTCGGGACGTTGTGGGCGTCGCGCTCTACTCGGGTGATGGCGGCGGTCTGGTCGATCCGGGCGGCGCGGACCAGGTCGCCCAGCGGTGACCGCTCGGTGCCGAGGTAGCCGGGCTTGCTCCAGAAGTCGTCGGCGTAGGTCGGGTCCATGGCGCGGACGGTGCCGGCGAAGCCGAGCAGTCCTTGCGCATCGTCCAGCCCGAGCACGTAGGAGTAGTTCTCCCAGGCCCGCAGCGGGATGCCCATCCGGGTGACCTCGCGCAGCACCGCCTTCTCTGCGCCGGTGAGACCGGCGTACGGGTCGCCGGATCCGCCGGGGCGCACCGCGTCGGCGATCCGCGGTGCCTTGCCGAGCAGCACCAGCCGGGCGAAGGCGCGGACGAAGAAGTTGTTCGGGATCGACGTCGGGACCCCGGGGATGAACGGCACCGCGCCGTCCCACACGCCGGTGGTGTTCTCCATCGCGCCGATCGTCATGTACGAGCCGCCGCTGCCGCCGTAGATGTAGCCGTGGATCCGGCGGGACGAGCGGTAGTACTTCGCGGCGACCGTGCGGGAGAACTTGGCGGCGGCAGCGTCGGCGCGGTAGCCCGAGGTGCCCGAGGTCTGCACGGTGTAGGCGCCGCTGTCGGCCCCGAAGGCGATGGACGGGGGGTCGGCGTTCTCGTTCTGCAGCGGATAGACGAGCTGGAAGAACCTGCCGTCCCAGCGGCTCGCCTGCGGGAGGTAGAGGTTGAACTTGACGCTGGTGCCCCCGAAATGCCCGGACACCTGGTGATGCGGCACCGGGGTGGTCAGGTCCTTCTCGCCGTCGATGACGGGATGGCCGTAGAGCGGGTCGACGCAGTCGGCGGTGACCTGCATCGGGCCGTTGGGCTGCGGCTGGGCGCACTGCGGAGACGGCGCGGCCGATGCCGGCGTGCCCGGCACCATCACCGCGCTGAGCAGGACGGAACCGCCTACGGCGAGCGCGCGAAGCCCGATCATCGGGAGCTCGCCGGGGCCGTGGACGACCAGCGGGATCCGGTCTGCTCCAGGGTCAGCGGGCGCTGGTAGGACAGGTCGCCGGTGTCGCGCGTCCCCTTCAGGTAGCCCTGGTCGGTGAAGAAGGGGGATTTCAGGACGGAGGCGTCCGCGGTGAACATGGCTTCGACGGTGGAGCGGCGCAGCGCGATGCGCCAGCGGCCGTCGCGGCGTTCGAGGCGGTCGAGGTAGCGGCCGTTGATGATCTGGGCGGTGCGCCCGTCCTTGCCGAGCAGGACGACGAGCGAGTAGCTCTCGCAGTGGGCGGTGTCGCCGTCGATGTCACACGAGTGCGTGGTGATGTTGTGCAGGTGGGCGTGCGAGGTCGCGGCGTGCGCGGGGTTGGCCCACTCGGCATAGTCGGTGCCGGAGTTGGTGGTGAAGCCGTGCTCGTCGGTGGCGTCGGGGTGGTAGGCGCTGGTGATGAGGGCGTCGTCGTGGCGGTCGCAGCCGCGCGCGTGGCGGGCGATGCAGTCGAGGATCTCGGCGCGGTCCTTGAGGTACCGCACGTCGCGCCGCAGCGCTTCCAAGTCGTCGGTCATCAGGCCACCGCCTCTTCGCCGACGAGGGTGGTGCGGTGCATCAGCCGCCGGGATGTGGGCTCGAACGGCAGGGCGCGGTGCAGCATTCCGGTGTTGTCCCAGATGACCAGGTCGCCGCGCCGCCACTGGTGGCGTATGACGAACTGCGGCTGGGTCGCCCATTCCAGCAGGCGTTCCAGCAGTGCCCGGCCTTCTTCGCCTGGCAGCTCCACGACCTCGCCTGCGGTGGCGCCGACGAGCAAGGACTTGCGTCCGTTGCCGCGCGTCCAGACCAGCGGGTGGGTGCGGGACGGCACGCGGTCCCAGGCGGCGCGTTCCTTCTCGGAGGGGTCGGGGTTGGCGCGCAGTTGCGCGGCGGCGAAGCTGTGCACCACCGTGAGCCCGTCGAGGCGTGCCTTCTCCGCCTCGGGCAGGGCCTGGTAGGCGAGGAAGGTGCTGGCGAACTCGGTGTCGCCGCCGGCCGGATCGACCTCGCGGGCGGTGAGCAGCGTGGCCTTCTGCGGGATCTGGATGGTGGCGCCGTCGATGTGCCAGTGGAAGTTCCCGCGCCGGTAGCCCGCGAGGGTGGCGTTGGTCTTCGCCGGGTCGAGGGTGATCGTGTCGATCTCGGGACGGCGGTGCTCGCTGGTCCTGGCGACCTCGGGTTCGCCGAGGAGGCGGGTGAACGCGACGAGGTCGTCGTCGCCGATGTCGAGCTCGCGGTAGATCACCACACCGTGCTCGGCGAGCAGCTCCAGGCACCGGTCCGCGGCCTTCCGATGTACCAGCGCCTCGCCGGACGCGCCGGTGATCTCCATGCCGAACGGGTTGAGCGGGGCGAACGCAGCGGTCATCGCACCTCCAAGGTTGTTGTACGACCGTATAAGAATGTATTCCGCCGTTCAAGAGAGCAAGCCTCTCGTCAGACGCCGGCCATGCCCGGGCCCCCATGGACGTAAAGGGTCTGGCCCGAGCAGAAGCTGGAGGCGTCGGAGGCGAGGAACAGGACGCCGTAGCCGATCTCGTCGGGTTCGCCGAGGCGGCCCGAGCCGTTGGTCATCGCGATGGCCTCGGGGTCCAGGCCGTGCCGTTCCGCCTCGTCCAGCAGCGTCGCCGCCCGGACGGCTCCCACGGCGATGGCGTTCACGCGGACGCCCTTGCGGGTCCAGGCCGCAGCCAGCGAGCCGGTGAGGTTGTTCACCCCTGCCTTCGCCGCGCCGTACGGCGCGGCCTGGGGCATGGCGAGCAGGCTCGCTCCTGAGGAAATGTTCACGATCGCGCCCTTGCCCTGGGCGAGCATCGGCTCGGCGGCGGCCCGCGACAGGAAGAACACGCTGCCGAGGTTGAGCGCCAGGACGTGCTGCCACTCCTCGTCGGTCCATTTCATCGGCGACTTGGTCTTTGCGCCGCCCGCGTTGTTGACGAGGATGTCGAGCCGACCCATCTCGCGAAGGGTGATGTCGACGAGCCGCCGGCATTGGTCGGGGTCGCTGACGTCGGTCGGCACGGCGAGGGCACGCCTCCCCAGCGCCCGGATCTCCTTCGCGGTGGTTTCCAACGGTTCCGGACGGCGCGCCGCCAGCACGACGTCGGCGCCGTGCTCGGCGAGCACCAGCGCCGTGCCGCGGCCGATCCCGGTGCCGCCGCCGGTGATGACGGCCACCCGGCCGTCCAGGGAGAACCGGTCGCTCATGTCACTGCACCTCCGTTGACCCCGATGACCTGGCCGGTGATGTAACCGGCCTCGTCCGAGCACAGGAACGCGCACATCGCCGCGATGTCGTCGCCGGTGCCGAGCCGCCGCGCCGGGATCATGCGGGCCAGCACCTCGGAGCCCGGCAGCAGCTTGGACTTCTGCGCGGCGCGCAGCAGCGGCGTGTCGACCGTGAACGGCGGGATCGTGTTCGCGGTGATCCCTTTGGCTGCGTACTCCAGCGCGACCGTCTTGGTCAGGGCGATAACGCCGCCCTTGGACGCCGCGTAGTGCGCCTGGCGCAGCGAGCCGGTCTGGCCCGCCGCCGAGGAGATGGTGACGATCCGGCCCCAGCTCTCGGCCGTCATGTCGGGGATCGCCGACTGCAGGCAGTTGAAGGTCCCGGTGAGATTGACGGCGATCGTGCGGGTCCAGTCGCCGGAGGTGACCTGCTCGAAGGGCAGGAATCCGGAGACGGCCGCGCTGGTGACCAGGATCCCGACCGATCCCAGCGCGGCGCGCACCTCGTCGAAGGCCTTGTCGACCGCGACCCGGTCCGCCACGTCGACCTGGACGGCGACCGCCCGGTGCTTCTTCCCGCGCAGTTCGCCGGCCAGGCGTTCGGCGGCGTCGCCGTCGAGGTCGAGGACGGCGACGGGCCGGTCCTGGCGGGCGAGGTGCTGGCAGATCGCCCGCCCCAGCCCGGAGGCGCCGCCGGTCACCACCGCTGTACGACTCACGTCGTTCCTCCGTTTCCACGGCCGGCCCTTTCCGAGCCGAAACGCGTGTGCTATACGAATGTATAGCAAGAGACTATACGACCGTACAACACCGGCTCGAGGGAGAAACAGTGAGCGACGACGGCCTGTACTACGACCCCTACGACGTCGACATCGACCGCGACCCGTACCCCACCTACCGGCGGCTGCGGGACGAGGCGCCGCTGTACTACAACGAACGCCACGACTTCTGGGGACTGAGCCGCTTCGCGGACGTCGACGCCGCCCTGAAGGACGTCAAGCGGCTCAGCTCGGCCAAGGGCGACATCCTCGAGGTCGTCAAGGCCGATCCGGTCATGCCGCCCGGGGTGTTCATCCACGAGGACCCGCCGCAGCACACCGTCCACCGCGCCCTGGTCTCGCGAGCTTTCACACCGCGGCGGATGAGAATGGTGGAGGAGAAGGTGCGCGCATTCTGCGTCGCATGCCTCGAACCGTTCACCGGCTCGGACAGATTTGACTTCGTGACCGATCTCGGGGACGAGCTGCCCATGCGGGCCATCGGCATGCTGGTCGGCATTCCCGACGCCGAGCAGCCGAAGGTCCGCGACCACGCCCAGCGCAACCTGCGCAACGAACCCGGCCGGCCGCTGCCGATCAACAAGGAGCAGTACTTCGACGGCGGCATGTACGCCGAATACGTGGCGTGGCGGGAGAAGAACCCCTCCGACGACCTCATCACCGAACTGCTCGGCGTCGAGTTCGAGGACGTCGACGGCACCGTCCGCAAGCTGTCGAAGGACGAGATCGTGACGTTCCTGACGGTGATCGCCGGCGCCGGCGTCGAGACCACCGGGCGCCTGTTCGGCTGGATGGGCAAGGTCCTGGCCGAGCACCCCGGCCAGCGCCGCGAACTGGCCGCCGACCGGTCACTCATCCCCAACGCGATCGAGGAGCTACTGCGCTACGAACCACCCGGCCCGCACGTCGCGCGCTACGTCGCCGAGGACGTGGAGTACCACGGCACCAAGGTCCCGGCGGGGTCGGCGATGCTGCTCATGGTCGCCTCGGCCAACCACGACGAGCGCCGCTTCGAGAGCCCCGACCGCTACGACATCCACCGCACCATCGGCACGTACGTCACGTTCGGGCACGGCGCGCACTACTGCCTGGGGGCCGCGCTGGCCCGCATGGAAGCACGCGTCGCCCTCGACGAGATCCTGAACCGCTTCCCCGACTGGGAGATCGACATGGCCGGCGCTCGCCGCTCGCCCACCACGACCGTGCGGGGCTGGGACACGATGCCCGCGATCATCGGCCAGAGGTGACCCCGTGTGGGCGCGCTCAGCCGCGCCCGCCCTCCGGCTCCGCCGAGTCGAGGAACTCCTCGAACTCCTTCACCACCTCGGCGTGCGCGGACGCGATGCCCACGCCCTCCTCCAGCCGGATCAGCTTCGGTATGCCGGTCACCAGGAACAGCAGCGTCCCCTGCGACAGGGGCCCGAGGGTGACGGGCCGCTTGCGGACCGCCTCGTCGAGCGCCTCGACCTGGAGCCGCCGTACCCGCTCGGTCCACTCGGTGATCTCCGCGCGGATCGACTTGCGGTGGTTGCCGAGAGCGAGGAACTCGGTGGTGAGCGCCGCCGCGGACTCCTCGCGGCTGTAGTCCCACAGGACGTGCAGCGGCTGGTCGGCGCGGGTGCGCAGCGCCTCGGCCAGCTTCTCCAGGTTCTGCTGCGACCGCCGCCGGACGGCCGCGACGAACACCTCGTCCAGCGTCGGGAAGTAGTACTGGACCAGGCCGGGAGTGACCCCCGCCTTGGCGGCGATGGCGCGGTAGGTGACGCTGGCGTAGCCCGCCTCCAGCATCAACCGTTCGACGCAGTTGAGGATGAGATCCCGCGTCTTGGATGTCTCGGTGCCCACGCGCCGGGGGGATGCCATGCACGAACCTCGCTCTCACGCTGCATGGGCATTGTTGCAGACCGGCCGGTCACGTCCGGTGAGCGGGCGAGTAAGACGACGGGCACAGGTCCCGGAACTGCCTGCGCCCGCGCCCTGGGAAAACGCTCAGCGCGTAGGGGCCGCGCCCCATGTCGAGGGGGAGTGGAAGGCCTCCAGCTTCTTCTCCGGAGAGACGATGCGGTGGCTGCGGGACTGGATGGAGACGTCGTGTCCTTCTGCGGCTTTGCGGAGTGCGCCGACGGTGGCCTGTTCGCGGGGGATGTGGAGGAAGGGGTCGAAGTTGTACCAGCGCATGGCGTTCTGGTGGGTCATCTTGTTGATCTCGTCGTCGGGTACCTCGCAGCGTTGCAGGACGGTGTGGAGTTCTTCGGGGGCGCCGGGCCACATCGAGTCGCTGTGCGGGTAGTCGGCTTCCCAGCAGATGTTGTCGATGCCGATGTCGTGCCGCAGCCGCACACCGAGGGGGTCGCTGATGAAGCAGGTCAAAAAGTGCTCGCGGAACACCTCGCTGGGCAGTTTGCCGCCGAAGTCCTGCAGCGTCCAGGTCGCGTGCATCTCAAAGGTCCGGTCGACCCGCTCCATGAAGTAGGGGATCCAGCCGGTGCCGCCTTCGGACAGCGCGATCTTGATGTCGGGGTACTGCTTGATGACGCGCGACCACAGCAGGTCGGCGGCGGCCTGGACGATGTTCATCGGCTGCAGCGTGATCATCACATCGGGTGGGGAGTCCACCGCCGGGATCGACAGCCGGCCCGAGGAGCCGATGTGCACGTTCAGGATGGTGCCGGTGTCCACCAGCGCCTGCCACAGCGGGTCCCAGTGGTCGCTGTGGAAGCTGGGGTAGCCCATCGCGGCCGGGTTCTCGCTGAAGGTCAGCGAGTGGCAGCCCTTGGCCGCCACCCGCCGCACCTCCGCCGCGCAGGCCTGCGGGTCCCAGATCACCGGCAGCGCCATCGGGATGAACCGGCCCGGATGCGCCGCGCACCACTCATCGATATGCCAGTCGTTGTAGGCCCGCACCAGGGCCAGGGAGAAGTCGGCGTCCTCGGTGGCGAACAACCGCGCCGCGAACCCCGGGAACGACGGAAAGTTCATCGACGCCAGGATCCCCCCGGCGTTCATGTCCTTGACCCGCTCGTTCACGTCATAACAACCCGGCCGGATCTCATCCAGCCCCTGCGGCTCCAGCCCGTACTCCTCCTTCGGACGCCCCGCCACCGCATTCAACGCGACGTTGGGGATGACGGTCTCCCGGAACTTCCACACATCGCTGCCATCGTCCTGGTGGACCAGCCGAGGGGCCTCTTCCTGGTACTTCTTCGGCAGGTGGTTCACGAACATGTCGGGCGGCTCGACGATGTGGTCGTCGACGCTGATGAGGATCATGTCCTCCCGGTCCATGACGCCTCCCTTTCCTCAGCCGAGCAGGTCGCGGCGCGCCGGGACGCCCCAGCCGACATGGCCGTCCCCTGATCGCGATCGGAACCCTCGTCTCACTAGAGAGAATCAGCCTCTTATGCGAAAATCAAGGCCCAGCACTATACGCCTGTACAGGAGGTCTTGGCGCGTCATCCTTCCAGCTTGAGAACGATCATTCCCGTAGCGGAGAGGGCGGCGCGCATGGGGGCCACGCGCTACGGCTGGTGCAGGAGGGGCGGCCGGCATCATCGCGGTCGAGGACCACGAAGGGCACCACGGCCTTCCAGCAGAGCATGCGTGGACGCCGGGGCCCACCAGATCTGAACCGGACGTCGATCGGCATCGAGGAGAAGACCCACGTGAGCACGAAGGTCCCTGACGACGACTCAATGAAGCACCGGTACGACTTCGACAGGCACGCGCCCGAGTACCGGCAGCGGTTCGAGGCGATCACCCAGGAGATGCACGGCCGGTGTCCCGTCGCCTGGTCGGACACCTACGGCGGGCACTGGGTGGCCGCCGGCAACCGCGAGGTGTTCGAACTGGCCGCGCGGTCGGTCGAGTACCTGTCCAACGACCACGACGTCCGCAACGAACGGCGCGGATACAAGGGGATCACCATCCCCACCTCCGAGTTCTCGGCTCAGGGCGGCTTCCTGGAGATGGACCCGCCCGAGCAGCGCCACTACCGGCAGGCCCTCAACCCCTACCTGTCCCCGGCGGCGGTCCAGCGCTGGATCCCGCTGATCGACGAGGTCGTCCGCGCCTGCATCGACGAGAAGATCGAGGACGGCCGGATCGACTTCGTCGAGGACCTGGCCAACGTGGTCCCCGCCGTGTTCACCCTCGCCATGATGGGGATCCCGCTCAAGAAATGGGCCCTGTACAACGAGCCGGCGCACGCGTCCATCTACACCCCGCCGGACTCACCCGCGATGCATCGGGTCCTGGAGATGCTCATCGAGATGCACGGGGATCTGATGGCCACCCTCGCGGAAATCCGCAGCGACCCACGCCCCGGGCTGGTGGACGCGCTCATCAACGCCGACATCAACGGCAAGAACCCGCCCGACGACGAACTCGTCGGCGTCCTCACCCTGCTCATCGGCGGCGGCTTCGACACCACCACCGCCTTGACGGCCCACGCACTGGAATGGCTGTCGGAGAACCCGGCCGAACGACAGCGCCTGAACGACGAACGGGACACCCTCCTGGACTCGGCGACCGAAGAGTTCCTCCGCTTCTACACCCCCGCTCCCGGGGACGGGCGCACGATCTCCGCCGACTGCGAGGTCGCCGGCACCCGCTTCAAAGAAGGAGACCGCCTGTGGCTGTCGTGGGCCATGGCGAACCGCGACCCGGCCGCGTTCCCCGATCCGGACACGATCCACCTGGCCCGCACGGGCAACAGACACGCCAGCTTCGGCCTCGGCATCCACCGCTGCATCGGCTCCAACGTCGCCCGCACCGTCTTCAAGCGAATGCTCACGCAGGTGCTCGACCGCATGCCCGACTTCGTCTGCGACCCCAATGGTGCGGTGCACTACGAGACGATCGGCGTCATCAACGGCATGCGCAACCTACCGGCGACCTTCACCCCGGGCCCCAGACTCGGCCCGGGCCTCGACGAAACCCTCGACACCTTGCAGCGCGCCTGCGACGAACAGCGCCTGGCCGACCCCGTCACCAAACGCAAAGCAAGAGCACAACTGTGAACCCCGGAGCGGCTCAAGCCGCTTTCGGCTACCGCAAGCCGCCCTTGATCGCATCGCGAGTTGGAACAACCTGAGAGCGGACGGTTGAGACGAACTGCTGGAGGCGACAGGAGCGGCGTAGCCCCCTGACAGATTCCGTTCGCCGCCATCCTCAACCGCCCGGGGTCGAGGGAGCCCCGCCCCCTTCCAGGCCAAGTTGCACCACTCCTGTACCGGAGCAGGCTTGTAACCGATCAGAAGGCTGGAGCGCCTGCTCACCGCCTCTGTCGTGCCACCAGTGACGGTCGTAGCCTGGTCTGGGGGGATGAATCATGGGGTTCATCAAGAAGCAGGTAGCCGATCAGGCTACCCAGCATGCCGCTCGAGCCTTCAGCGAAGGCCACACGGTCTACGTGGCCAAGTTGATGGAGCAGATCACGAACAGCGGAGTCTCGGGTCCGATGGGCCGGGTCGCAGAGCAGATCGAAGCCATCGAGTCCGAAGGGTGGCTCATGGACCGGATGTCGGCTTGCGAGGCCAAGGCGATGACCGGCGAGCGGGTAGGCGTTGTATGCCTCTTCCGCCGGCGGGCAGACACGGCCGACCTGTGAAGTAGTGGCGGCGGGCGCAAGCTCCTGGAGGACACGCCCAAGCACCGGGCCGGTCGGCGCGTGGCGTCCATCCCGCTGGAGATCGTCCCGCACCTGGACGAGTTCGCCGAGGAGGAGCCGGACGGCCGGGTGTTCGTCGTCCCTCGGGGCGGTCAGCTCTGGCGCTCGGGCTTCCGGCGCATCTGGAACAAAGTGCGACGAGCTCGTCATGGGCGATCGCATGGTGCCCGCCGTGCGTGACGACATTCCGCGCCAGCGAACCGTCATCTGCCGGCCTCATTCGGTCGGGCTGGCGGGATTCGAACCCACGACCCCTGGCACCCAAAGCCAGTGCGCTACCAAACTGCGCTACAGCCCGCGACCGCCGCCGTCCCCGGCGACCCGTGAAGTCTAGTGCCGATCAGGCCCGTCCGCCTCGCCCGACCCGGCATTCCGCCCGCGGACCGCCCGCAAACCCGTTCGCCCCTTGCCACCCTGTAAGCTACGGTTGGCGATCGAGGGCCCCGCACCCTCCATCTCGCGGGCGTAGCTCAATGGTAGAGCCCCAGTCTTCCAAACTGGCTACGCGGGTTCGATTCCCGTCGCCCGCTCCCACTGAGAAGGCCCAGGCAGGAACCCTGTTTCCCCACCTGGGCCTTGGTTTTTCTCAAGATCGCTTTCGCCTTCGTGCCCGATCGTTTCGGGGTGCTCTTGTCACCCTTGTCACTGGCCCGAGCCACCTTGAACGCCCCCAGTGCCGCTGCGATCGCCCTGTTCCGATCTTGGTGCTCGGCCGGTGTGCCTGGTGCTCGGGCGGAACCGGCTCGGGCTGGCGGGGCCTGTGCCGCTCGGGCTCTGCGGGTGGTGGCCGTGTGGGACAGCGCGGCGGGTCAGCCGCGCAGCGGCGTGATGGCCGTTCGAGGACGGTGGGCCGGAGGCGTTTGTGTGGGATGGATGGGGCGGGGGCGTTCGGGGCATGCCTGCGGCGTGGGGCGGCGGCCGTCGTTGAGGGGGAAGCATGAAAGCGGTGCAGTATCGCGAGGTGGGCGGGGCGCCGGAGGTGGTGACCGTGCCGGATCCCGAACCGGGTCCGGGGCAGGTGCTGCTGAAGGTCACCGCGGCGGGGGTGTGCCATTCCGACATCGCGGTCATGAGCTGGCCGGCGGAGCAGTTGGGGTACCCGCTGCCGCTGACGCTGGGCCACGAGGGCGCCGGGATCGTGGAGGCGCTCGGGGACGGCGTCGAGGGGGTGGCGGTCGGGGAGTCGGTCGCGGTGTACGGGCCGTGGGGGTGCGGGGCCTGCGTGATGTGCGCGCAGGGCAAGGAGAACTACTGCCTGCGGGCGGACGAGCTGGGCATCCGGCCGCCGGGGCTGGGCGCGCCGGGCGCGATCGCCGAATACCTGCTGGTCGACGATCCGCGGCACCTGGTGCCGCTGGACGGTCTCGATCCGGTGCGCAACGTCCCGCTGACGGACGCGGGGCTGACGCCGTACCACGCGATCAAGGGGTCGCTGCCGAAGCTGGTGCCGGGCAGCGCCGCGGTGGTGATCGGGACGGGCGGGCTCGGGCACGTGGCGATCCAGGTGCTGCGGGCGCTGAGCCCGGCGCGGGTGATCGCGCTGGACGTGTCGGAGGACAAGCTGGAGCTGGCCCGGACGGTCGGCGCGCACGAGACGGTGCTGTCGGACGAGCGGGCGACCGCGCGGGTGCGGGAGCTGACGGGCGGCCTCGGGGCGCAGGCGGTGTTCGACTTCGTCGGGGTGGGGCCGACGGTGGCGACGGCGACCGGGGTCGCGGCGGTGGAGGCGGACGTGGTGATCGTCGGGATCGGCGGCGGCGTCGCGCAGGTGGGGTTCGGGATCTTCCCGTACGACGCGTCCGTCCGGGCGCCGTACTGGGGGAGCCGCGCCGAGCTGGTCGAGGTGCTGGAGCTGGCGCGGGCGGGGGTCGTGGACGTGCACGTCGAGACGTACTCGATCGACGAGGCGCCGGAGGCGTACGAGCGGCTGCACGCGGGCCGGGTCAACGGCCGCGCGGTGATCCTGCCGAACGGGTGAACCCGGGCGCACCGGCGGGGACGCCGGTGCGCCCGGGGATCCTCAGAGGGTCCGGGCGTGCGCCGCCGCGACCGCGATCGCCGCGGCCAGGCGCTCCGGGCGGCGGCCGCCCGCGTTCGCGACGGCGCCCTTGCCGCCCGCGCCGCCGCCGACCTCGCGCGCCGCGTCGGTGAGCAGGTCGCGCGCCCGCACGCCGGTCCGGGGTCCGGCGGCCGCGGCGAGCTGGGCCTTTCCGCCGGACGCGGTGCCAAGGACGGCCAGTCCGCGGCCGTCGCCGGAGGAGGCGACCGCCGACGCGAGGGTGCGCAGGTCCGCGGCGGGCATCGCGTCGACCTGCCGCGCGACGAGCCAGCCGGCGGGCACCGGTTCCGCCTGCGACGCCAGGGTCCGCGCCCGCGCGTCGAGGTCGGCGCGGCGCAGCGCGTCCAGCTCCCGCCGGGTGTCGGCGAGCAGGTCGAGGCGCTGCCGCAGCCGGTCGGGCGCCTGGTCGGGACGGACGTTCAGCAGCGCGGCGAGCTCCGCGAGCAGCGCCCGTTCGTGGTCGAAGTGCCGCAGGGCGTCCAGGCCGGTGAGCGCCTCGATGCGGCGCAGCCCGGTGCCGATGGACGACTCGCCGACGATGTGCACGGGGCCCGCCGCGGAGCCGTGCCCGACGTGGGTGCCGCCGCACAGCTCGCGGGACGCGTCGCCGATGTCCACGATGCGGACGTCCTCGCCGTACTTCTCGCCGAACAGCGCCAGCGCGCCCGCCGCCTCCGCGCCGGCGCGGGACGCCTCCCACACGCGCACCTCGGGGTCGTCCGCCAGGTACTCGTTGACGAGCGTCTGGACGGTCCCGATCTCCGGCACGGCGGAGAAGTGCGCGAAGTCGAACCGCAGGCGGCCGGGTTCGACGCGGGAGCCGCGCTGGGCCGCGTGGTCGCCGAGGACGCGGCGGAGCATCGCGTGCAGGACGTGCGTGGCGCTGTGCGACCGGGCGGTCGCGGCGCGCCGGTCCGCGTCCACGACCGCCTCCGCCTCGTCACCGGGACGGACCTCGCCGTCCACCATCCGGACGGTGTGCACGTGCAGGCCGTCGATGCCGGAGCGGGTGTCCAGGACCTGCATGACGGCTCCCGGCGTGCGGATCGTGCCGGTGTCGCCGACCTGGCCGCCGCCCTCCGCGTAGAACGGGCTGCGGTCGAGGATCACGTCCAGTTCGTCGCCTTCGCCCGCGACGGGGACGAGGCCGGTGCCGTCGAGGAGCGCGATCACCCGCGTGTCCGCGGTGGTGGAGGAGTAGCCGAGGAAGCCGGTCCGGCCGTGTTCGGCCACGACGCGCCGGTAGAGGTCCTGCCGCGCGACGGCGTCGCCCTTGCGGTCCCGGCCCGCCTGCTGCGCCCGGCGTCGCTGGTCCTCCAGCAGTTCGGCGAACGCGTCCTCGTCGACGGTCAGCCCCGCGGACTTCGCCGCGTCGAGGGTCAGGTCGATCGGGAAGCCGTAGGTGTCGTGCAGCTCGAAGGCGGTCTGTCCGGAAAGGGTGGAGTCCGCCCGGGAGATCGCGGACTCCAGCAGCCGGGTGCCCTGCCGCAGCGTCCGCTCGAATCCGTCCTCCTCCGCCGCGACGACCCGTTCGATCAGCTCCGACTGCCGTTCCAGCTCCGGCCACGCCGCGCCGAGGTTGCCGATGACGCTGCCGGTCAGGGACGCCAGGACGGGATCGTCGATGCCGAGCCGGCGCGCGTGCCGGATCGCGCGGCGCATGAGGCGGCGCAGCACGTAGCCGTGCCCGTCGCGCGCGGGCAGGACGCCGTCCGCGATGAGGAACGCGATGGACCGCGCGTGCTCGGTGACGACGCGGAACGACATGGACTCCTCGCCGCCGTCGCGTCCGGGGTATTCGCGTCCCGCGAGTTCCTGGACGAGCCGGAGCGTCGGGGACAGGAGATCGGTCTCGCAAACGGTGTCCGCGTCCTGGAGGACCGCCGCGAGCCGGTCGAGGCCGAGGCCGGTGTCGATGTTCTTCGCGGGCAGCTCGCCGAGGATCGGGTAATCGCCCTTACCGGTCCCTTCGCCGCGCAGGTTCTGCATGAACACGAGGTTCCAGAGTTCCTGGTAGCGCTCGCCGTCCACGGCGGGCCCGCCCTCGCGCCCGAACGCCGGGCCGCGGTCGTAGTGCAGTTCGGACGAGGGCCCGCAGGGGCCCGGAACGCCCATCGACCAGTAGTTGTCCGCCATTCCGAGCCGCTGGATGCGCTCTGCCGGGACGCCGACCCGGCGCCAGAGGTCCTCCGCCTCCGCGTCGTCGAGGTAGACGGTGACCCAGAGGCGTTCCGGGTCGAGGCCGTAATGGCGGGTGAACAGCTCCCACGCCCAGGCGACGGCCTCCGCCTTGAAGTAGTCGCCGAACGAGAAGTTGCCGAGCATCTCGAAGAACGTCGAATGCCGGGTCGTCCGGCCCACGTTCTCGATGTCGGACGTCCGCGCGCATTTCTGCACGGACATCGCGCGCGGATGCTCGGGCGCGGTCTCGCCGAGGAAGTACGGCTTGAACTGGTTCATGCCCGCGTTCGTCAGCAGCAGCGTCGGATCCGATGGGATCAGCGAGCTGGACGGGACGACGCGGTGGTCGCGTTCCCGGAAGAAGTCCAGGAAGGTGGAACGGATCTCAGAAGAGCGCATGGGACGGCCTCACGAGGTCGATGGGATGACGGCGCACACCGCCGAGCCGGGCCGGGCACGACTGCTCGTTCCCCAGCTCGGCGCGGCTAGCTCGCCGCCCCACCTCGTGAAAGACCATCGGACGCTTTCCCGTTCGCGGACACCTGCCTTATAACGCTAACCGAGCCGCCCCCCGCCCCGCACCCGCAAATCCCGCTGAGCCCCCCGCCGCAGCGAACGCCACGCGGGCTCAGGGGGATTTGAGGGCTTCGGTTTCGGCGCTGCGGGCGTCGTAGGCGGCGCGGGCGTCGTCGATCTCGCGGAGGTGGTTCTCGGCCCAGGAGACCATGGTGATGGCGGCGTCCAGAAGCGTCGCGCCCATCGGGGTGAGCGTGTAGTCGACGCGGGGCGGCACCACCGGGTACACGGTCCGGGTGACGATGCCGTCGCGCTCCAGGCCGCGCAGCGTGACGGTCAGCATGCGCTGGCTGATGCCCTCGATCTCGCGCTTGAGCTCGGTGAACCGGCGGGTCCGCCCGCCGAGCACCGCGATCACCTGGAGCGACCACTTGTCGCCGATCCGCTCGAGGATCTCGCGGCCCCGGCAGCCGGCGGCGGTGTGCTCGTTGACGTTCATGGTTATCTCCAGGGAACCGAGGCAGGAAAAAGTGCCTTCTTGTGCCGGTGGCGCGGAGATCCGCACCATGGAGACGGTTCCGATGAGGAACCGCCTTACTGGTCATAACCAAGGAGACACGATGACCGCGGAGCTTGTCGAGATCCCGGACTACATCGCCGGCACCTGGACGATCGACCCCCTCCACTCCGGCGTCGGGTTCACGGTCCGGCACCTGATGGTGAGCAAGGTGCGGGGCCGCTTCGGAACCTTCGAGGGGACGGTCGTGACCGGCGACGATCCGCTGCGGTCGGAGGTGACCGCGACGATCGACGTGGCGTCCGTCGACACCGGCAACGCGCAGCGCGACGAGCACGTCCGGTCCGCCGACTTCCTCGACGTCGAGAAGTACCCGCAGATGACGTTCCGCTCCACCGGCGTGCGCGCCGCCGGCGACGGGTTCGTGCTGGACGGCGAGCTGTCCCTGCACGGTGTCACGAAGCCGGTCTCGCTGGATCTGGTGGTCGAGGGGTTCGGCCCGGACGTGTTCCGGCAGGACGACCCGTTCAAGGGCGCCCGCGCCGGGTTCACCGCGACCGGCGAGATCAGCCGGCTGGAGTTCGGCGTCGGGGACGCCGCCACCGTGCCGGGCGGCAAGCTCGGCCTCGGCGAGAAGATCGAGATCGTCCTGGAGATCGAGGCCGTGCTGCGCACGGACTAACCCGCTGTTAACCGCCTGTTCCCCGCCGGTTCCGCCGCCGCGCGCGCCCGGCGTCCCATGATCGGAGGGGACAGGACGGAGGGGGCGCGGATGCCGAACGGGACGTCCGGGGCCCGCACGCGGCGGGCCCCGGACGAGGCCGCCCCGGCTCCGGGGGACCGGCGGGCGCGGCTGGCGGCGCCCTGGCTCGTCGGCGGGCTGACCGCGGTGATCACGGCGGTGACGACGTCGCTGGACGCGCTCAGCCTGCCCGCCCCGGCGCAGATCGCCCTGACCGGCGGCGTCGCCCTGCTGGCCGGGGTCGCGGCGTGGGGCGCGCAGCAGGCGCAGGGGCCGGCGGGGCGGGACGCGCCGGAGCCGGCCGCGGGCGGGGTGGCGCCGGCGCAGCTGCCGCCGGTGATCGCGCACTTCACCGGCCGGGACGCGTCGCTGGCCGAGCTGCGCCGCGCCGTCGCCGCGGGGTCCGGGTCGCCGGCGTCGCCGCTGGTCGTGTCGGTGCACGGCCCGGCGGGCGTCGGCAAGTCGGCGCTCGCGGCGCGGTTCGCGCACGAGATCGCCGACGCGTATCCGGACGGCGCGCTGTACTTCGACCTGCGCGGCGCGGCCGGGGCGCGGGTCCGCCCGGAGGACGTGCTGCCGGCGTTCCTGCAGGCGCTGGGGGTGCGGCTGGCGACCGACCCCGGCGGGCTGCCCGAGCTGCAGAAGCTGTGGTGGACGTGGACGCGCGGGCGGCGGCTGCTGGTGCTGCTCGACAACGCCCGCGACGCCGGGCAGGTGCGGGCGCTGCTGCCGCCGGGCGGCGGCTGCGCGGTGCTGGTCACCTCGCGGCAGCCGCTCGGCCTGCTCAACGACGTGGACCGGCGGCTGCGCGAGTTCACCGCGGAGCACGCGGTGGAACTGCTCGGCCGCCTCGCCGGGCGGGACCGGATCCGCGCGGACCCGGACGCCGCGGCCGAGATCGCCGAGCTGTGCGGCCGGCTGCCGCTGGCGATCGGCATCTGCGGCGGCCGGCTCGCGGCGCGCGAGAGCTGGACGCCGCGGGTGCTGGCCGGCCGGCTGCGCGACGAGCGGCGCCGGCTCGGCGAGCTGGAGCACGGCATCGACCACGGCGTCCGGGCGAGCCTGGCGCTCAGCTACGACGACTGCAGCCCGACGCAGCGCCGGCTGCTGCGGACCCTCGGCGTCCAGGCGGCCCCGGACGTGCAGGCGTGGACGGCGGGCGCGCTGCTCGGCCTGTCGGACCTGGAGGGCGAGGACCTGCTGGAGGCCCTCGTGGACGCGCAGCTCGCCGAGTGCTCGGGGACGGACGCGACGGGCCGGATGCGCTACCGGCTGCACGACCTCGTCCGGCTGTACGCGCAGGAGCGGGCCGAGCGGGAGGACGCCGAGGAGGAGCGGGACGCGGCCGTCGAGCGGGTCCTGGACGGCTACCGGGAGCGCGCGGAGCGGGTGGCGGCGAACCGGTGGCCGCAGGACTGGCACCGCGGCTCGGGGCAGGTGCCCGATCTGGAGTTCTCGGCGGTCGGCTGGCTGACCAGCGAGCGTCCGGCGCTGCTCGCGCTGCTCGGGCAGGGCGCCGAGCGCGAGATGTGGACGCTGGTGTGGCGGCTGGGCCGGGCGGCGTGCTCGCTGTTCCATTCGCTGCGCGTGTTCTGGCCGGAGTGGAAGGCGGCGGCCGAGCTCACCCACACCGCCGCCGGACACCTGGACGACCGCTCGCTCGGCATCGCGCTGCTGGAGCGTTCGGCGGTGCGCGGGAACCAGGGCCGGGTGGACCTGGCCTACGAGGACGCCTCCGAGGCGCTCCGCATCTTCACCGGCAACCGGGAGATGTGGTGGCGGGCGCGCGCGCTGAGGTCCACCGGCATGTGCCTCAGGGAAGCGGGCAACCTGGACGAGGGCCAGCGCTATCTCATCGAGGCCGTCGACGCGTTCGAGGCGGAGGGCGACGCGTGGTGGCAGGCGCGCACCCGCCGCAACCTCGCCGAGCTGCGGCTCGCGCAGCGCCGCTACGAGGAGGCCCGCCACCTGCTGGAGACCGCGCTGGAGGTGTTCCAGCGCAATGGCAACCGCTACTCGGAGGCGCAGACGCTGCGCGCGCTCGGCGAGGTGCTGGCGTCCGAGGCCCGCGCGTTGCGCGCGGCCGGCGACGGCCAGGCCGCCGAGGTCAAGTACAGCCTGGCCGCGCCCGCGCTGGAGCGCGCGGCGGAGGCGTTCCGGCTGCGCGGCGAGCAGTGGGAGGAGGCCCGGTGCCTGCGCGCCGCCGGGGAGGTCGGCGATCCCCGCAACGGGCTGCGCGAGCTGACGTTCGTCCGGACCGCGGGCCGCATGCTGGCCGACCTCGGCGACGTCTGGGGCGTCGCGCGCACCCGCGTCTCGGAGGCGAACGCGCTCGCGCGGCTCGGCCGGCACCGGGAGGCCGCCGACACCGTCCGGCTGGCGGTCGCGGAGTTCGACGGGCTCGGCGACCGCTGGTGGCAGGCGCGCGGGCGCCGCACGCTCGCCGAGATCCTGCTGGACGCGGGGGACCGCGAGGCGGCGCGGCGGCCCGCCCGCGAGGCCCTCGACCTGTACCGCAGCTTGGGCAACGCGGCGGGGGAGAGCCGGGCCCGCGCCGTCCTCGGCCGCACCGAGCCGCCGGGGGACTAGCGCGGGACGTCCGGGAGACTGGGGCCGTGGAGTTGCGGCAGCTCAGGTATTTCGTCGCGGTCGCGGAGGAGGCGAACCTCACCCGCGCGGCCGAGCGGCTCGGGCTGCGCTCGCCGTCGCTCAGCCAGCAGATCCGCGGGCTCGAACGGGAGCTGGGCGCCGCGCTGTTCGACCGCACCGCCGCCGGCATGGAGCTGACGCCGGCGGGCGCGGCGCTGCTGCCGGAGGCGCGGGCGGCGCTGGAGGCCGCCGGCCGGGGCGCGCGGGCCGTGGCGGCCGCGTCGGCGGCGACGGTCGTCCTGGCCGTCGGCGTGCCGCCCGGCGTACCACCCGACCTGCCCGGACGGATCGGCGCGGCGGCGCGGGACGCCCGCGTCCGCCCGGTGTTCGAGGACGCCGCGACCGACCTCCAGCTCGCCGCGCTCCGCCGCCGCGCGCTGGACCTCGCCGTGGTGACGCTGCCCGCCGACCTCTCCGGGCTGGCGGCGGAGACCGTCCACGACGAGCCGCTCGGCGTCCTGATGGCGGACGGGCACCGGCTCGCGCGCCGGGACGCGATCGCGTGGCGCGACCTGGACGGCGAGCGGCTGCTGTGGTTCGACCGCGCCCTCGCCTCCGGGTACCACGACGCGGTGCTGGACGCCTGCCGCGCCGGGGGCTGGGAACCGGAGATCCGCGTCTCGACGGCGCGGCGCGCGGTCGCCCGCGCCGAGCTGGCGTCCGGGGAGCCGGTCGTCGCGCTGCGCCCCGCGTGGGCGGCGGAGCCGGGGCTGGTGTGGCGGCCGATCGCGGGGGCCGCGCCCCGCCTGGGGTTCGCGCTCGCCTGGCACCGTGATCCCGGGCACCCGGCCGCCGAGGCGATCGCCCGCCGCCTGCGGCGTTAGGCGCGTCCTCACCCGCCATAGGCGGCGCCTCGTGGACGGGCCCGCGCGGCGCGGCGTTCACTGCCCGCATGTTCTTGCTGCTGCTGCACTACGACGACGGCGTCCTCGGCGAGCTGGACGCGCTGATCCCCGAGCACTACGAGTACGTCGACCGGCACATGGAGGCCGGGACCTTCCTGCTCACGGCCCGCCGCGATCCGCGCGTCGGCGGGGTGGTCCTCGCGGACGGGACCGACCGCGCCCGGATCGAGGAGATCACCGCCGAGGACCCGTTCCTGCGCACCGGCCGGGTCCGCTACGAGATCATCGCGATCGAGCCCACCCGGTCGGCGCTCGCCGGCATCACGGCCTGAGCAGGCCGGGCAGCTCGTCCAGCGTGGTGATGCGGGGCACGTCCAGGCCGTCCGGGGCGGGCCCGCCGGAGCGGTCCAGCCACACGCCGGTCAGCCCGGCGGAGGACGCGCCCCGCGCGTCGACGTCCAGCCGGTCGCCGACGTAGACGACCTCGCCGGGCGCAAGGCCGAGCCCGGTGCAGGCGAGCCGGAAGATCTCCGGGTCCGGTTTGGCGGTGCCGGTCTCGCCGGAGGTCACCAGGTACGGCAGCCGGTCCGCCAGCCCGATCCGCTCGATCTTGGCGCGCTGCTGCGCCGCGTCCCCGTTGGTGATCACGCCGAGCCGCAGGCCGCGCTCCGCCAGCGCCGCCACCGGGCCGGGCGCGTCGGGATACGGGCGCCACGCGGCCTCGTACCGCGCCAGGTAGCCGGTGATCCACGCGTCGGCGCGCTCGTCGTCCCAGTCGCCGAGCCCGAGCTCCCGGGCGAGCGGGACGATCCGGGCGCGCCGCTGCTCGGCGAACGTCAGCTCGCCGGCCAGGTACCGGTCGACCGACGCGTCGATCAGTTCCAGCCAGCGCCGCACGAGCGTCTCCGGATCCTCGTCCGGGAACGAGGCGGAGATCGCCTCGGCCGCCGCACCGGCATGGTCGAGCAGCGTCCCGTCCAGGTCGAACAGGACCGCCTCGGGGGCGCCGCGGATCAAGAGAAGCGCCCCGCCTCGGCGAGGACGCGGGCGGTCCGCACGACGGACTCCCGGCGCCGCGCCAGGGCCGCGGCCTCGTCGTCCTCGTCCAGGACGAGCCGGCACAGCTGCGGGACGGCGAAGTTCCACGCGACCAGGCCGAGGATGGTGAACATCCGGTCCTGCGCCGCCCGGACGGCCTCGTCGTCGGGGAGCCCCGCGCCGACCCCGGCGGCCCGGAACTCGCGGACCCGCTCCCGGTAGGACGCGCGGCGCTCGGGTTCGCCCTGCACCTCGCCGCGCGTCTCCAGCGCCTCCCACAGCAGCAGGCGGATCTGCTCGGGGTTCTGCCCGTACCAGTCGAACAGCAGGCCCACCCCGTCGGCGAAGTCGAGGGGGGAGATGTCGGAGCCGCGGCAGATCTCGTCGACCTTGCACCGCACGACCTCGCCGAACAGCTTCTCCTTGCCGCCGAAGTACAGGTAGATCGCCTGCTTGTTGGCGCGGGCCTGCCGCGCGATGCGGTCGATGCGGGCGCCGGCCAGCCCGTGCGCGGTGAACTCGGCGACGGCGGCGTCGAAGATCCGCCGCCGGGTGGCCTCCGCGTCGTACGTCATGCCCGAATTAAACCATCCGGTTGACATCGCCGCCGCCGGTGGGCCAGGGTAAACCAACCAGATGTTTTATTTGAGGAGAACGCGATGACCACCACCGAGGCGCCCATTCCGGTCCGCTCGCCGCTGCCGCAGGGCCTCGCCGGGCAGACCGCCGTCATCCTCGGCGGCAGCTCCGGCATCGGCCTGGCCGCCGGCGCCATGCTGGCCTCGCTCGGCGCCCGGGTCGTGCTGACCGGCCGCGACAAGGCCCGGCTGGACGCCGCCGTCGAGCACGCCCGCGCCGCGGGACCGGGCGGCGACGTCCGGGGCGTCGCGGGCGACGTCGCCGACGACGACGCGATCGAGGAGGTCTTCGAGCGCGCCGGCGCCGCCGACCACGTCCTGGTGACCGCCGGCGGCCTCGGCGGCGCCGGGCCGATCACCGAGGTCACCCGGGACGCCGCGCGCGGCGCGTTCGAGGCGCGGCTGTGGTCGGTGCTGTCCACCGTGCGGACGGCGGTGCCCGCGATGGCGCCGGGCGGATCGTTCACCCTGACCTCCGGCGGCCTGGTGACCCGGCCGCGTCCCGGCCTGGCGGTGCCGGTCGGGGTGGTCGGCGGGATCGAGACGCTCACCAAGGCCCTGGCCGTCGAACTGGCGCCGCGCCGGCTGCGCGTGAACACCGTCCGCTACGGGATGGTCGACACGCCGCTGGCCCGCGGGGGCATCGGTGCCGGCGCCGACGAGGCCGGCGACCGGGCCGTCGCGGCGGCCGGGCTCCAGACGCCGCTCGGCCGCCTCGGGACCGCCGACGAGGCCGCGTCCGCCGCGCTCTTCCTCATGGCCAACTCGTACATGACGGGGGAGATCCTCACCCTGGACGGCGGCCAGACCCTCTGAGAACCGGCTCCCGGCGAATCCGGATGCCGCACCGAAGCGGTTTTGCGACCATCCAGGTGTGGACTTCTCCGGAGATTTCGAGACGCACCTGACCGCCCGCCCCGCGGCCGCCGAGCGGCTCGCGGGGTGGGCGGCGGCGCGCGGCCTGAAGTTCACCCACATCGTCCTGGCGCGCGGCCGGGTGGCCTCCCAGCCGATGCTGACGCTGCACACCCGCGGCACGCTGGACGACGCCCTCGCCGACGCCGCCCGCACCACCGCCGACCTGCGCGCGGACGGGTTGGAGGTGGTGCGGGCGAAGGTCGAGGCGGCACCGTGGAACGCCGGCGTCCCCGCCGGCGACGCCGGTGCGCTGGGCCCCGCCTACTACTTCGAGCACCACCTCAAGCTGCTGCTGGAGCCCGGGTTCGACGCGGGCGCGCTGGCCGAGGCCGCCCGCCCGCACGCCGCGCACCTGTCGCGCAACGCCCGTCGCGTCCGCGCCGACGGACGGCAGGAGCGGTTCGTCACCCAGCGCTGCCGGTGCGTGGGCTCCCGCACCGCGGAACGCCGCCTGGACGTGCTGGCCGGCGACCTGCGGCGGCGCGGACACGAGATCCTCTCGGTGGAGCGGGAGTTCGTCGTGCACGACGGCGCCCCGTCCCTGGACGACGGCTGGATCGAGGAGGAGACGCGATGACGGCGCGACCGCCGCTCCTGGGCATGGAGCCGCACGAGCCGACGTTCGAGCAGTTGGCGCACGAGGGCGCGCTCGACCACGTCCTTTCGGCGATCTCCGGATCCAGGTGGGGCGAGCACCTCGTGCTGCGCGGCAGCGCGCTGATGCGAGCCTGGTACGGCGACGACGCGCGCCGCCCGCACGACCTCGACTTCATCGTCGACTCGCAGAAGTGGAGAGACGACGAGAACCAGACCGACGACGTCTTCGAGGACCTCTTCCTCACCGTCGACGCCATCCCCCGGACCGGCCTGATGGACGGCCTGCGGTTCGTCCCCAGCCGGAGCGAGAGGATCGCCGCCTACGGCCCGTGGGAGACGATGGTCCGCGACCGGGAGGACGGCCACTGGGGGTACCGGCTGACGCTGCCCTGGCACTGCGGCGGCGCGAGCGGGGAGGTCCAGGTCGACTTCGCGTTCGACGAGCGCCTGCACGTCCCGCCGCGCCGTACCGCCGTCCCGCGCCCTTCCGGAGAGGCGCCGCTGTTCGTGAAGGCCGTCCTGCCGGAACAGGCGCTCTGCTGGAAGCTCTACTGGCTGTGGACCGAGTCGCGCCCGCAGGGCAAGGACCTGTACGACGCGTGGCTGCTCAGGAACGCGAAACCGTCCCCACGGCTGCTGGACCAGACGTCCGGCATCGACGGCATGGGCGCGCTGCTCTGCGCGTCGTGGGTCTCGGCCGGCAAGGTCGGCTGGGACGAGTTCCGTGCGGAGTACCCGATGGTGCGAGGTTCGGCGGAGGACTACGCGACGGCCGTCCTGGACGAGCTGCTCCGGCCGGCGTTCGGCTCGCCGGAGGCGCCCCGGCCGGCCGCGGAGTGAGCGCGCGGCGGGGCCCCTGACCGGCGTCCGGTTTCGGTCAGGGGCCCCATCGGGCTCGGCCGCGCTTCACGGGACGCTGGGAGGGCGCGCCCCGGGGAGCCGCGTCAGCCGAGGCCGTTCCTGATGGCGGCGATCAGCTCGCCGCCCGTGGTGTCGCCGCTCAGCTCCCAGAAGAAGGCGCCGCCGAGGCCCTGGCCCTTGGCGTAGGCCATCTTCCCGCCGATGGTCGACGGGGTGTCGTAGCTCCACCATTCGCTGCCGCACTTGGCGTAGGCGGTGCCGGCGACGGTGCCGGTGGCGGGGCACTTGCCCTTGAGGACCTTGTAGTCCTCGATACCGGCCTCGTAGGTGCCCGGTGCGGCGCCGGTCGCGGTGCCGCCCGGTTCGGACTGGGTGACGCCCGTCCAGCCCCGCCCGTAGAAGCCGATGCCGATCAGCAGCTTGCCCGCCGGCACGCCCTTGGCCTTCAGCTTGGCGATGGTGTCGGAGGTGTTGAAGCCGGCGTGCGGGATGCCGGGGTAGGACGTCAGCGGCGAGTGCGGTGCCGTCGGGCCCTGGGCGTCCCAGGCGCCGAAGTAGTCGTAGGTCATCGGGTTGAACCAGTCGACGTACTGGGCGGCGCCCGCGTAGTCCGTGACGTCCATCTTGCCGCCGTCGCTGGCGTCGGCGGTGATCGCCGCGGTCACGAGGCTGCTCGACCCGAACTTGGCGCGCAGCGCTCCCATCAGCTTCTTGAACGCGTCGGGGCCGCTGGTGTCGCAGGAGAGCCCGCACGCGTTCGGGTACTCCCAGTCGATGTCGATGCCGTCGAACACGTCGGCCCAGCGCGGGTCCTTGACCAGGTTGTAGCAGGAGTCGGCGAACGCGGCGGGGTTCGCGGCGGCCTGCCCGAACCCGCCGGACCAGGTCCAGCCGCCGAACGACCAGAGGATCTTCAGGTTCGGGTACTTCTTCTTCAGCTTGCGCAGCTGGTTGAAGCTCCCGGCCACGGGCTGGTCCCAGGTGTCTGCGACGCCGTCCACGCTGTTGGCGGCGGTGTAGGTCTGCTGGTAGTCGGCGTAGGCGTCGCCGATGGCGCACTGGCCGTTGGTGACGTTGCCGAACGCGTAGTTGAGGTGGGTGAGCTTGGCGGCGGACCCGCTGGTGTCGACGTTCTTGACGTAGTAGGCCCGCTGGTAGACGCCCCAGTCGGTGAAGTAGCCGACGACCTTGTTACCGCCGCCGCCAGGGTTCCCGCCTCCGCTCTCGTCGGTGGTGACCGACACCGCGCCGGACGCCGCGGAGGCATTGCCCGCCGCGTCGTGCGCCTTGACGGTGAAGCTGTAGGCGGTCTTGGCGGACAGGCCGGAAACGGTCGCGCTGGTGCCGGTGACCGTGGCCGCCTTGGCGGTGCCGTTGTAGACGTCGTAGCCGGTGACGCCGACGTTGTCGGTCGACGCATTCCACGCCAGCGACACACTGCTGGCGGTCTTGGACGTCGAGCGCAGGTTCGAGGGAGCCGTGGGAGCCTCGGTGTCCTTCTGCGGCGTGCCGGAGCCGTCGCAGGCGGCGCCGTTGACCTGGCAGCCGGTGAGCCAGCCGGAGCCGGTGCCGTCGAAGCCGAAACTCGTGGTCGCCCCGGCGGCGACCGTCCCGTTCCAGCTCGAGTTGGCGAAGGTGTAGTGGTTGCCGGAGACGGTCTTCGTCGCGTTCCACACCGAGGTGATCGACGTGCCCGACGGAAGGTCGGCCTCGACCTTCCAGGCGCTGATCGCGGCGCCCGTCCCGTTGCTGATCGTGCAGCCGCCCTCGAAGCCGGTGCCCCAGTCGGAGGTCTTGGCGCACGTCGCCGTGACGGTCCCGGCGGCCGGCGCCGGTGGCGCCGTGAGCAGGGACGTCGCGAGTGCGAGGGTGGCCGCGGCGGCGAGCGCGGCGGCCCGCCTTCCGCTCTGTCCGGTCATGATTCTCCGTTCGCCGGTGTCCCCCGAACCAACAGGAATCCCCGCTCTTCTCTTAGGAAAGTTTCCTAAGAAATTGGGGTGATGGTAACCGCGCGGACAGGGCCGTTCAAGGCCCTTCGGGCGGTCCCGGCGGCCGGGCGGCGGTGGTCTAAGCGCCTGCCTGGGGACGTACGGGACGGCCGCGCGGAGAAAGACCGGAAAGGCGGTTCAGGGCGTCCCGAACCAGCCCGGCACGTCCAGCCGCCACAGGTCCTCCGGCGTCATCGCGCGGAGGGTGTCCTCCAGCCCCCGCACCCGCTCGGCGCCGAGCCGCCGGACCCAGTCGGCGCGGATCCGGTCGAAGATCCGCGCGGACCGGGCGAGCGCGTCGACGCCGTGCGCGGTCAGCCGGACGATCTTGCGCCGGGCGTCCGCCGGATCGGCGGTGCGCTCGACGTACCCGGCGCGCTCCAGGGACTCGACCAACTTGCCCGCCGCCTGCTTGGACACCCCGAGCCGGCGGCCCAGCTCGACGGCCGTGGTGCCGTCCGGGCCGATCGCCTGGAACACGAAGCCGTGCATGGGCCGCATCGCGGCATGGCCCTCGCGGGCCAGCTCGGCGTGCAGCTCATCGATGATCACCTGGAAGGCGAGCAGCAGCCGCAGCGGCAGCTCGAAGCCGGGCGGGTCCGGGGGAGCGCTTGACATAAAAGACAACCTCGTTGACTATATGGACAACCACATTGACCAACTTACGGGACGGGGACCCCCATGACGCTCCTGCGCAACGCCGGCAACCGCCGCACCGAGACGCCGAACGGCGTGATGACCACCCTGGCGACGCCCACCCAGGGCGGCACCGAGGGCATCGCCGTCTGGCGCGTCGAGGCGGTGCCGAACCGCACCGGTCCGCTGCACGCCTTCGACACCGAGCAGGTCTGGACCTTCCTGGCGGGCGCCGCGACCATCGACCTGGACGGACGCAAGTTGGAGGTCGCGCCCGGCGACACCGTCGTGCTGCCCGCCGGCCTGCCCCGCCAGGTCACCGCCTCCGACGCCGGCTTCACCGCCGTCGTCGCCGCCCACGCCGGCTGCCTCGCCTTCGACCCGGACGCCGTGGTCAGCGAGGACAAGTGCGAGCTGGCGCCGCAGGGCGACGAGCGGCTCGTCCCGCCCTGGGCCCGGTGACCGGCGCTCAGGCGCCCAGATAGGCCAGGACCGCGAGAACGCGGCGGTTGTCGTCCTCCGACGGCGGCAGCCCGAGCTTGCCGAAGATGTTGTTCGTGTGCTTGCTGATCGCCTTCTCGGTCACGAACAGCTGCGCGGCGATCGCCGCGTTCGAGCGTCCCTCGGCCATCAGCCCGAGCACCTCGCGCTCGCGGGGGGTCAGCTGCTGCAGCGGCTCCTCGCGGGCGTGCCGGGTGAGCAGCTGCGCGACCACGTCCGGATCCAGCGCGGTGCCGCCGCCCGCGACCCGCCGCACCGCCTCCACGAACTGCTTGACGTCCGACACCCGGTCCTTCAGCAGGTAGCCGATGCCGCCCGAGCTGTCGGACAGCAGCTCCCGCGCGTACAGCTGCTCCACGTGCTGCGACAGCACCAGCACCGGCAGCCCCGGCACCTGCTTGCGCGCGTCCAGCGCCGCCCGCAGCCCCTCGTCGGTGAACGTCGGCGGCAGCCGGACGTCCACGACCGCGACGTCGGGGCGGTGCGTCGTCAGGGCCCGCAGCAGCGACGGCCCGTTGTCCACCGCCTCCACGACCTCGAACCCGAAGGCCCCGAGCAGCCTGATCAGCCCATCCCTGAGGAGGGCGAGGTCTTCGGCGATGACAACGCGCACGGCAGCTCCATGGTCACGACGGTCGGCCCGCCGGGCGGGCTCGTCACCGCCATCGTCCCATCGAACGCGGCGAGCCTGCGCTCGATCCCGCGCATCCCGCCGCCCGCCGCGGGGTCGGCGCCGCCCGTCCCGTCGTCCCCGACGAGCATGAGCAGCCGGCCGCCGGAGTGCTCGACCTGCACCCACGCCCGCTGCGCCGCGGAGTGCTTCACCACGTTCGCGAGCATCTCCGCCACCGCGAAGTACGCCGCCGACTCCACCGGCGCCTCGGGACGGCCCGCCAGGTCGGTGTGGACGTCGACGGGCAGCGGCAGGCTCAGCGCCAGCGCCCGCACCGCGCCGTCGAGGCCGCGCTCGGCCAGCACCGGCGGATGGATGCCCCGGACCAGGTCGCGCAGCTCCGTCAGCGCCGCCCCGCTGGACTCGCGCGCCTCGGCGAGCAGCCGCTGCGCCATCTCCGGGTCGTGCTTCATCATCTCCTCGGCCAGCCCGATGTTCATGCTCAGCGCGACCAGCCGGGCCTGCGCCCCGTCGTGCAGATCGCGCTCGATGCGGCGCAGCTCCGCGGCGGAGGCGTCCACCGTCTCCGACCGCGTCTCGATGAGCCGCTCGACCCGCTCGGCCAGCGCGGCGCGCGTCGGCGCCAGCAGCGACCGGCCGAACAGCGCGTGCGCCTTCAGGGACGCCGGCCCCACCTTGCCGGACACCGCGACCAGCGCCGCGCCCAGCACGAGGGTCCCGATGAACCCGACCGCGCCCCAGTCGTCCAGCGGCCAGAACGGGCCCCACCCGTAGTCGGTGAACAGCGACAGCCACGGCGCCACGAGGACCCCCTCCAGGCCGTAGACCACCAGGCCGCCCGCGAGGACCCCGAGGACGAGCGCGACCGGCACGTTCAGGATCGTCCACAGCAGATCCCGCCAGGACGCCGGATCGGCCAGCAGCCACCGCAGCCGCCGGAACGGCCCGAGCCCGCCCGCCGGCTCCGCCCGGTACGGGACGGGGATCCGCACGCCGGACCACTCGGCCGCCCACACGCGCTGCTGGTTGGCGACCGTCCGGATCGCCTGGAAGAGCACCGGCACCAGGACGACCCCGGCGCCCAGCGGGATCGCCGCGATCGACAGCACGGCCAGGATGAACAGCGGCAGGTTCACCGCGAACGCCATGACGATCTGGACGACGCCGCGCAGCAGGCCGGACAGGGCGCGCCGCCCGTATTCGCGCAGTAGCTCGCTCACCGGTTCCTCCTAGGAATCGCCATCGCGCTGGATCTCCACCATTGTGGGCGGTCACGCTCTACGGCTCGGTGGTGCTAGGTCCCCTCTTCGCGGCCGAGCCGGTAGAGCTGGACCTACCGTCATTCGAGCGGTGAGAAGACAAGCGGCCCCGTTCCCTGGACAATGCACAGGCGACACCCAGGGGAGAAAGCGAATCCAAGCTGTGACAGCGACCATCAGCCAGACGTCCGCCGGGCCGGAGGGCGCCGAGCCCTCGATCCGGCCCATCACCGAGCGCATCGCCGAGGAGATCGGCGTCCGCGAGGGCCAGGTGCGGGTCGCGGTGGACCTGCTCGACGGCGGGGCGACCGTCCCGTTCATCGCCCGCTACCGCAAGGAGGCGACCGGCACGCTCGACGACGCGCAGCTGCGCGCGCTGGAGGAGCGGCTGCGCTACCTGCGCGAACTGGACGAGCGCCGGACCGCGATCCTGGAGTCGATCGAGTCGCAGGGCAAGCTCACCGGCGAGCTGCGGGCCCAGATCATGGCGGCCGACTCCAAGGCCCGGCTGGAGGACGTCTACCTCCCGTACAAGCCGAAGCGGCGCACCAAGGCGCAGATCGCCCGCGAGGCCGGCCTCGAACCGCTCGCCGAGCTGCTGCTGGACGACCCGTCCCGCGACCCGCAGGCCGAGGCCGCCGGCTACGTGGACGCCGAGAAGGGCGTCGCCGACGCGGCCGCGGCGCTGGAGGGCGCGCGGTCCATCCTCGTCGAGCGGTTCGCCGAGGACGCCGACCTCATCGGCTCCCTGCGCGAGCGCATGTGGAACCGGGGCCGGGTGGTCTCCCGGGTCCGCGACGGCAAGCAGGAGGCGGGCGCCAAGTTCGCCGACTACTTCGAGTTCGCCGAGCCGTTCGCCAAGCTGCCCTCGCATCGCGTCCTCGCGCTGTTCCGCGGCGAGAAGGAGGAGGTCCTCGACCTCGACCTGGAGCCGGAGGACGAACCCGACGACCCGGCCGTCCGCAGCTCCTACGAGGCGGAGATCGCGCGCCGGTTCGGCATCACCGACCAGGGCCGCCAGGCCGACAAGTGGCTGGCCGACGCCGTCCGCTGGGCCTGGCGCACCCGCATCCTCGTGCACCTCGGCATCGACATGCGCACCCGGCTGCGGCAGGAGGCCGAGGACGAGGCCGTCCGGGTGTTCGCCGCCAACCTGCGCGACCTGCTGCTCGCCGCGCCCGCCGGCACCCGCGCCACCATGGGGCTCGACCCGGGCCTGCGCACCGGTGTGAAGGTCGCCATCGTGGACGCCACCGGCAAGGTCGTCGCCACTGACACGATCTACCCGCACGAGCCCCGGCGGAAGTGGGACGAGTCGATCGAGACGCTCGCCAAGCTCGCTCGCGAGCACCGGGTCGACCTCGTCTCCATCGGCAACGGAACCGCGTCCCGCGAGACCGACAAGCTCGCCGCCGACCTGATCGCCCGGCACCCCGACCTGAAGCTCACCAAGATCATGGTGTCGGAGGCGGGCGCGTCGGTGTACTCCGCCTCGGAGTACGCGAGCCGCGAGCTGCCCGGCATGGACGTCTCGCTGCGCGGCGCGGTGTCCATCGCCCGCCGCCTCCAGGACCCGCTGGCCGAGCTGGTCAAGATCGACCCCAAGTCGATCGGCGTCGGCCAGTACCAGCACGACGTGTCCGAGGTGAAGCTGTCGCGCTCCCTCGACGCCGTCGTCGAGGACTGCGTGAACGCGGTCGGGGTCGACGTCAACACCGCGTCCGCGCCGCTGCTCACCCGGGTGTCCGGCATCGGCGAGGGGCTCGCGGAGAACATCGTCGCCCACCGCGACGCCAACGGCCCGTTCCGCAGCCGCACCGGCCTCAAGGAGGTCCCGCGGCTCGGCCCGAAGGCGTTCGAGCAGTGCGCGGGCTTCCTGCGCATCCCCGGCGGCGACGACCCCCTCGACGCCTCCAGCGTGCACCCCGAGTCGTACCCGGTCGTCCGCCGCATCCTGGACGCGGCCGGCAGCGACATCAAGGGCCTCGTCGGCAACACCGCCGTGCTGCGCTCGCTGAAGCCCGCCGCGTTCGTCGACGACACCTTCGGGCTGCCGACCGTCACCGACATCCTCGCCGAACTGGAGAAGCCCGGCCGCGACCCGCGCCCGGCCTTCAAGACGGCGACGTTCAAGGAGGGCGTCGACAAGCTCTCCGACCTCGAGGCCGGGATGCTGCTGGAGGGCGTCGTCACCAACGTCGCCGCGTTCGGCGCGTTCGTGGACGTCGGCGTCCACCAGGACGGGCTCGTCCACATCTCCGCGATGTCGGACAAGTACGTCGAGGACCCGCGCGAGGTCGTCAAGCCCGGTGACATCGTCCGGGTGAAGGTGCTGGACGTCGACCTGCCCCGCAAGCGGATCTCGCTGACGCTGCGGCTGGACGACGAGCCGGGCCGCGACCAGCGGGGCGGCCGCGGCGGCGACGCCCGTGGCGGCGACGCCGGCGACCGCGACCAGCGCCGGCCGGCACGCGGCGGCCAAGGCGGGCGCGGCGGCCAGGGCGGCGGACGCAATCAGGGCGGCGGCCGCGGACAAGGCGGACGCGGCCAGGGCGGCGGCGGACGCGGCCAGGGCCAGGGCCAGGGTCAGGGCCAGGGGCAGGGGCAGGGCGGCGGGCGCGGCCGGCCCGGTCAGGGCGGCTCCTCCGGCGGCGGCGCCATGGCGGAGGCGCTCCGCCGCGCCGGTCTCGACAAGGGCCTGCCCGGCGGCGACCGCAAGTCCCGCTAGGTTCCGGACGCCCGGCAACGCGCGCGTGCCGCCCCCGAGGACGTCTTCACGGGGGCGGTACGCCGGGGCCGGCGCCGTCCGGCGGTGAGTGGCCCGTTCCGGTCAGCGGCCGAATCCGCGCCAGCGCCCGTCCGAGCCCGTCTCGGTGCGCGGCTCGGGCGCGGAAGAGGAGCGCGGATCCTGCGAAGGATCGCCCTGCGGATCGGACGGCGGCATGCCCGGCCGGTTATAGGGGCCCGTGCCCAGCGGATCGTGGGCGTACGGGCTGCGCTGCGGCGGCACGGACGGCTGCTGCGGTCCGGGCTGCTGCGGTACCGGCGGGTGGGCCGCCTGCTGCCCGAACTGCGGGCCGCCGAGCACCGGCCCGCCCACAGCGGGACCGCCGAACGGGTCCTGCGCGGCGGAGAGATCCTCGCGCGGGCGCTCGTCCTCCTCGACCGGCCGGTGCCGGGGGAACTGCAGGACGGCGACCGCGCCGAGCAGCAGCGCGCCGAACCGCATCGCGGAGTGCCCCATGTCCTTGGGCCACGGCTCCGCGTACATGAAGGTGCCCATGGTCAGCAGGTAGGACTTCGCGCTGACCGTCATCACCGTCGACACGATCGACACCCGGCAGCGCTGGAACGCCATCACCATGATCCCGAAGCCGATCGCCGCCGCGAGGACCGTGAGGTACGGCCACGGCGTCGCGACGATCTTCAGGCTGGTGGCGTGCGCGTCGTCGCTCCACCCCTTGATCGCCAGCTCGGCGGTGCCGACGGGGAAGCCGGAGCTCAGCCCGTAGGCGATGCCGGTGACGGGGCGGGCGTGCCGGCCGTCCGGCCGGTAGTCGCCGAGCACGAGGATCAGGATCGGCAGCAGCACCGCCGGCGCCACCACGGCCGCGATCTTCCACAGCGGCACGTCCGCCGACCCGATCGGCTCGTGGCCGCTGACGGACGCGGTGAGCAGCAGGATCGCGGTGGCGATCAGCAGCAGGCTGAGCCACTCGCGGGCGGTGAGCCGCTCGCCGAAGAACACCATCGCGATCAGCAGCAGCGGGACGACCCCGGACATGAAGATCGGCACCGCGGTGGACAGCGGGAGCTTCCCGAGCGCCACGATCTGCAGGCTGAGGCCGCCGAGCACGATGGCGAGGGCGATGAGGAATATCCAGTTGCTCACGATCGTCCAGATCATGTGCAGGATGCGGTTGCCCCGGACAGGGGCCATCCGGTCCGCCGCCAGTTTGAAGACGGCGAACCCCAGGTAGTACAGACCGGTCGCGCTGAAGGCCGCGGCTATCCCGTTCATCCCGGACGAGTATGGGGGGTGCGGGTGCCAAATGTCACTGCCTGTACGGGATTGTTGACAGCGTTTCGCCGGTCCAAGCCCACCGCGATGTCCGCAGACGCCGCCGCTACCCCATAGACTTGGCGCGCGAGGGCGCGGAGCCGCATCTCGGCATGCCCGCGCCCGCGAAGACCGACCGGCTGAGAAGACGCAGACGGGCAGCGGCACGAGGGCCGTGTGCGTCGAGGCCGGGCGCTCGCAGGCAGAACAAGCACGCGTCGAACGCCGCGGCCGAGACAGCGCCCGATCAAGGAGACCTACCCCAGTGAAGACCGATGTCGAGGAGCTGACCCCCACCCGGGTCAAGCTCACCGTCGAGGTTCCGTTCGACGAGCTCAAGCCGAACCTCGACAAGGCGTACAAGGAGATCTCGCAGCAGGTGCGGATCAAGGGCTTCCGGCCCGGCAAGGTCCCCGCCCCGCTGATCGACAAGTACGTCGGCCGGGGTGCGGTCCTTCAGGAGGCGGTCAACGACGCGCTTCCCGAGCTGTACGGCCGCGCCGTCGAGGAGACCGAGATCTTCGTGCTCGGCCAGCCCGAGGTGGAGGTGACCGAGCTGGAGGACGGCACCCAGTTCGCCTTCACCGCCGAGGTCGACATCCGGCCGAAGTTCGAGGTGCCCGACTACGACGGCATCGAGGTCGTCGTGGACGACGCCGAGGTCACCGACGAGCAGGTCGAGGAGACCGTCGGCAACCTGCGCGAGCGGTTCGCGTCGCTGACCACCGCCGAGCGCGCGGTCGAGGAGGGCGACTTCGCCACCGTCGACCTGGTCGCCAAGATCGACGGTGCGGAGGTGGAGGACGCCTCCACCACCGGCTACTCCTACGAGGTCGGCAGCAAGTCGGCCATCGAGGGGCTGGACGAGGCGCTCGTCGGGCTGTCGGCCGGCGAGGACAAGACCTTCACCGGCACCCTGGTCGGCGGCGAGCACGCCGGCGAGGAGGCCGAGATCACCGTCACGGTGCAGAGCGTCAAGGTGAAGAACCTCCCCGAGCTGGACGACGAGTTCGCCCAGCTGGCCAGCGAGTTCGACACCATCGACGAGCTGCGCGAGGACGTCCGCACCCGGCTCGGCCGGCAGGTCAGGCTGCAGCAGCTGTCCGAGGCCCGCGACAAGGCCCTCGAGGCGCTGCTGGAGAAGGTCGAGATCCCGCTGCCGGAGAAGGTGGTGGAGGAGGAGATCGGCCGCCGCAACCAGCAGCTGGAGCAGCAGCTCCAGATGGCGGGCATGACCAAGGAGGACTACCTCGCCGACGAGGAGAAGTCGGCGGAGGAGTTCGACACCGAGGTCGCCGACGCGGCCCGGCTCGCCGTCAAGGGCGGCTTCGTCCTCGACCAGCTCGCCGTCCAGGAGGAGCTCGGCGTCGAGAACGAGGAGCTCAGCGAGTACGTCGTCACGCAGGCCATGCAGATGGGCGTGGCGCCGCAGCAGCTCGCCGAGTACCTGACGCAGAACAACCAGCTCCCGGCGATCGTGTCGGAGGTGCTGCGCAGCAAGGCGCTGAACCTCGTGGTCGAGCACGTCGTGGTCAAGGACGAGTCCGGCAACGTGATCGACGTCGACGCCGTCCAGCGCGAGCTGAACGGCGAGACCGCCGAGGCCGAGGCCGAGACCCCCGACGCCGAAGCCGGCGACACCGAGGCCGCGGAGGCCGCGGAGGCCGCCGGCGACGAGGCCGCCGAGGAGACCCCCGCGCAGGCGGCTGAGGCCGCCGCTGAGGAGGCCCCGACCGCCGAGGCGAAGGGCGACGACGCCAAGTAGCCCCACCGCGTTCCAGGACGTTCTGGGCGTTCCCGACACGCCCCGCACCCGCGCCCCGGGTGCGGGGCGTGTCGCGTTCGCGGAGATCGTCCATACCTCGCGGAGGCGTGGGTACGCCCCTGGCGAAAAGGCGGCCCCCCGGGCTTAACCGGGGTCGTGAGCGCGTTACTGTCCAATCATCCGAACCGATTAAAAGGACCGGAGGAACACCCGGTGAGCATGCCTCCGACTTTCGACGAGTCGTCGCGGATCCAGGCGCGGGTGGCCGAGGCGCCCCTGCTGCCCCTGGGCGACCAGCTGTTCCAGCGGCTGCTGCGCGAGCGGATCGTCTTCCTCGGCCAGCAGGTCGACGACGACATCGCCAACCGCATCTGCGCCGAGCTCCTGCTGCTGTCGGCCGAGGACGGCCGCCGCGACATCACGCTCTACATCAACTCGCCAGGTGGCTCCGTCACCGCCGGCATGGCGATCTACGACATCATGCAGTACGTCCCGAACGACATCGTGACGGTCGGGATGGGGCTGGCCGCCTCGATGGGCCAGTTCCTGCTGTGCGCCGGCACCACCGGCAAGCGCTACGCCCTGCCGCACGCCCGGATCATGATGCACCAGCCGTCCGGCGGCATCGGCGGCACCGCCTCCGACATCAAGATCCAGGCCGAGCAGATGCTGTACGTCAAGAAGACGCTCGCCGAGAAGATCGCCGAACACACCGGCCAGTCCCTCGACCAGATCGAGCGCGACTCCGACCGGGACCGCTGGTTCACCGCCGACGAGGCCAAGGACTACGGGTTCGTCGACCACGTGGTGCTCAGCGCGACCCAGGTGCCCTCCGAGGGCACGGTCTCCTGACGACCCGAATCACCTATCGGAGGCACACAGTGAGCGACCTCATCCGACCCGGTTTCAGCGATCTGGCCCGGCCCGGCGTCCAGGCGGGCGGAGCCCCGGCGCCGGCCGAGAGCCGGTACATCATCCCGTCCTTCGTCGAGCGCACCACGTACGGGGTCAAGGAGATGAACCCGTACAACAAGCTCTTCGAGGAGCGGATCATCTTCCTCGGCGTGCAGATCGACGACGCGTCCGCCAACGACGTGATGGCCCAGCTGATCACGCTCGAGTCGATCGACCCCGACCGCGACATCAGCATCTACATCAACTCGCCCGGCGGCTCGTTCACCGCCATGACGGCGATCTACGACACGATGCAGTTCGTCAAGCCGGACGTCCAGACGGTCTGCATCGGGCAGGCGGCCTCGGCCGCGGCCGTGCTGCTCGCGGCGGGCACGAAGGGCAAGCGGGCGGCGCTGCCGAACTCGCGGATCCTGATCCACCAGCCCGCGACCGAGGGCACCTACGGCCAGTCCAGCGACATCGAGATCCAGGCGCGCGAGATCATGCGGATCCGCGAGCTGCTCGAGTCGATCCTGGCCGAGCACAGCGGCAAGAGCATCGAAGAGGTCCAGCACGACATCGAGCGCGACAAGATCCTCACCGCCGACGAGGCCAAGACCTACGGCCTCATCGACGATGTCTTCGGCAGCAGGAAGCGCAAGGCCGAGGTAGTGTCGTCCTGAGGACGGCAGGACGCGGGAGTCCCGAGCCCGGCCGCCACAGTTCCGGGCGAGGGGCTTACCAAGCCCGTTGGAGGCGGTAACGTCGAGTCCAACGTCGAGAGCCCTCGGGACGCCAGCCGGCCGCGCCGCACCTTCTCAGACGGGCGGCCCCACGAAAAGGAGACAGTTGGGTGGCACGCATCGGCGACGGTGGTGATCTGCTCAAGTGCTCGTTCTGCGGGAAGAGCCAGAAGCAGGTCAAGAAGCTCATCGCGGGTCCGGGCGTGTACATCTGCGACGAGTGCATCGATCTCTGCAACGAGATCATCGAGGAGGAGCTCTCCGAGACCTCCGACCTGAAGTGGGACAACCTGCCCAAGCCGCGGGAGATCTACGAGTTCCTGGACTCCTACGTCATCGGGCAGGACACGGCGAAGAAGGCCCTCTCGGTCGCCGTCTACAACCACTACAAGCGGATCCAGTCGACCGACGTGGGCCGGGACGACCAGGTGGAACTGGGCAAGTCCAACATCCTGCTGCTCGGCCCGACCGGATCCGGCAAGACGCTGCTCGCGCAGACGCTCGCCAAACTCCTCAACGTCCCGTTCGCCATCGCGGACGCCACGGCGCTGACGGAGGCCGGATACGTGGGCGAGGATGTCGAGAACATCCTCCTCAAACTGATTCAGGCGGCCGACTACGACGTCAAGAAGGCCGAGACCGGGATCATCTACATCGACGAGGTCGACAAGGTCGCCCGCAAGAGCGAGAACCCGTCGATCACCAGGGACGTCTCTGGGGAGGGCGTCCAGCAGGCGCTGCTGAAGATCCTGGAGGGCACCACCGCGAGCGTCCCGCCGCAGGGCGGCCGCAAGCACCCGCACCAGGAGTTCATCCAGATCGACACCACGAACGTGCTGTTCATCTGCGGCGGCGCGTTCGCCGGCCTGGAGAAGATCGTCGAGTCGCGGGTGGGCAAGCAGGGGATGGGCTTCGGCGCCCAGATCCGCTCCAAGTCCGACTTCGGGGAGTCCTCGGCGGTGCTGGGCGACGTGATGCCCGAGGACCTGCTGAAGTTCGGCATGATCCCCGAGTTCGTCGGCCGGCTCCCGGTGATCACCTCGGTGCACAACCTGGACCGGGAAGCGCTGATCAACATCCTGACCGAGCCGAAGAACGCGCTGGTCCGCCAGTACCACCGCCTCTTCGAGCTGGACGGGGTCGACCTGGAGTTCACCGGTGACGCCCTCGAGGCGATCGCCGACCAGGCCATCCTGCGCGGCACCGGCGCCCGCGGCCTCCGCGCGATCATGGAGGAGGTCCTGCTGTCGGTGATGTACGAGGTGCCGAGCCGGCAGGACGTCGCGCGCGTCGTGATCACGCGCGAGGCCGTCCTGGAGCACGTCAACCCGACCCTCGTCCCGCGCGACCGCCCCAAGCGCGAACCGCGCGAGAAGAGCGCCTGAGCGCGACCCGAACGCGAACGCCCCGGACCGCCAGGTCCGGGGCGTTCGCGCGTTACCGCTCGTCTCAACGCGCCTGAGCCGTCACGCGAGCGCGTTACCTGACCGGTGGGGCGAAGCCGGAGGCGAGCCCCACCGGGAAGCTCGCGAAGCGAGGCCGCGCTCGCCCAAGCACGGTCAAGGGCCGAGCCGCTAGGCGAGGCTCTTGGGCCGGGGTTGTGGACACACAGCCGCTAGGCGAGGCTCTTGGGCCGGGGTTGTGGACACACAGCCGCTAGGCGAGGCTCTTGGGCCGGGGTTGTGGACACACAGCCGCTAGGCGAGGTTCTTGGGCCGGGGTTGTGGACACACAGCCGCTAGGCGAGGTTCTTGGGCCGGGGGTGAATCAACTCCGGGACTCGCCGAGGCCGGCCTCGCGGGCCAGGACGATCGCCTGAGCGCGGTCGGCGACGTGCAGCTTCATGAAGATGTTCGACACGTGGTTGCGGACGGTCTTCTGGCTGAGGAACAGCGTGCCGGCGATCTCGCCGTTGCTGCGGCCCTGCGCGATCAGTTCGAGGACCTCCCGCTCCCGGTCGGTCAGTTCCGGGAACGCGGCGCGCCGGGGGTCGGGCATGTCGGTGAAGTAGGTGAGGACGCGGCGGGCGATCTCCGGCCCGTAGATGGCCTCGCCTGCCGCGACGGCCCGCACGGCCCGTGCGATCTCCTCGGCGCCGGACTCCTTCAGCAGGTAGCCGCGGGCGCCGGCGCGCATCGCGTTGAACACCGAGTCGTCGTCGCGGAACATCGTCAGCACCAGCACGCCGATGCGCGGGCTCGTGCGGGTGATGGTGCGGGTGGCCTCGATGCCGTTGCCGCCCGGCATGTGCAGGTCCATCACGACGACGTCGGGCTGCAGTTCGGCCGCCATCCGGACCGCGTCGGGGCCGCACTCGGCCTCCCCGACGACCTCGACACCCAGCGCCTGCAGCAGGCCCTTCAGCCCCTGCCGGAACACCGGGTGGTCGTCGGTGATGAGGACCCGGATCGCGTCCGTCATCGGCGGCCTCCGCTCACGCGCTCAGGGGCGCCCGTTCCGACCGGGCGGAGCATGATGGTACCTGGCGATGCCGGGGGCGGGCAGCGGAAGCCGGGCCGACACCACGGTGCCGCCGCCGGGCCGCGAGGTGACGGTGCAGCCGCCGCCGATCTCCGCCGCCCACTCCTTCATCGCGGCGAGGCCGCGGCGCGGCTTCGGCCGGTCGCCGTTGCGCGCGGAGTCCGGCATGCCGGGGCCGGTGTCGGCCACCATGAGGTGCAGGTCGGCGTCGCGGCGCAGCAGCACCATCGCGGTGCTGCCGGGCGCGTGCAGCCGGACGTTCGTCAGCGCCTCCTGGGCGATCCGGTAGGCGGCGACCTCGACGGCGGCGGGCAGGTCGCCGGGCCCGCCGTCGAACCGCACGTCCACCCGTTCGGCGCAGCCCTCGGCGAACGACTCGATGGCCGCGACGAGGCCGAGGTCGTCCAGCGCGGGCGGGCGGAGGCCGTGCGCGAGGTCGCGGATCTCGCCGACGGCGGTGGCGAGCCGGTCCCGGACGTCGGCGAGCAGCGGGTCCATCCGCTCGGGCTGGCCGGCGAGGGTGATGCGCGCCGCGTCCAGCGACATGGCGAGGCTGGCGAGGGTGGGGCCGAGCCCGTCGTGCAGGTCGTGCCGGAGCCGGCGGCGCTCCTCCTCGCGGCTGGCGAGGATGCGCTCGCGGGAGCGCTGCAGGTCGCGGGTGAGGCGCTGGAGGTGCGGGATCGCGGTGGCGTGCGCGGCCACGGCCCCCGCCGCGAACGCGCCGGCCAGCACGGCGGTCCGCGCCAGTACCGCTCGCATTCCGTCCCACTCCCTTCGCGCCGTCGTCGCGGGCGTTCGGCACCACCCTTTCCGCGGGGACGACCCGGTGTCAGGTGACCTGTGTCCCGTCCGCGGCGGGAAAACGCTCTCTGGCCCGCCGCCCGGCGCGTCGGACCTCGTGGGACGGGCCGTGGTACCGCCGCGATCCCCGTAGAATCGTTGGCCGTGACACAGCCCAGCAGTGAGCGCGGCCAGGGGGCCGCCGCGGACGTCGACCTGCCCACCCAGTACCGCCCGGCCGATGTCGAGGGCCGGCTCTACGAGCGGTGGGTATCGGCGGGGCTGTTCACCGCCGATCCGGCGCGCGACCCGTCCCGTCCCGCGTACTCGATCGTGATCCCGCCGCCGAACGTGACCGGTTCGCTGCACATGGGGCACGCCCTGGACCACTCGATCCAGGACACCCTGATCCGGCGCCGCCGCATGCAGGGGTACGAGACGGCGTGGATCCCCGGCATGGACCACGCGGGCATCGCCACGCAGAACGTCGTGGAGCGGGAGCTGGCCAAGGAGGGCCTGTCCCGGCACGACCTCGGCCGCGAGGCGTTCGTCGACCGGGTGTGGAAGTGGAAGGCCGAGTCCGGCGGCCGGATCCTCGGCCAGATGCGCCGCCTCGGCGACTCGGTCGACTGGACGCGCGAGGCGTTCACGATGGACGACCGGCGCGCCCGCGCCGTCCGCACGATCTTCAAGCGGCTGTTCGACGACGGCCTGATCTACCGCGCCGAGCGCATCATCAACTGGTGCCCGCGCTGCCTGACGGCCCTGTCGGACATCGAGGTCGAGCACGAGGACGTCGACGGCGAGCTGGTGTCGATCCGGTACGGGTCGGGCGGCGACGAGATCGTCGTGGCGACGACGCGGGCGGAGACGATGCTCGGCGACACCGCCGTCGCCGTCCACCCCGACGACGAGCGGTACGCGCACATGGTCGGCCGCGAGATCGAGCTGCCGCTGACCGGCCGCCGCATCCCGGTCGTGGCGGACGAGCACGTCGACCCGGCGTTCGGCACCGGCGCGGTCAAGGTGACCCCGGCGCACGACCCGAACGACTTCGAGATCGGCCGCCGGCACTCGCTGCCGTCGATGTCGGTGATGGACGAGCGGGGTGTGGTCACCGCGTCCGGTCCGTTCGAGGGCCTGGACCGGTTCGAGGCGCGCCCGGCGGTCGTCGCGGCGCTGCGCGAGCAGGGCCGGATCGTCAAGGAGGTCCGGCCGTACGAGCACTCGGTCGGGCACTGCCAGCGCTGCTCCACGGTGGTGGAGCCGCGCGTGTCGCTGCAGTGGTTCGTCAAGGCCGGGCCGCTGGCGAAGGCGGCGGGCGACGCGGTCCGCGACGGCCGGGTGGCGATCCACCCGCCGGAGATGGCGTCCCGCTACTTCGAGTGGGTCGACAACATGCACGACTGGTGCATCAGCCGGCAGCTGTGGTGGGGGCACCGCATCCCGGTCTGGTACGGCCCGGACGGCGAGACCGCCTGCCCCGGCCCGGACGAGGAGCCGCCCGCCGGCTGGACGCAGGACGGCGACGTCCTCGACACCTGGTTCTCCTCGGCGCTGTGGCCGTTCTCGACGCTCGGGTGGCCCGACAAGACCCCCGAGCTGGAGCGGTTCTATCCCACGTCGGTGCTGGTCACCGGGTACGACATCCTGTTCTTCTGGGTCGCCCGGATGATGATGTTCGGGCTGTACGCGATGGACGGCGCCGAGCCGTTCAAGACGATCGCGCTGCACGGGATGGTCCGCGACCAGCACGGCAAGAAGATGTCGAAGTCGTTCGGCAACGTCGTCGACCCGCTCGACTGGATCGACCGGTACGGCGCCGACGCGACGCGGTTCACGCTGCTGCGCGGCGCGAACCCGGGCGGCGACGTCCCGGTGGCGGAGGAGTGGGCGCAGGGGTCGCGCAACTTCTGCAACAAGCTGTGGAACGCCACGCGGTTCGCGATGATCAACGGTGCGCACGTCCGCGGCGACGTCCCGTCCGAGCTGACGACGGTGGACGCGTGGATCCTGTCGCGGCTGCACGCGGTCATCGCCGAGGTCGACGCGCAACTGGAGTCCTACGACTTCGCCAAGGCGTGCGAGACGCTCTACCACTTCGCGTGGGACGAGGTCTGCGACTGGTACGTGGAGCTGGCGAAGGTCCAGCTCGCCGACGACCGCGCCGACGCGACGCGCCGCGTGCTCGGCGAGGTGCTCGACAACCTGCTGCGGCTGCTGCACCCGGTGATCCCGTTCGTCACCGAGGAGCTGTGGACCTCCCTGACCGGTGCCGGGACGATCGTGACCGCGTCCTGGCCGTCCGCCGACGCCGGGCGCGCCGACCGGGACGCCGAGTCGCTGGTGGAGTCGCTGCAGCGGCTCGTCACCGAGGTCCGCCGGTTCCGCGCCGACCAGGGGCTCAAGCCCGGCCAGAAGGTCGCCGCCGCGCTGGAGTGGGGCGGTTCGCCGCTCGCCGCGCACGAGGAGGGCGTCCGCGCCCTGCTGCGGCTGACCGCACCGGACGGCGGCTTCGCGGCCACCGCGTCGCTGCCGGTCGAGGGCGTCACGGTCCGGCTCGACACCGCCGGCGTCATCGACGTCGCCGCCGAGCGCAAGCGGCTCGACAAGGACCTCGCGGCGGCGCGCAAGGAGGCCGACCAGGCGCGGCGCAAGCTCGGCAACGAGGCGTTCATGGCGAAGGCGCCCGAAGCGGTCGTCGCCAAGAACCGCGACCGGCTCGCGCAGGCGGAGGCCGCCATCGCGCGGCTGGAGGCGCAGCTCGCCGCGCTGCCGCCGGCCTGAGCGCGGCGGGCCGGCGGCGCCCGCCGGGGCCGGGGGAGCCCGGCCTGGGGCGAACGGTCGGCGGCGGCCCGGCCGCCCGGTTACGATCCGGATGATCCGCGGACTTTCAGGCGGTAGGGAATCCTCGGGAGTGCAATGGCCGAATCACCTCCTCGCCCCGACGCGCCCGGGGCGGTGCCGGACGACGAGCCGGGCCGCCAGCAGGTCGTCGAGGACGGCGGGCCGCCCGGGGGGTTCACCGCCGCCCCGGCGCCCTGGGGCACCTCGCCGCCGTGGTGGTCGGCGGACTCCAGGGACGGGACGGGACCGCAGTTGCTCGCGCACGGCACCGGTCCGCAGCCGCTCGCGGGCGGGACGGGCGGTCACCGCCTCCCCGTCCCGGCGAACGGCACGGGCGGGCATCCGATCCCCGGCGGCACCGGCGGGCATGCCCTGCCCGGCGGCACGGGCGGGCACCCGCTGCCGAACGGGACCGGCCCGCTCGTCCTGCCCGGCGAGAACGGCCCGCAGGGCATGCGGGCGCCGCTGGGCGCGGCCGTGCCCGGCGGGACGTCGCCGGAGCGGGAGCGCCGGCAGGTGTCCGGGCTGCTGCTCGGCGCCGGGATCGGCGCGGCGCTGGTCGCGGTGCTGATGGTCGGCGTCCTGGCGTTCAAGCCGGACGAGCCCGCCGCCCGGAAGGGCCCCGGGGCCGCCGCGGCCGCCGCGTCCACCCACAGGATCACCGCTGTGCCGCGCGCCGGCGGGATGGTCCGGGAGGCCACCGCCCCCGCGGCCGGCGCGGCCTACCCGTTCGTCATGGCGGCGGTGAAGGCGGCCGGGGTCACGGCGACCGGGAACGGCATGGCCGTCTACGCCGAGAAACCCGTCGGGCGGGTGAGCGTGCTGTTCGTCGGCGGGACGCGCCCGGCCGGCGACCCGGCCCCGTTCCTGCGCAGGCTGCGGCCCAGCACGTTCCTCTCCGGCGAGGAGGGCAATCCCGGGCAGAACGGCGGCAAGGCGGAGTGCGGGACGTTCGCGGTGCTCGCCGGGACGCACACCTACTGCGCCTGGGCGACCCGCGACTCCTACGGCGTCGTCGCGTCCGACGTCCCGACCAGGAACCCCGACTTCTCCCTGATGGACGACGTCATGCGCCGGATCCGGAAGGACGTCGAGAAGCCGGCACGGTAGCCGGCGGGCGGAACAGCCGCTCGGTGGAGGCGCCGACGCGGTCGAGGACCAGTCCGGTGAAGTAGACGGTGCCGAGGACGGCGACGCGGTGCCCGAGCGTGGCCAGCGCCTCCGGGGTGACGGCGCCGGAGCCGACGGCGTCCCAGGCCGGCGGCAGCGGGCGGGTGAAGCGAAGGTGCGGCTGCGGCAGCCGGACGTAGGTGACGGGCAGGTCGCCGAGCGCCCGGACAGCGCCGTCGAGGTCCTTGTGGTCGGGCAGGCACACGACGGCGTGGTCGACCTCGCCCCAGCGGTCGCGGGCGGCGGCGAGCGCCGCGGCGACGCCCGTCCCGTCGATGGCGGAGTCGATGAGCAGCGTCGTGGCCGTCCCGGGCACCGCGTGCCAGGACATGCGGCCGGGCAGGACGACCGTGGACAGCACCTCGCGCAGCCGGTCCTCGGGGAGACCGGCCCCGGCGAGGCGCCGGGCCGCGGCGACGCCGGTCGCGGCGGCGGCGCGCCCGAGCCCGGCGGGCAGCAGGCCGGCGGGGACGCCGCCGTCGCGGACGTACTCCACCGGCCCGAGCACCTCCGCCACCTCCGGGGTCTGGGGCGCCGACACGATCCGGGTACCGGGGCCCGCCACGCCGCGCTTCTCCTCGGCGATCTCCGCCGGAGTGTCGCCGAGGACCCCGGCGTGCTCCAGGAAGATCGGCGTGATCGCGGCCACGTCCGGCGGGAAGAGCGCGACCTCGTCGGACCGCCCGCCCATCCCCGCCTCCAGGACGAGCGCCTCGGCGCCCGCCCGCCGCGCGTGCAGCGCGCCCGCGAGCGTGAACAGCCCGGAGGGCGACAGGTAGCCGTCCGCCGGCGGGCCGAGCTCCGCCATCGCGCCGCCGAGCCGGGCGCCGAGCGACGCCAGTTCCGCCTCGGTGACCGCCTGGCCGTCGATCCTGATCCGGTCCCGGTTGGTGCGCAGGCCGGGGCTGGTGACGGTGCACACGCGCAGGCCCGAGGCGACGAGGGCCGCCGACGCGTACGTCGCCGCCGTCCCCTTCCCCTTGGACCCGACCACGGTCAGCACGGGTACGCCGGGGGACAGGACGTCCAGCGCCCCGGCCAGCTCGCGCGCGCGGGCCAGGCTGCGCGTCTCGCCCGGCCGGCGCCGCTCCCATTCCCGGAAGAAAACCTCGTCAGCCCGCATACCCCCATGCTTCCACCGTCCGCGGCCCGGCGGCCCGGGGCCGGGCGGGGGCGCCTGCCGCGCCGAGTAGGCTCTCAGCGTGAGCCAGGCAACCGAGCCGCTCGACTACCGCGGCGCCGTGAGCGCGATCATGAGCCGGGGCGTCGAGTGGGACATCGACCCGACCCTCGACCGGATCCGCGACCTCGTGGACGTCCTGGGCGAGCCGCAGCGCGCATACCCCGTGATTCATGTCGCGGGCACGAACGGCAAGTCCAGCACCGCGCGGCTGATCGAGTCGCTGCTGCGCGAGCGCGGCCTGCGCACCGGGCTGTACACCAGCCCCGAGATGACCACGCTGCGCGAGCGGATCGCGATCGACGGGGAGCCGATCGGCGAGGAGCGGTTCGCCGAGGCGTTCCAGGACGTGCTGCCGTACGTGCAGCTGATCGACGGCAAGCACGAGACGCGGCTGTCGTTCTTCGAGGTGCTGACCGCGATGGCGTTCGCCGCGTTCGCGGACGCGCCGGTCGACGTGGCCGTGGTCGAGGTCGGCATGGGCGGGACGTGGGACGCCACGAACGTCGCCGACGGCACGGTCGCCGTCGTCACCCCGATCGGCCTGGACCACACCCGCTACCTCGGCGACACGCTCGAGGAGATCGCCGGCGAGAAGGCCGGGATCATCAAGCCGGGCGCCGTCGCGGTGCTGTCCCAGCAGCCCGTCGAGGCGGCCGAGGTGCTGCTGCGGCGGGTCGTCGAGACCGGCGCCGCCGTGGCGCGCGAGGGCATCGAGTACGGAGTGCTGAGCCGGGACGTCGCGGTCGGCGGCCAGATGATCGGCCTGCGCGGCCTGTACGGCGGCTACGACGAGATCTTCCTGCCGCTGTTCGGCGAGCACCAGGCGAGCAACGCCGCGACCGCGCTGGCGGCCGTCGAGGCGTTCGCCAGCGGCGCGCCGTCCAGGGGCGAGGTCGACCTGGAGGCCGCGACCCGGATCGCGCCCGGTGAGCCGTTCCTCGGGGGCGGCGAGGGCCAGCTCGACCCGGCGCTGGTGCGCAGCGGGTTCGCCAAGTCGGCGTCGCCGGGCCGGCTGGAGGTCGCCCGGACGGGCCCGACCGTACTGCTGGACGCGGCGCACAACCCGGCCGGGATGGCCGCGACCGTTGCCACGGTCAACGACTCGTTCTCCTTCACCCGGCTGGTCGGCGTGCTCGCCGTCGCTGCGGACAAGGACATCGCCGGGCTCCTGGACCAGCTCGAACCGGTGCTGGCCGAGCTGGTCGTGACGCGCAACTCCTCGGCGCGCTCGCTGCCGCCCGAGGAGCTGGCGGAGATCGCCCAGGGGATCTTCGGGCCGGAGCGGGTGCACGTCGCGTACCGGCTGGACGACGCGATCGACATCGCCATCGGGCTGGCCGAGGAGACCGGCGAGTACCAGGGCGCCGGCGTGCTGATCACCGGTTCGGTGGTCACCGCCGGCGACGCCAGGACGCTGCTGCGCGTGGGGGAGGGCAGGTGACCGCCATGACCGGGGACGCCACGGAGGGCGCGCCGCAGCCGGCGGGGCGCAAGGCCCCGAACCCGGTGCGGCGGCTGTACGCCACCGTGCTGGCCTGCGAGGCGATCGTGATCGCGCTGGCTATCCCGGTGGCGATCTCGGTGATGGACGTGTCCGGGGCGACGGCCGGCCTGGTGTGCGGCGGGCTGGCGGTGCTGTGCCTGCTCATGGCCGGGCTGCTGCGGTTCCCGTGGTCGTTCGCGGCGGGCACCGTGCTGCAGGTCGCGATCATCGCGACCGGGTTCATGGTGCCGGCCATGTTCTTCCTCGGCGTCCTGTTCGGGGCGTTGTGGGGGACGGCCTTTTGGATGGGACGCAAGGTGGAGCGGCTCCCGGCGCGCTAAATTCGCGGGACGGCACCATTTCCTCCGCCGATCTCGCGTGCCGGTGAATCACTTAATTCCGACATTCTTCTTTATTGGGAAATAGTGCGTTCGGCGGGGGGTGACCTCCGAAGGAGCGCACCGTGTCCTCCTACGCCCAGCCCTCCCACGCGCACGACCCGGGCGCCCCGCTCGCGGCGCCGGACGGCACCGCCATCGGCGCCGCACCCGCCCGCCGCGCCGGCGCGCGGCGGTGGAACGCGACGCTGGGCGCGCTGCTGACGGCGGTCACCGTCCTCCCCGCCGTCGTCCTGGTCGTGCCGGACACCACCGCCGGCGTGATGCCCGCCGCCGCACGCGCGCTCGGCCTCGGCGACCGCGAGGTCCCGGCTCTGCTGCGCGCCACCGGCCTGGCCCTGCCCGCCCTGGCGCTCACCGTCCCGCTCGCCGCCGTCGCCGCGCGCCGCCTCCCCGCGTGGACGGTGCTGGCCACCGGCCTCGTCGTCCTGCTCGGCGGGCTCGTCGCCGTCCGGTTCGCCGGCTCGGTGCCCCAGATCGGCGCGATCCGCGTCGCGCAGGGCGCCGGCGCCGGGACCGCGCTGCCTGCCTCCCTCGTCCTCGTGTGGGAGCGGCGGAACGCGGCGCTCGCCGCGCTCTGGGCGGGCGTGCTCGCCGGGTCGCTGCTGCTCGCCATGCCGCTGGCGATGCACGCCGTCCCGGCGCCGCGTCCGGGTGCCGCGGCGCGCGACTGGCACGCGGCGCTCGCCCCCCTGCCCTGGCTCGCCGGGGTCGCCGCGGCCGCCGCCGTCCTCGGCGTCCTGCTGCGCGGGCGCGTGCCGTGGACGCTGCCGCCGCCGCGCCTCGCCGAACGGGGACGCCTCGCGCTGCCGTTCGCGCCGGTGGCGGCGTTCGCGTTCCTCGCCGTCGTCGCGGCGGACGGCTGGTCGCCGGGCGCCCGCCTGGTGGTCGCCGGGTCGGCGCTCGCCGCGCTCGCCGGCCTCGCGCTGGCCGGCGGCGCGGACGGCGGCCCGTACGGCTGCGCGGTCGTCATGGTCGCCGCCGGCCTGCTCACCTACCCGCTCGCGGCGCCGCTGTCCGGCCTCGCCGCCGCCGACGCGGCCGGAGGCCGGCTGCCGCCCTTCGCCGCCGCCGCACTGGCCGCCGTGGCCGGTGCGCTCGCCGCGGCCCGCGCCCGTCCCCGCGCCGCCGTGGGAGCCGGATACGCCCTGATGATCGCCGGCGTCGGCCTCGGGCTCGCCACCGGCTCCACCGAACCCTGGACGCCCCTGCTTCCGCTCGTCCCACTCGGCATGGGCGCCGGGCTCGCCCTCGCCGCCTCGCTGCGGGACGCGCACGTCGGCGCGGCCCTGTTCGCCCTCGCGCTGTGCTTCCCCGCCGTCCTCACCGGCCAGCTCCTCGTGCTCTCCCTGCAGGCGTCCCGGCTGCACTCGGCGCACTCCGGGGAGCAGCGGCTGGACGCGCTCGCCGGCGGCTACCGCGCCTGGCTCCTCATCGCCGGAACGGCGGCCGTGCTGCTCGCCGTCCTCACCCTGCGCCTCATCGCCCGACACGGCCGCGCCGCCGAATCCGCTCCGGTGCCCGAAGACGGGTAGGATTCGCGCGCTCACCCAATCTGAATTCCGCAAGGAGAAACACACGTGTCCGAGCGCACTCTCGTCCTGGTCAAGCCCGACGGCGTCCGCCGCGGGGTCGTCGGCGAGGTCATCTCCCGGATCGAGCGCAAGGGCCTGACGCTCGTCGCGCTGGAACTGCGCACCCTGACCCGGGAGACCGCCGAGGCGCACTACGCCGAGCACTCGAGCAAGCCCTTCTTCGGCGAGCTGGTCGAGTTCATCACCGGCGGCCCGCTGGTCGCGATGGTCGTCGAGGGCCCGCGCGCCATCGAGGCGTTCCGCGCCCTGGCCGGCGCCACCGACCCGGTCGCCGCCACGCCCGGCACCATCCGCGGCGACCTCGCCCTGGAGATCGGCGAGAACATCGTGCACGGCTCGGACGCGCCCGACTCCGCCGAGCGCGAGATCAAGCTCTTCTTCCCCGAGGTCTGAGCATTCCAGGGGGCACCCCCGGGAACCGCCGTCGGCCGACACGCGGGCCGGATCACTCCGGCCCGCGTTGCTTTAGCTAAAAGCGGCCTGGTCAGGACTCGTTTTTTGGGCGACGCGCGGCGCGGGGGCCACTGCCCGCGAGCGGGCCCGCACGTTACGATGGACACGCCGCTCTACACGCCCGACAATCATGAAGGGCTCCCTTTCTTCATGGGTAACAAGCTGTCGTTTCTCGGCCGTGACATGGCGGTCGACCTTGGCACCGCGAACACGCTCGTGTACGTCCGGGGACGCGGCATCGTCCTCAACGAGCCCTCGGTCGTGGCGATCAACACCAACACCGGCAAGATCGTCGCGGTGGGCATCGAGGCGAAGCGGATGATCGGCCGCACGCCCGGCAACATCGTGGCCGTCCGCCCGCTCAAGGACGGTGTCATCGCCGACTTCGACGTCACCGAGCGGATGCTCCGCTACTTCATCCAGAAGGTCCACAAACGGCGGCACTTCGCCAAGCCGCGCATCGTGGTGGCGGTGCCGAGCGGCATCACCGGGGTGGAGCAGCGCGCCGTCAAGGACGCCGGCTACCAGGCCGGCGCCCGGCGCGTCTACATCATCGAGGAGCCCATGGCCGCCGCGATCGGCGCCGGGCTGCCCGTCTACGAGCCGACCGGCAACATGGTGGTCGACATCGGCGGCGGCACCACCGAGGTCGCGATCATCTCGCTCGGCGGCATCGTGACGAGTCAGTCGGTGCGGGTCGGCGGCGACGAGCTGGACCAGGCGGTCATCTCCTTCTCCAAGAAGGAGTACTCGCTGATGCTCGGGGAAAGGACCGCCGAGGAGATCAAGATGGCGATCGGGTCGGCCTATCCCGGCGCCGACGAGGAGCCGCACGCCGAGATCCGCGGCCGCGACCTGGTCAGCGGCCTGCCGAAGACCGTCGTGATCTCCGCCGAGGAGGTCAGGCGGGCGATCGAGGAGCCGGTCAACGCGGTCGTGGACGCCGTGAAGACCACGCTCGACAAGTGCCCGCCGGAGCTCTCCGGCGACATCATGGACCGCGGGATCGCCCTGACGGGCGGCGGTGCGCTGCTGAAGAACCTGGACGAGCGGCTCCGCGAGGAGACCGGGATGCCGATCCACCTGGTCGACAACCCGCTCGACTCGGTGGTGCTCGGCACCGGCAAGTGCGTCGAGGACTTCGAGTCGCTCCGGCAGGTCCTCGTGCCGGAGTCGCGGCACTGAACAACCGGCGGCGACCACAGAATCCGGAGGTCGGTGGGTGAAGGACACCCGGCGCACCCGCATGGTCCTCGGCGTGCTGCTCGTCGCGGCCCTCGCGATGATCACCGTGGACTACCGCGGCGGGGACCACTCGCCGCTGAGCGGGATGAGGAGCCTCGGCGCGGCCGTGTTCGGGCCGGTCGAGCGGGCGTCGGCGTCGGTGGTGCGGCCGGTCGGCAACACCTTCGGCGCGATCACCGACGCGCCGGGCGAGAAGCGCCGCGCCGACCGCCTCGCCCGCGACAACCAGCGGCTGCGCGAGCAGCTGCGCTCCACCCGGCTGGACCAGGACCGCGCCGCGCAGCTGCAGCGGCTGCTCGGCTCCGCCGGGATGGGCGGCTACAAGATCCTCGCCGCGCAGGTGATCTCCGCCGGCCAGGGCTTCGAGGACACCGTCACCATCGACGCCGGCAGCGGCAGCGGCGTCCGGCCCGACATGACCGTGATGAGCGCGGACGGGCTGGTCGGCCGGGTCACCCGGGTCGGCCCCGCGACCGCGACCGTGCTGCTGGCCACCGACCAGACCTCCTCCGTCGGGTCCCGCCTGGAGGACTCCAAGGAGATCGGCATCGTGCAGGGCGCCGGCCGGCGCGGCCTCGGCGGCGGCGGCACCCCGCTGCGGTTCCAGCTGCTGGACGCCAGCGCGCCGGTGCGGGTCGGGCAGCGGCTCGTCACGCTCGGCTCGCAGGGCGAGCGGCCGTACGTGCCGGGCGTCCCGATCGGCACCGTGGAGCGCATCGACGCCGCCACCGGCGGGCTGACCCGCACCGCCTACGTCAAGCCCTTCGTCCACTTCACCAGCCTGGACGTGGTCGCCGTCGTGGTGGCCCCGCCGAAGACCGACCCGCGCGACGCGGTGCTGCCGGCCAAGCCCGCGCCGCCGCCGTCGCCGAGCCCGACGCCGTCCCCCAGCGGTTCGCCCGGCGACAAGAGCAAGAAGAAGAAGGGCAAGAAGGGGCCCAAGACCGAAGCGGACGGCACCGCCACCCCGTCCGCGAACCCGAGCTCGGGGGGATGACGTGCTGAACCCACCGGAGGCGTCACAGACCGGCCGCGCCCTCACCACCGTGGTGGTGATCGTGGTGGCGCTGATCCTGCAGGTGTCGGTCGCCAACCGGCTGCCGCTGCCCGGCGGCGTCCAGCCCGACCTGGTGCTGCTGGCGGTGGTGGCGCTGGCGCTGGTGTCCGGCTCGATGACCGGGATGGTCACCGGGTTCCTGGCGGGCCTCGCCGCCGACATCGTCCCGCCCGCCGACCACACCATCGGCCGGTACGCGCTCGTCTACTGCCTGATCGGGTACCTGTGCGGCATCGCGTCCGCCGAGATGGACCGGCAGACGGCCGTGCCGTTCTTCGCGGTCGCCGCCGGCGCCCTCGCGGGCACCGTGCTGTACGCGGTGACCGGCATGATCCTCGGCGACCCGCGCGCCCAGTGGGACACCGTGTCGAGCATGGTGCCGCTCCAGGTCGGCTACGACGTGGTCGCCAGCCCCTTCGTCGTGTGGGCGGTGCTGCGCGTGACCCGCAGGTACGAGCGCGGCGAGCGCTCCCGCGGGGACCGCCTGTCGGTGCCCGCCGCCCGCTACCGCGCGATGTCGGGGCGGGGCGGCGGCCTGTGAACCCCAGGACGCACTTCCGCATCGTCGTCCTGTACGTGCTCGTCGGGCTCCTGCTGCTGGTGCTGATGGGCCGGCTGTGGAGCATGCAGATCCTCGACGGCTCGCACTACCAGCAGCTCGCCGACCAGAACCGGACCCGTGACATCGTCGTCCCCGCCGTCCGCGGCATGATCCTGGACGACCGGGGCGTCCCGCTGGTCCGCAACCGCAGCGCGCTCGTGGTGTCGGTCGACCGGACGACGCTCTCCCGGCAGAAGGACGGCGGCAAGGCCGTGCTGCAGCGCCTCGCCGGCGTCCTCGGCACCACCTACCAGGACGTGGCGGACCGGATCCGGCTGTGCGGCCCGAACGTCAAGCGCCCGTGCTGGCCCGGCTCGCCGTACCAGCCGATCCCCGTCGAGGACCACGTCGACCCGAAGCGCGCCCTGCAGATCATGGAGCGGCAGGAGGACTTCCCCGGGGTGACCGCGCAGGTCCAGGCCGTCCGCGAGTACCCGCGGCCGGACGGCGCGACCGCCGCGCAGGCGCTCGGCTACCTGCAGCCGATCACCCAGGAGGAGCTCGACAAGCGCAAGGGCCTGAAGGTCACCGGCTACAGCGGCGTCGACCTGATCGGCCGGGACGGGCTGGAGGCCCAGTACGACGCGGCGCTGCGCGGCGAGCCCGGGTTCCGCCGGGTGCTGGTCGACAGCCAGGGCCGCGTCACCGGCACCGCCGAGGAGAAGGCGGCCGAGCCGGGCGGCAACCTCGTCACCAGCATCGACGCGGGCGTCCAGGGGGCGGCGGAGAAGGCGCTCAAGCACGCCATCGAGAACGGCCGCAAGGCCGGCCACCCGTCCGACGCGGGCGCCGCGGTGGTGATGGACGTGCAGACCGGCCGGACGGTCGCGATGGCGAGCTACCCGACCTACGACCCGAGCATCTGGACCGGCGGCATCTCGCAGGACCAGTACGAGGCGCTGCTCGGCAAGAAGAAGGGCGAGCCGCTGATCTCGCGGGTCACCCAGGGCCAGTTCGCCCCCGGCTCCACCTTCAAGATCTCGTCGGTGTCGGCGGCGGTGAAGGACGGCTACCCGCTGAACGGCACCTACCAGTGCCCGGGCTCGTTCGACGTCGGCAGCCGCGCGTTCCACAACTTCGAGGGCGAGGCCCTCGGCTCGATGAACCTGCACACCGCGCTGGTGAAGTCGTGCGACACGGTCTTCTACAAGTTCGCGTACGAGGAGTGGCTCCGCGACGGCGGCATGCACCCGAAGCGGAGCCCGTCGGACCCGATGGTGAAGATGGCCCGCAACTACGGGTTCGGGAAGGCCACCGGCATCGACCTGCCGAACGAGTCGACCGGCCGCATCCCGGACCGCGGGTGGAAGAAGGACTACTGGGACGCCACCAGGAAGGCCGACTGCAAGGCGGCCAAGAGCGGCTACCCCGACGTGCAGAAGACCGACCCGGCGCGCGCCGCGTACCTGAAGTCGGTCGCGGCGGAGAACTGCGTCGACGGCTACGTGTGGCGCGCCGGTGACGCGGCGAACTTCTCGGTCGGGCAGGGCGACGTGCTGGTCACGCCGCTGCAGCTCGTCCGGGCGTACGCGGCGGTGGCCAACGGCGGCAAGCTGGTCACGCCGCGGCTGGGCGTGGCGGTGCTGCGCCCGGACGGCTCCGTCGAGCGCCGGGTCAGCGCGCCGCCGCCGGGGAGGCTGCCGGTCGACCCGAAGGTGCTGGCCTACATCCGGAGCGGCCTGGCCGGGGTCACCAAGAGCGGTACCGCCGCCGGGGCGTTCAACGGCTTCGACTTCAAGAAGGTCGACGTGGCCGGCAAGACCGGTACCGCGGAGGTCTACGGCAAGGACGACAACTCGTGGTTCGCCTCGTTCGGCCCGGTGAAGCACCCGCGCTACGCGGTGATCGTCATGGTCGCCCAGGGCGGGCAGGGCGCCGTGACTGCGGCCCCGGCAGTCCGGGAGATCTGGGAGGCCATGTACGGGACGAAGAAGCAGAAGCCGCTGCTCAAGGACGGCAGGCTCCCGTCGGAGCTGCCGAAGGCCCCCGTCGAGGGAGCGGCGCCGTGAGCGCCGCGGGCGCGCGGGGCCCTGCGCCGGCGGACGGAGCGGGACGATGCTGAACAGCACCGGAGTCGGATCGGTCGGCGGGTACGGGGACCGGAGCCTGTGGCAGGGCCGGCTCGCGGGGCTGCGCAAGCTGGACTGGCCGCTGACGGTCACCGTGCTGGTGCTGTCGGTGGTCGGCGCGCTGCTGGTGCGCTCGGCGACGTTCCAGCTGGCGGTCGAGCACGGCGACGACCCCGAGGGCTTCCTGAAGCGGCACGTCCTCAACCTGATCATCGGGTTCGTGCTGGGCGGCGTCGTCACGGTGCTGGACTACCGGCTGCTGCGCGCCTACGTCCCGATCCTGTACGCGCTGGCCTGCGTCGGCCTGCTGGCGGTGCTGACCCCGCTGGGCTCCACGATCAACGGCTCGCACTCGTGGATCGTCCTCGGCGGCGGGTTCCAGATCCAGCCGTCGGAGTTCGCGAAGGTCGGCCTGGTGGTGCTGCTGGCGATGATCCTGGGCGAGCCGCGGGACGGGGAGATCGGCCCCGGCCGCCGCGACGTGCTGCTCGCGCTGGCGCTCGCCGGGGTGCCCGGGCTGCTGATCATGCTGCAGCCCGACCTCGGCACCACGCTGGTGTTCATCGCCGTCGTGCTGGGAATGCTGGCGATCTCCGGGGCGCAGAAGCGCTGGCTGGCGGGGCTCGTCGGGGGCGGCGCGGTCGCCGGGGCCGCGGTGTTCTTCTTCGGGCTGCTGAAGAAGTACCAGATCGACCGGTTCACGGCGTTCCTGGACCCGTCCGCGGACCCGCGCGGCGCCGGCTACAACGCCCAGCAGGCCCGGATCGCGATCGGGTCGGGCGGGCCGTTCGGCAAGGGCCTGTTCAACGGCCAGCAGACCGGCGGGCACTTCGTGCCGGAGCAGCAGACCGACTTCATCTTCACGGTCGCGGGGGAGGAGCTGGGGTTCGTCGGCGCCGCCCTGATCGTCGTGCTGCTCGGCGTCGTCCTGTGGCGCGGGCTGCGCATCGCCGGCCAGGCCGCCGACCTGTTCGGCACCCTGGTGGCGACCGGGGTGGTGTGCTGGCTGGCGTTCCAGTCGTTCGAGAACATCGGCATGACGCTCGGCATCATGCCGATCACCGGGCTGCCGCTGCCGTTCGTGTCCTACGGCGGCTCCGCGACCTTCGCGAACATGATCGCCTTCGGCCTGCTCCAGGCCGTGCACATCCGCCGCCGCCCGTTCGATTAGCGTGCGGCGGTAGGCTGGGCGTTCATCCCATGCCTGCAGCACGGAGGACATCGCCATGCCTGTCGAGTCGCTCTTCCCGCGCCTGGAGCCGCTGCTCCCGAGCGTGCAGAAGCCGATTCAGTACGTCGGCGGCGAGCTGAACTCGCAGATCAAGGACTGGGACGGCACCGACGTCCGGTGGGCGCTGATGTACCCCGACGCCTACGAGGTGGGGCTGCCGAACCAGGGCGTCCAGATCCTCTACGAGATCCTGAACGAGCGCGAGGGCGTGCTGGCGGAGCGGACCTACTCGGTCTGGCCCGACATGGAGGCCGTCATGCGCGAGCACGGCATCCCGCAGTTCACCGTGGACGCGCACCGCCCGGTCGCCGCGTTCGACGTGTTCGGCGTGTCGTTCTCCACCGAGCTCGGCTACACCAACCTGCTGACGGCGCTGGACCTCGCGGGCATCCCGCTGGAGGCGGCGGACCGCGGCGACGAGCACCCGATCGTGGTCGCGGGCGGGCACGCGGCGTTCAACCCCGAGCCGATCGCCGACTTCGTCGACGCCGCCGTGCTCGGCGACGGCGAGGAGATCGCGCTGGCGATCACCGAGGTGATCCGGGAGTGGAAGGGCGAGGGGTCGCCCGGTGGCCGCGACGAGCTGCTGCTGCGGCTCGCGGCGTCCGGCGGCGTGTACGTGCCGCGCTTCTACGACGTGACGTACCTGCCCGACGGCCGGATCCAGCGGGTCGCGCCGAACCGCCCGGGCGTCCCGTGGCGGATCGAGAAGCACACCGTCATGGACCTCGACCAGTGGCCGTACCCGAAGAAGCCGCTGGTGCCGCTGGCCGAGACGGTGCACGAGCGGTTCAGCGTGGAGATCTTCCGCGGCTGCACCCGCGGCTGCCGGTTCTGCCAGGCCGGGATGATCACCCGTCCGGTGCGGGAGCGGTCGATCACCACGATCGGCGCGATGGTCGACCAGGGGCTGAAGGAGTCGGGCTTCCAGGAGGTCGGGCTGCTCAGCCTGTCCAGCGCCGACCACAGCGAGATCGGCGACGTCGCCAAGGGCCTCGCCGACCGCTACGAGGGCACCAACACCTCGCTGTCGCTGCCGTCCACCCGCGTGGACGCCTTCAACATCACGCTCGCCAACGAGTTCTCCCGCGGCGGCCGGCGCTCCGGCCTGACGTTCGCGCCGGAGGGCGGCTCCGAGCGGATGCGCAAGGTGATCAACAAGATGGTCACCGAGGACGACCTGATCCGCACCGTCACGACCGCCTACGAGAACGGGTGGCGGCAGGTCAAGCTCTACTTCATGTGCGGGCTGCCCACCGAGGAGGACGAGGACGTCCTGGCGATCGCCGGGATGGCCAAGCGGGTCATCCAGGCGGGCCGCGAGGCGACCGGCCGCAGGGACATCCGCTGCACCGTGTCGATCGGCGGGTTCGTGCCGAAGCCGCACACCCCGTTCCAATGGGCCGCGCAGTGCGACCACGAGACCGTCGACCGCCGCCTCAAGGCGCTCAAGGAGGAGCTGCGCGGCGACAAAGAGTACGGCCGCGCGATCGGGCTGCGCTACCACGACGGACAGCCGTCCATCGTCGAGGGCCTGCTGTCGCGCGGCGACCGCCGCGTCGGCAAGGTCATCCGGGCCGTCTGGGAGGACGGCGGCCGGTTCGACGGCTGGAGCGAGCACTTCTCCTACGAGCGCTGGACGGCCTGCGCCGCGAAGGCCTTCGCCGGCGAGCCCGTCGACCTGGACTGGTACACCGTCCGGGAGCGCGACGAGGTCGAGGTGCTGCCCTGGGACCACCTCGACGCCGGCCTGGACCGCGAATGGCTCTGGCAGGACTGGCAGGACGCCGTCGACGAGACCGAGGTCGAGGACTGCCGCTGGACCCCCTGCTACGACTGCGGCGTCTGCCCCACCATGGGCACGGAGATCCAGATCGGTCCCACGGGAAAGAAACTGTTGCCGCTTTCGGTCGTCTGACGGCGCCCGGCGAGCCGCGAACCCCCGATGAAACCGGGCTTTTCGGGCCGGTGGCCTGCGCGGGCGCGGCCGGTCCGGGGACGGGGCCCGGCGCAACGATGCCCGCCGACCCGTACTCTATAGAGAGACGTTGATTTCGACTCGGCACGAGTAGGAAGGACCAGAACCCTGGCACCCATGCCGGAGGGTCCGGCACCGGCCCCCGTGATCCAGCGCCTGCGCGTGCGGTACGCCAAGCGCGGCAGGCTGCGGTTCACGAGCCATCGCGACATTTCCCGGGCCGTGGAACGCGCCGTCAGGCGCGCCGGGATCCCGGTCGCGTTCAGCGCCGGATTCACCCCGCACCCGAAGATCTCGTACGCGGGTGCGGCGGCGACAGGGGTGGCCAGCGAGGCCGAGTACCTCGAGATCGGGCTCACCGAGACCCGCGACCCTGCGCGGGTACGGGACGAGCTCGACGCGGCCCTGCCCCCCGGCCTCGACATCCTGGATGTCGTACCGGCCGGGACGGGACGCGCCGGCGAGGCGGCGGCGAAGCCCGCCGCGTTCGCCGATCGGCTCGAGGCGTCCGAGTGGCGGATCCGGCTGGACGGGGTGTCGCACGACACCGCCGCCGCTGCCGTGGCCGCCTTCACGGCCGCCGGCGAGATCGAGGTCGAGCGCCTCACCAAGAAGGGGCGGCGCCGGTTCGACGTGCGCGCTGCCGTGTCCTCCTGCGAGCTGGACCGGCGCGCCGCGGAGGCGGCGGATGCCCCTTGTGCGATACTTCGAATGGTTGTTCGGCATTCCACACCCGCCGTACGACCCGACGACATCCTCACCGGACTGCGCCAGGTCGCCGACCTCGCGCCGCCGTCACCGCCACTGGTGACCAGGCTGGCGCAGGGGCCCCTGGACGCGGCCACCGGTGGACTCGCGGATCCCCTGGATCCCGACCGGGAGACCGGTCCGCCCTCCGGCGACGGAGCCGGGGCGGACGGCGGCGCACGGCCGCGTCCCGGGGACGCCGCGAGCGCGGATGCCGTCAGCGCCTGATCGTGAGGCCGAAGCCGTGGCGACACGGAACCGGCCCCGCAGGGGACGGCGGGCGCACCCCCGACGACTTCGTCGTCACGACCGGACCACCGTCCGGCGGTGACGACGCCGATGACTGACGGAGCGCTCCCGCGCGGCGCACCGCACGGCCCGCCCCCTGGCGGAACGAGCGGTCGCGCCCGGGAGCCTGACGGGAGATTGCCCGGATGCTTGATAACGAAGCCGATGCGGCCAGCGCCGAAGGCACCGACGAACAGACCGATGGCGCCGCGACTGGGAGCGCGGCCCCCGAGAGCGGGCCGGAGAGCGGCCCGCAGAACGAGGCGGCCTCGGGCGTGACGTCGCGCCCGCGGCGCCGCGCGAGCCGCCCGGCCGGCCCGCCGCCCGACGTGGAGGACGCGCCCGCGGCCGAGGCCCCCGCGGCCGCCGCGCCGGAGCAGGCGCCCGAGCCGGAGCCGGCGGCCGAGCCGCCCGCGAAGAAGACCACCCGGGCCCGCACCCGGACCCGCGCGGCCAAGGCCGCCGAGACCGCCGAGCCCGTGCCTCCGACGGGGGCCGAGACGTCCCCGGAGATCGCCGCCGAGCCCGCTCGGGCCGCCGGGCCCGTCGCCGGGGAGCCGGCCGCCGAGGCCCCCGCCGAGCCGGCGCGCCGCACCCGCACCCGCCGCCGTCCGGCGGCCGAGAAGACCACCGCGGACGACGCCGCCGCCGAGGCCTCCGCGCCTCCCGCGGCGCCGAGGGTCCCGCCGGTGCCGTCCGTGCCGGAGGTGCCCTCCGTGCCCGTCGCCGGGGCCGAGCCGGACGCCGGCCAGGTGTCGGAGACCGAGCCCGCCAGCGGCGTCGGCGTCCCGGGCGTGACGTTCCAGCCGCCCATGGTCGTGTTCCAGCCCCCGCAGCCGAAGGCGGAGACGCCCGCGCGGGAGAAGGACGAGCCGAAGCCCGAGCCCGCCGACCGGGACCGGCACCAGGACCAGGACGAGGACCAGGACGAGGACCGCGACACCGGCGAGGACGAGGGCGACCACGGCCCGTCCGACGAGGACGACTCCGAGGACCGGCCGTCGCGCCGGCGCCGCCGCAGGGGCGGCCGCGGCCGCGGCCGCGGCGGCAAGGAGGGCGGCGAGGACGAGGCCGACGAGGCCGAGGAGCCCGAGCCCGCGGAGGCCAAGGAGAAGGACAAGGGCAAAAAGGACGAGGGCAAGAAGGACGAGGAGCCCGCCAAGCCCGCCAAGTCCAGGTCCAGGTCCGCCAAGGCCAAGGGCAAGGACAAGGAGAAGGACGAGCAGGCCGCCGAGGCCGAGCACGAGGACGACCACGACGACGAGGGCGACGACGAGGGCGGCCAGGCCGGCAGCCGCCGGCGGCGGCGCCGCCGGCGCCGGTCGGGCGTCGAGACCGACGGCAACGGCCCCGACGACCCGCCGAACACCGTCGTGCACGTGCGCACCGCCCGCGAGGAGCGCGCCGCCGCCGAGGACGAGGTCCAGTCCGTCCGCGGCTCCACCCGGCTGGAGGCCAAGAAGCAGCGCCGCCGGGAGGGCCGCGAGCAGGGCCGCCGCCGCCCACCGGTGATCACCGAGGCGGAGTTCCTGGCGCGCCGCGAGGCCGTCGACCGGGTCATGGTGGTGCGGCAGGAGGGCGACCGCACGCAGATCGCCGTGCTGGAGGACGACGTCCTCGTCGAGCACTACGTCAACCGCGCGACGCACCAGTCGTACGTCGGCAACGTCTACCTCGGCAAGGTGCAGAACGTGCTGCCGTCGATGGAGGCGGCGTTCGTCGACATCGGCAAGGGCCGCAACGCGGTCCTGTACGCGGGCGAGGTCAACTGGGACGTCGCCGGCCTGGTGGGCCAGCCGCGCCGCATCGAGTCGGCGCTGAAGTCCGGCCAGTCGGTGCTGGTGCAGGTCACCAAGGACCCGCTCGGCCACAAGGGCGCCCGGCTGACCAGCCAGGTCTCCCTGCCCGGCCGCTACCTGGTGTACGTGCCGGACGGGTCGATGACCGGCATCAGCCGCAAGCTGCCCGACAAGGAGCGCAGCCGGCTGAAGTCGATCCTGAAGAAGGTCATGCCGGAGCACGCGGGCGTGATCGTCCGCACCGCCGCCGAGGGCGCCACCGAGGAGGAGCTCGGCCGCGACGTCTCGCGGCTGGCCGCCCAGTGGGAGAGCATCCAGAAGAAGGTCAAGACCGCCTCGGCGCCGTCGCTGCTGTACGGCGAGCCGGATCTGACGATCCGGGTGGTCCGCGACATCTTCAACGAGGACTTCGCCAAGCTCGTCGTCTCCGGCGACGAGGCCTGGGACACCGTCTCGGAGTACGTCGAGTACGTCGCGCCGCACCTCGCCGACCGCGTCGAGCGCTGGACGGGCGACCAGGACGTGCTGGGCGCGTTCCGGATCGACGAGCAGATCGCCAAGGCCCTGGACCGCAAGGTGTGGCTGCCGTCCGGCGGCTCGCTGGTGATCGACAAGACCGAGGCGATGACGGTCGTCGACGTCAACACCGGCAAGTTCACCGGGCAGGGCGGCAACCTCGAGGAGACCGTCACCCGCAACAACCTGGAGGCGGCGGAGGAGATCGTCCGCCAGCTCCGGCTGCGCGACATCGGCGGCATCGTCGTGATCGACTTCATCGACATGGTGCTGGAGAGCAACCGGGACCTGGTGCTGCGCCGGCTCGTCGAGTGCCTGTCGCGGGACCGTACCAAGCACCAGGTCGCCGAGGTCACCTCGCTGGGCCTGGTGCAGATGACCCGCAAGCGGGTCGGCCAGGGCCTGCTGGACGCGTTCTCCGAGACCTGCGAGTGCTGCAACGGCCGCGGCATCCACGTCCACCTCAACCCGGTCGAGCTGAAGCCCGAGAAGGCCGCCGGCAAGGAGCCCGCCCGCCGCCGCAAGCGCAAGGGCGAGGTCGAGAAGGCCGTCGAGGAGAAGCTGGCCCAGCGCGAGACGCGGCGGGAGCCGGCCGAGCCGAAGGGGGAGGCCGAGCCGGTCCCGGCCGCGGAGCCGGAGGCCGCGCGCCCCGAGCCGGCCCGGACGCGGCCGAAGAGGTCCCGTCCCGCCAAGCGTCCCGCCGGCCCGCCGCCCGAGGTCGACGGCGAGGAGCCGCCCGCGCAGGCCGCCGTGGAGGCGGCCGACGCCGCCGAGGAGGTCGCCGGCACCTCGCCCGGCATCCTCGACGACGAGCCCGTCGACGTCCCGGCCGAGTCGAACGGCGCCGCCCCGGTGGCCGCGGAGGCCGACGGGGCCGGTCCCGAGGCGGCGTCCGCCGACGACGAGGCCCCGCGCCGGCGCCGCACCCGCCGCCGCGCGGCGGCGCAGGCCGACAGCGAGTGATCCCGCGCCGGCCCGGGGGAGGCCCCGGGCCGGCGCAGGTTCGCGTTGGGGTCGAGGAGTCCAGTACACTCGGAGGTCGGCGCGCCTAGCGGCGCGTCGCCCGATACAAGTGCCGCGAGCCCCGTCCGGGGCCCGTCCGGTGCGCACCTCGCCGATCCGGTGAGGTCGAGCAGAGAGCGTCAGGGGTCCGCCCCGGCGCGCCGCCCTCGGCCCGGTGCCGGGGGTAGGCCCTCATCCGGGGGCTGGTGTAAGCCACGTGCGGGACCGGTTCAGTCCGGAAGCGCGCGCAGACGAGAGGTTTCCGCGGTGTACGCGATTGTCCGCGCAGGCGGCAGGCAGGAGAAGGTCGCCGTCGACGACGTGCTGACCGTCGACAAGCTGGCCGGCGAGGTCGGTTCGACCGTCACGCTCCAGGCCCTGCTGGTCGTCGACGGCGACAACGTCGTCAGCAAGGCGGCCGACCTCGCCGGGTACGAGGTGACCGCCGAGATCCTCGGCGCGGTCAAGGGCCCGAAGATCAACATCATGCACTACCGGAACAAGACCGGGTACAAGCGGCGGATGGGGCACCGTCAGCCGTACACCGAGGTCAAGATCACCGGCATCGGCTCCGGGAAGTAAGGGAGAGCGGACAGATGGCACACAAGAAGGGCGCATCGTCCAGCCGTAACGGTCGCGACTCCAACGCCCAGCGGCTCGGCGTCAAGCGGTTCGGCGGCCAGGTCGTCAACGCCGGCGAGATCATCGTCCGCCAGCGCGGCACCCACTTCCACCCCGGCCCGGGCGTCGGCCGCGGCGGCGACGACACGCTGTTCGCGCTGGTCGCGGGCGCGGTGCAGTTCGGCCGGTACCGCGGCCGCAACGCCGTGAGCATCGTCCCGCCGGCGGAGTAGTCCGCCTGCGGTAGACGTTTTCCAGAGGGGCGGACCGGTGTGGTCCGCCCCTTTGCCCTGTTCATGGGCCGATGCCCTGTTCATGGGCCGACAGCGAGGAGGATCCACCGTGGCCGCAGGAGCGGGTTCGGGCGCGCAGTTCGTCGACCGGGTGGTGCTGCACGTCGCCGCGGGCGCGGGCGGCAACGGCTGCGCGTCGATCCACCGGGAGAAGTTCAAGCCGCTGGGCGGCCCCGACGGCGCGAACGGGGGGCGCGGCGGCAGCGTCGTGCTGGTCGTCGACTCCAACGCGGCGAGCCTGCTGGAGTACCACCGGCGGCCGCACCGCAAGGCGGCGAACGGGCGTCCCGGCCAGGGCGGGCACCGGACGGGCGCGGACGGCGCGGACGTGGTGCTGCCCGTCCCCGACGGCACCGTGGTGAAGGAGGGCGACGCGATCCTCGCCGACCTGGTCGGCGAGGGCACCCGCTTCGTCATCGCGCGCGGCGGGCAGGGCGGCCTCGGCAACGCGGCGCTGGCCTCGGCCAAGCGCAAGGCGCCCGGGTTCGCGCTGCTCGGCGAGCCGGGCGAGGAGCGCGACGTGGTGCTGGAGCTGAAGAGCGTCGCGGACGTCGCGCTCGTCGGTTTCCCGAGCGCCGGCAAGTCGTCGCTGATCGCGGCGCTGTCGGCGGCCAAGCCGAAGATCGCCGACTACCCGTTCACCACCCTGGTCCCGAACCTCGGCGTGGTCTCGGCGGGGGACACCACGTTCACCGTCGCGGACGTGCCGGGGCTGATCGAGGGCGCCAGCGAGGGCCGCGGCCTGGGCCTGGAGTTCCTCCGCCACATCGAGCGGTCCTCGACGCTCGCGCACGTGCTGGACTGCGCGACGCCCGAGCCCGGGCGCGACCCGGTCAGCGACTTCGAGGTCATCGAGCGCGAGCTCCAGGCCTACGACCGGGTCCTCGGCGACCGGCCGCTGTCGGACCGCCCGCGCATCGTGGTGCTGAACAAGGTGGACGTGCCGGACGCCCGCGACCTCGCCGAGATGATCCGTCCCGAGTTCGAGGCGCGCGGGCTGAAGGTGTTCGAGGTGTCCGCGGCCTCGCACGAGGGGCTGCGGGAGCTGTCGTTCGCGATGGCGGCGATGGTCACCGAGTTCCGCGCGTCGCTGCCGCCGGCGGAGCCGACCCGGATCGTGATCCGGCCGGAGCCGGTCCGCGGGGACGTCGACTTCGAGGTGCAGGACCTCGGCGAGAACACCTTCCTGATCACCGGGGCGAAGCCGGTGCGGTGGCTGCGGCAGACCGACTTCGCCAACGAGGAGGCCGTCGGGTACCTCGCCGACCGGCTGGCGCGGCTCGGCGTGGAGGACGCGCTGACCGAGGCCGGGGCGAGCGCCGGCGCGACCGTGCTGATCGGCACGCCCGACGACTCGATCGTGTTCGACTGGGAGCCGGAGATCCCCGCCGGCGCGGCCGGGCTCGGCCCGCGCGGCACCGACCGCCGCTTGGACGGCCACTACTGATGCCGACGGAGTCGGCCCGGGGGGAGTGGGGGGTCGTCCCCCCTCGAGAAGCACTGCACCGCGGAATTCCCCAAGGAGGGAGGCGCCCATGAGCGCGCGCGAGGCGATCGCGAAGGCCCGCCGGGTCGTGGTGAAGGCCGGGTCGTCGTCGCTGACCACCCCGCAGGGCGCGATCGACGCGAACCGCATCGACGCGCTGGTGGACGTGCTCGCCGCGCGCCGCGCCGAGGGCGCGGAGATCGTGTTCGTGTCGTCCGGCGCGATCGCGGCGGGCCTCGGCCCGCTCGGGCTGACCCGCCGGCCCCGCGACCTCGCGACGCAGCAGGCCGCGGCGAGCGTCGGGCAGGGGCTGCTGTTCGCCCGCTACACCTCCTCGTTCGCCCGGTACGGGGCGACGGTCGGGCAGGTGCTGCTCACCGCCGACGACATGATCCGCCGGACCCACCACCGCAACGCGCAGCGCACGCTGGAGCAGCTGATCACGCTCGGGATCCTGCCGATCGTGAACGAGAACGACACCGTCGCGACCGACGAGATCCGGTTCGGCGACAACGACCGGCTCGCCGCGCTGGTCGCGCACCTGATCCGCGCGGACGCGCTCGTCCTGCTCTCGGACGTGGACGCGCTCTACACCGGCGACCCGCGCCGTCCCGGCGTGCGCCGCATCACCGACGTGCACGGCCCGGACGACCTCGCGGAGGTCGAGCTGGGCGGGTCCGGGCGGGTCGGCACCGGGGGGATGGTCACCAAGGTCGAGGCGGCCCGGATCGCGGGGATCCCGGTCGTGCTGACGAACGCCGCGTCCGCCGCGCACGCGCTGACGGGCGACGAGGTCGGCACGCTGTTCCACCCGGCGGACGGCCGCCGGATGTCCACCCGCGACCTGTGGCTCGCGCACGCCACCACCGGCCAGGGCCGCCTCACGCTGGACGCGGGCGCCGTGGACGCGGTGGTGCGGCGCCGCAAGTCGCTGCTGCCCGCCGGCGTGACGGGCGTCGAGGGCGACTTCGCGGCGGGCGACCCCGTCGACCTGTGCGACCCCGGCGGCCGGGTCGTCGCGCGCGGCCTGGTGCACTACGACGCGTCCGAGATCCCCGAGCTGATGGGGCGCTCGACCCGCTGGCTGGCGCGCGAGCTGGGCGCCGAGTACGAGCGGGAGATCATCCACCGCGACCACCTGGTGGTCCTGACCGAGCAGTGAGGAGTTCGCGATGAGCGAGCGCGAGCAGTTCCTGATGGTGGCGCGGCGCGCCCGGGAGGCGGCGTCCGGGCTGGCGCCGCTGCCGCGGGCGGCCAAGGACGCGGCGCTGCACGCGATCGCGGACGCGCTGGTCGCGGCGGTCCCCGAGATCGTCAAGGCGAACGAGGCGGACGTCGCGCGGGCCCGCGAGAACGGCACGTCCGAGTACATGATCGACCGGCTGAGCCTGGACGAGGGCCGCATCGGAAAGATCGCCGACGCGGTGCGCAAGGTGGCGGTGCTGCCCGACCCGGTGGGGGAGTCGGTGCGCGGGGGCGTGCTGCCGAACGGGCTGGAGCTGCGGCAGATCCGGGTGCCGCTCGGCGTGGTCGGGATCATCTACGAGGGCCGCCCGAACGTGACGGTGGACGCCGCCGCGCTCTGCCTGAAGAGCGGGAACGTGGCGATGCTGCGCGGCTCGTCGTCGGCGCACGACTCCAACACGGTGCTGGTCCAGGTGATGCAGGGGGCGCTGGCCGGGACCGAGGTGCCGTCGGACGCGGTGCAGCTCGTTCCGGGCACGTCCCGCGAGTCGGTGAAGCACCTGATGCGCGCGCGCGGGCTGGTGGACGTGCTGATCCCGCGCGGCGGCGCGTCGCTCATCAACTCGGTGGTGGAGGAGTCGACCGTCCCGGTGATCGAGACGGGCGTCGGGAACTGCGCCGTCTACGTGGACGCCGCCGCCGACGTGGACATGGCGGTCGACATCCTGCTGAACGCCAAGACGCAGCGCCCGTCGGTGTGCAACGCCGCCGAGACGTTCCTGGTGCACGCCGACATCGCCGACACGTTCGTCCCGCGCGCGCTTGAAGCACTGAAGAAGGCCGGTGTCACCGTGCACGGCGACGAGCGGATCCGCTCGTACGGCGACGACGTGGTGGAGGCGACCGAGGACGACTGGTTCGCCGAGTACCTGTCGCTGGACATCGCGGGCCGCGTCGTCGACTCCCTGGAGGACGCCGTCGCGCACATCCGCACGTACGGTTCCGGCCACACCGAGGCGATCGTGACCGCGTCGCAGCCGGCCGCGAAGCGGTTCGTCGCGCTGGTCGACTCGGCCGCGGTGATGGTGAACGCCTCGACGCGGTTCACCGACGGCGAGGAGTTCGGGTTCGGCGCGGAGATCGGCATCTCGACGCAGAAGCTGCACGCGCGCGGCCCGATGGGGCTGCCGGAGCTGACCTCGACCAAGTACGTCGTCACGGGCGAGGGCCACACCCGCGGCTGACCGGACGGGCGCCGGATTGTGACACTGTGACCCTTGATGTCACGTTCATGGGCATGGTCTGATTCGGCGTGTGAATCCTGAGATCAGCCGGCGCCGCGTCCTGAAGGGCGCCGCCCTCGGCGCGGGGATCGCCACCACCGGACTCGCCGCGTTCCCCGCGCGCCCGGCCGCCGCCGCGGCGCCCCCGCTGCGCGGCCCCGCCGCCGGCACCACCCTCGACCGCACCTACGTGCTCGGGAAGCCGGGCGCCGGCGGCTACCGGCCCGTGACCGTCGGGCCGGGCGAGCCGCACCTGCTCCGCCGCGACCTCGGCGGCACCGCCTCCCCGAAGCGGGCCGCCACGCGGCGCGGCGTCCTGGCGTTCGGGCAGCTCACCGACGTGCACATCGTCGACGCGCAGTCCCCGGCGCGGGTCGAGTTCGCCGACCGGCTCAAGGACTCCGTCGGCATGCTGCCCGTCGAGGGCGCCTACCGGCCGCAGGAGATCCTCACCACCCAGGTCGCCGAGGCGATGGTCCGCGCCGTCAACACGGTCGGGCGCGGCCCGGCCACCGGGCTCGGCCTGTCGTTCACCATCAACACCGGCGACGCCGCCGACAACGTCCAGTACAACGAGCTGCGCTGGATCATCGACCTGCTCGACGGCGGCCGGATCCGCCCCGACTCCGGCGACCCGAACCGGTACGAGGGCGTCATGGACCACGCGTCCTACGACCGCGCGTTCTGGCACCCGGACGGCCCGCCCGCCGGCGGGCAGCCCGACATCCCCATGGCCAGGTACGGCTTCCCGCACGTCAAGGGCCTGATCGACGCCGCGCGCCGGCCCTTCGCCGCGACCGGTCTGACCATGCCGTGGCTCGCCGCGTTCGGCAACCACGACGGCCTCGTCCAGGGCAACCTGCCGGTCAACCCGATCGTCTCCGGCCTCGCCACCGGCGGCATCAAGATCGGCGCCCCGGCGGACGGCGCGCAGGCGCAGCGCCTCGCCCGCATGATGGAGAGGGCCGACGCCGCCGAACTCGTCCGGCTCAGCCGCGAGCAAGGGGGAGCGGGCGGCCTGTTCCGCCAGGTCACCCCCGACCCGAACCGGCGGATGCTGTCGCGCGCCGAGGTCGTCGCCGAGCACTTCCGCACGTCGGCGTCCCTGCGCGGCCACGGCTTCACCCAGGCCAACCTCCGGGACGGGACCGCCTACTACGCCTTCGACCGGGGCATCGTCCGCGGGCTCGTCCTCGACACCGTCAACCCGAACGGCTACTCCGAGGGCTCCCTGGACAAGGCGCAGTTCGCATGGCTGGAGGCCCAGCTCAAGGCGGGCAGCAGCCGCTACCTGGCGGCGGACGGCTCGACCGTCCGGCACGCCGCGAAGGACCGGCTGTTCGTCCTGTTCAGCCACCACCCCATCGCCTCGCTGACGAACCCGCTCGGCGGCGGACGCGTCCTCGGCGACGACGTGGAGGCCCTGCTGCTGCGCCACCCGAACGTCGTCCTGTGGGTGAACGGGCACACGCACCGCAACCAGGTGATCCCGCACGCCCGCCCGTCCGGCGGCGGGTTCTGGGAGGTCAACACGGCCGCGCACATCGACTTCCCGCAGCAGAGCCGCATCGTCGAACTCGCCGACAACCGCGACGGCACCCTCTCGGTCTTCGCGACCGTCCTGGACTCCGCCGGCCCCGCCTCCTACGGCGGGCGCCTCGCCGACCCCGTCCACCTGGCGTCGCTGTCGCGCGAGCTCGCGGGCAACGACTGGCAGGACCGCGCCGAGAACCGCCGCGGCGAGACCGCCGACCGCAACGTCGAACTGCTCGTCCCCGCGCCGTTCTGACGCACGGAAAAGGGCCGCCGTGTCCGTGTCACGGCGGCCCCGCTCTTCCGGGAACGGCTAGTTGTCCCGGCGGTTGAACCGGTCGAACAGGCCGCCCGCCGCGTTCGCCGCCGCGTCCGCCATGTCGCGGACCTTGCCGACGAACGGGTCCGCGGTCCGCTCCCACGACTCGCGGTAGGACTTCGCGGCGTTCTTCATCTCGTCGGTGACCGACGCGCCGCCGTCGTCGTCGCGGCGCGGGTAGTCGCCCGCGAGGATCCGCTCGTACTCGCCGCTGCGCGCCCACCGGTCGATCTCCGCGAACCGGATGACGGCGAACGGGTGCGACTGCCCGAGCAGGTTCAGGAACTTCAGCAGCCCGTCCCGCACGTCGCCGGCCGCGTCGTACTCGCGGGCCTGCTGCAGGAACGCCTCGCTGCTCATCTCGTGCAGCCGCGTCCCGCCGGCCAGCTTCATGTTGACCCGCTTCGCCGCGTCCAGGTCCTGGCCCGCCAGCAGGCCCGCCCGGTCCGACGACAGCTCCGCCTTCCGGAACCACTCGCGCAGCCCGATGATGATCGCCGCGATGCCGATGTTGCCGAGCGGCAGCCACGCCAGCCGCGACCCGAGCTGCAGCAGGATCTGCATCATCGTCTGGTACACCGCGTGCCCGGACAGGATGTGCCCGACCTCGTGCCCGATGACGAACCGCAGCTCCTCGTCGTCGAGCAGGTCGAGCAGCCCGGTGTTCACCACGATGAACGGGTGGTCGGAACCGAGCGCCATCGCGTTCGGCGTCGGGTCCTGCCGGACGTAGACCTCCGGGACCTCCGGCATGTCCAGGATGTAGCAGGCGTCGCGCACCATGTCGTTCAGGTGGTGGAACTGGTCGTCGCCGACGCGGACCGTCCCGCCGAGGAACATCAGCCGCAGCGACCGCTCGTTGACCAGCCCCGACAGCTTGCGCAGGACGACGTCGAACCCGGACAGCGAGCGCAGCGCGACCAGCGCCGAACGGTCCGCCGGGTGTTCGTAGGCCCGGGAACTGATCCCGGGAAAGCGCGTCCGTGCCCGATCCGGTGTGTTCTCCGTCATGTCAGACCTCCTGGCGCATGCATGACCCCGCAGCTGTGAGGGGACGAAGGGACGCCGCGCTCCCGGACGGGACACGGCGACTTCGGACAGATGGTTGCGAACGATTGTCCGGCGTTCGATCACACATTCGGTTAGTGTTCTCGGCGTGACGCTGAGTGTGCAGCGATCGTTCAAGTATCGCTTCTATCCCACCCGGAAGCAGGCTGAGCACCTGACCCGCACCTTCGGATGCGTCCGCCTCGTCTACAACAAGGCACTGGAGGAGCGCACGCGGGCGCGTCTGGATGGACGGTCGATGACCTACAAGGACTCGTCGGCCACCTTGACGGCATGGAAGCGCACCGCTGATCTGACGTTTCTGAACGAGGTCTCCTGCGTACCGCTGCAGCAGGCCTTGCGCCATCTGGACGCCGCCTTCGGCAACTTCCTCGCCAAGCGCGCCGCGCATCCCCGATACAAATCGCGTAAACGTTCTCGTGCCTGCGCTGAATACACCCGCTCGGCGTTCAAATACGCAGGGGGGTCGCTCACCCTTGCGAAGATGGATGAGCCGCTCAACATCGTCTGGTCGCGGCCATTGCCGGACGGAGCGCACCCCAGCACCGTGACGCTGACCCGTGATGCGGCCGGAAGGTGGTTCGTGTGCCTGCTGTGTCGAGCCGAGAGCCGACCCTTGCCACCGTTGCGCAAGGCCGTCGGCCTGGACGCCGGGCTGGCTTCCCTCGTCACCCTCTCCACCGGCGAGAAGGTCTCCAACCCCCGCCATGAGGCGGTGGACCGGCGCAGATTGAAGGCGGCCCAACATGCGTTGTCGCGGAAGCGGCCGGGGTCGGCCAACCATGCGAAGGCACGGCTGCGCCTGGCTCGCTTGTACACCCGGATCGCCGACCGGCGCCGCGACTTTCTGCACAAGCTCACCACCGGTCTCGTCCGCGATAACCAAACGGTCGTGATCGAGGACCTCAACTGCCGCGGCATGGCTCGCAACCACCGGCTCGCCCGTGCGATATCGGACGCGGCGTGGTACGAGCTGCGATCGATGCTCCGGTACAAGTGTGCCTGGTACGGGCGTGAGCTGGTAGTGATCGACCGCTGGTTCCCCTCGTCCAAACGGTGCTCGTCCTGCGGCGTCGTCCGAAAGAGCCTGCCGTTGAGCGCGCGCACCTGGGAGTGTTCGTGCGGCACGGTCCACGACAGGGACGTCAACGCAGCGCGCAACGTCCTCGCCGCCGGGCTGGCGGAGAGGTGAAACGCCTGTGGAGCTGATGTCAGACCTCAACGGAGATTCTTTCCGGGCGGGCGGTCGGCGATGAAGCAGGAATCTCCTTCTGATGGGGGAGATGCCAAGTCTGGCATGGTAGTTCCGACGAACCACTTTGCCGCAGGGTTCCCCGGTGCGGAGCCCGCGTCCGGCTGTGGCCTGCCCGGGAGGCGCGCGTGTTCGATCCCCATGCCGAGGCGATGCCGACCGACGAGCGGGCCGCGCTGCAGCGGCACCGGTTGTGGGGGCTGGTCGACCGGCTCATCGCGGCGGACGGCGTGCAGGGCCGGCGGCTGAAGGAGGCCGGTGTCGGCGGCGGGGCCGACGTCATGCTCGCCGACCTCCGGCGGCTCCCGTTCACCACCAAGCAGGACCTCTGGGACAACTACCCGTTCGGGATGCTCAGCGTGCCGCGCGACCAGGTCGCCGCCGTGCACGGGTCCAGCGGGACGCGCGGCCGGCCCACCCTCGTCGCCTACACCAGGGCCGACCTCGACCTGTGGGCCGCGATGTGCGCGCGGTCGCTGGCGTGCGCGGGCGCCGTGCCGGGCAGCATCGTGCACAACGCGTACGGGTACGGGCTGTTCACCGGTGGAATCGGCATCCACCAGGGCGCCGTCGCGCTCGGCGCGACCGTCGTGCCGATGTCGGGCGGGATGACCGACCGGCAGGTCCGGATGCTCGCCGACCTCCGCCCCGACGTCCTGACCTGCACCCCCGCCTACGCGCTGCGGCTCGGCGAGGCCGTCGCCGAGGCCGGTGTCGAACTGCCCGCGCTGAAGGCCGGGCTGTTCGGCGCCGAACCGTGGTCGGCGGAGCTGCGCGCCGCGATCGAGGCCGTCCTGCCGATCAAGGCGATGGACGTCTACGGGCTCTCCGAGGTCATCGGCCCCGGCGTCGCCACCGAATGCCTCCAGCAGGACGGCCTGCACGTCAACGAGGACCACTTCGTCGTCGAGGCCGTCGACCCGTCCACCGGCGACCCCGTCGAGGACGGCACGCCGGGCGAGCTCGTCTTCACCACCCCGACCAAGCAGGCGCTGCCGCTGCTGCGCTACCGGACCGGCGACATCGCCTCCCTCACCCGCGGCGAGTGCCCCTGCGGCCGGACCCTCGTCCGGATGAGCAAGGTCATCGGGCGCGCCGACGACATGATCGTGGTCCGCGGCGTCAACGTGTACCCGAGCGAGGTCGAACGGGTGCTGCTCGGGTCCGGGCTCGTCCGCCCGCACTACCAGCTCGTCGTGGACCGCCGCCGTCCCGCCGTCCGGCTCCTCGTCGCCTGCGAGGCCCTCTCCGGCGACCCCCGCGAGCGGCTCGCGCACCGGCTGCGCGAGGCGCTCGGCCTCAGCGCCGAGGTGTTCACCCTCCCCGAGGGCACCGTTCCCCGGGTGGAGGTCGGCAAGGCCGTCCGCGTGGTGGCCTGGGAGGACGGCCGCCCGCCGCTGCCCGGCCTGGCCTGAGACCCGGGCGGGGGCCGGACGTTCCGGACCCGGCCCGGCTGGCTATTCTCGTCGCCATGACGCAAAAGCGCCGGTTGGGGATCATGGGCGGGACGTTCGACCCGATCCACCACGGCCACCTCGTGGCCGCCAGCGAGGTCGCCCACTTCTACTCCCTCGACGAGGTGGTGTTCGTCCCGACCGGCCTGTCCTCCCACAAGGAGGGCCGCACGGTCACCGCCGCCGAGGACCGCTACCTCATGGCCGTCATCGCCACCGCGTCCAACCCGCGGTTCTCGGTCAGCCGCGTCGACGTCGACCGCCCCGGCCCCACCTACACCGTCGACACCCTCCGCGACATGCGGGAGATCCACGGCCCCGACGCCGAGCTGTTCTTCATCACCGGCGCCGACGCCCTGGACAAGATGCTCACCTGGCACGACACCGAAGAGCTGTTCGAGCTCGCGCACTTCGTCGGCGTCACCCGCCCCGGACACCGCCTCGCCGACCCCGGCCTGCCCGACGGGCGCGTCTCCCTCATGGAGGTCCCCGCCCTGTCGATCTCCTCCACCGAGTGCCGCGAGCGCGTCCACTCCGGCGAACCGATCTGGTACCTCGTGCCGGACGGCATCGTCCAGTACATCAACAAGCGCGACCTCTACCGGACGGACGCCGCCTGACCGGCGCCTTCTCCGGACGGACCGTCCTGGAGCGCCGCATACCCTGGAACAGGGGGCTGGACGCCCGTACCAGCCCGCACACCGACGAACAGGGCCGTCGGCCGCCACCCGTGAGAAGGTGTTAGCCGAGACGACCCCTACAGGGAGGATCGCGAGCGCATCGTGACCGCATCCGACAGGGCGGCGCAGCTCGTCCGGATCGCCGCCGAGGCGGCGGGCGACAAGCTGGCCGACGACATTCTTGCCTACGACGTGAGCGAGCAGCTCGTCATCACCGACGCGTTCGTGCTCTGCTCGGCGCCCAACGACCGGCAGGTCCGCGCCATCGTCGACGAGGTCGAAAAGCGCCTGCGCGAAGAGGCCGGCGCCAAGCCCGTCCGCCGCGAGGGCGAGCGCGAGGGACGCTGGGTCCTGCTCGACTACGCCGACGTCATCGTGCACATCCAGCACGAGGAGGACCGGCTCTTCTACGCCCTCGAGCGGCTCTGGAAGGACTGCCCCCTCATCGCCCTGCCCGACGGCGTCAACGCCCACATGCGGCAGCGCGCCCGCGTCGTCGGGAGCACGAGTGAGTGACGCCCGCCCCGCCCGCGAGCCGGGCAAGCGCACCCTCCTGCTCTGGCGGCACGGGCAGACCGCCTGGAACGTCGAACGCCGCTTCCAGGGCAAGACCGACATCCCGCTGGACGACACCGGCGTGGCCCAGGCGCGGCGCGCGGCCCGGCTCCTCGCCGGGCTGCGCCCCACCGCCCTGCTCGCCTCACCGCTGCGCAGAGCCGCCGACACCGCCCAGGCCCTCGCCGACATCACCGGACTCCCCGTCCAGTACGACAAGGACCTGATCGAGCGCGACGGCGGCGCCTGGGAGGGCCTCACCGCCCGCGAGATCCGCGAGCGCTACCCCGCCGAGCACGCCGCCTGGCAGCCGCCCGGCGGCGAGACCAGCGCCCAGGTCGCCAAGCGCGTCGGCGCCGCCCTCGAACGCGCCCTCGACGAACTGGCCCCCACCGGCAGGCTCGTCGTCGCCTCCCACGGCGCCGCCCTCCGCCTCGGCATGTCCCACCTCCTCGGCCTCCCCGAAGAGGTCTGGGAACGCCTCGGCGGCCTGTCCAACTGCTGCTGGTCCGTCATCACCGAGATGCGCGACGGCGGCTGGCGCCTCGCCGAGCACAACGCCGGCACCCTCCCCGAACCCGTCCTCGGCGACGACCGCACCGACAACGGCGCCTGACGCCCAAACGATTCGAGACCGACCCCCGCCGTCCTATACACTGGCGGAGCGCTGCGGGATGAACGTCCACGCAGTCGCACGGGGCTATGGCGCAGTTGGTAGCGCGCCTCCATGGCATGGAGGAGGTCTGGGGTTCGAATCCCCATAGCTCCACTCGGAGATGGGAGAGGTGTGCCCGCGGAAAGCGCGGGGCCGCCTCTCCTCGTCATTTCCCCCGGGGGACGACCCCCGGACCCCCGATGCGGGGGCTCCGCCCCCACGCCCCCGGCGCTTCGCGCCTTTTGGGGCTTCGCCCCTTGCCCCCCGCCGGCTCCGGCCTCCTGCCCCTTGAGGTTGCGGAGGGGGGTAAAGGTTAAACGGACATTGCGGGACGAATGGTCTGGGTGGTGGGGCGGGGGTGGTTTCATGCGGGGTATGGGCAGACACCGCAGGGGAGTGAAGCGCGAGGTCACCGTGGCCGACCTCATCGACGAGCTGCGCCGGTTCGATCCGCGGCTGGAGGTGCGGCTGGCGATCCAGCCGCGGATGCCGCAGGAGCACGTCGTCGGCGCCGTGACCGAGGCCGACGGGATGGTCTGGATCGGCGAGGCCGGACAGCGCGGCTACGCTCCGGACGAGGTCGGCGACCGCCTCGGCTGGACCTGACATGCCGGAGTGCGGGGTGTTCGCGGCGATCTACCCATGGCTGGGAGGGATGCGGGCACCAGGGGGTCTTCTCTTGGAATGAGGCGCTGCGTCGGCGCCCCTCCGCAAAGGCTTGGCCATGGCGGCGGCTACCTTTCCCCGGGCCGCGCTTCGCCGCATCGATCACGCGGGAACACGCCACGTAGTGGCGATGTGATCGAGATGAGGGTTGTACCTATGCGAAGCCGGATCTCCGGAAGAAGGCTGCTGCCCACCGCGCTGGCGGCGGCCTCGGTCGTGGCCGTCGCGGCCCCCGCGTCGGCCCAGGCGGCACCGCCGCCCGACCCCGCGGCCAACACGACCACCTCGACGCCCGCGGACAACGGCGACTGCGCCAAGGCCGTCAGCGTCCTGTCGGTACTGAAGCTCCTGCCGAACAGCCCGGACCTCGGCAAGGTCCTGTGCTCGGCGAACACCGCCGGCAAGGAGCAGGCGCCCGCGGCCGGCACCGCGCAGGCGCCCGCCGCCACCGGGAACGCGCAGCGGCCGGCCGCCGACGCCTCCGCCGAGTCCGCGCAGAAGCCGCAGGAGTACAACCTCCTCGGCCTGCCCGTCGAGTGGCCGAAAAGCCTCACCGTCCACGTCCCGACGATCAACGACCACTGGTACGTCTTCAAGTCGAAGCAGTGACGCCCACCGCGGGCCAC
>NZ_JBGNUT010000024.1:0-160426 GCF_041951385.1 Actinomadura sp. NTSP31 | reverse complement strand
GCGCCCGGTGCCCGGCGTTCTAGGGGGACGCGGCGTCCCAGGGGCGGTTCAGTGCGTCGACGGAGACCAGGCCGTTCTCCACGATGGTGACCGCGCGGTCGAGGGCCGTCCGCATCGACAGCGGGTCGTAGCCGTGGCGGCGGCAGTGCACCACGACCGCCTGCATTCCGCCCACCGCGACGCCTGCCGCCGCGACGGCGTCGATCTCGTTGATGCCGGGGCACAGGTCCCGTAGCAGGCCCTCGATCTTCTCTTGCGTGTCGGTAAGGCGCTGCAGCGCGCGCGCCTGCAGGCCGGGGCGTTCCAAGATGAGCGCTATCTGGACCGGGCCGTACTCGCCGTGCTCGCTGACGATCGCCTCCAGGACGGCGACGACGCCGCGCCGGATCGCCTGCATGGGGGACTCGCCGGGGACGCGCGTGGCCAGCCGTTCGGCGACCTCCGCGAGCCGGTCGTCGACCTCGGCGAAGACGACGTCCTCCTTGCTCGGGAAGTAGCCGAAGAAGGTGCGGGGGGCCACGTCGGCGGCGGCGGCGATGTCGGCGATCGTCGTCTCCTCGTAGCCGCGCTCGGCGAACAGCCGCAGCGCCGCGGACGCGATCGCGCGCCGGGTGCGGCGCTTCTTGCGCTCCCGCAGGCCGGTCCGCTCGTCCATGTGACGGACGTTACCACGGCTGCAAAGTTGCATCTATTGCAAAAATGCACGAATGCTGTTTCTCTGCGACCATGGCCGGATTCCTGGACGCACTGGGGCGTTTCTGCGTGCGCCAGCGGCGCACCGTCTTCGAGGTCTGGCTCGCGGTGATGCTCGGCGCCGGCGTCCTCGGCCTCGTGCACGGCGGCATGTTCGTCCAGCAGAGCAGCCTGCCCGGCACCGAGACGCAGCGGGCGGTCGACGCCCTCGCGCGCGACTTCCCGTCCCAGACCGGGCCCACCGCGACCGTCGTGTTCCACCAGACACCGCAGGCCAGCCCGGCGGACTGGCGCGTAGCCCTGACCATCGGCCGGTCGATCGACAACCTCGGGAAGCTCGACCGCGTCGCGTTCGTGCAGAACCCCTACGTCCCCGGCATGGGCGGGCTGAAGGACGACAAGGCCGTCGTCGTCCAGCTCAACTTCACCGGCACGATGAGCGACCTCAGCGCGGGCGATCTCGACCGGCTTCGCGAAGCCGTCGAGCCCGCGCGGATGGCAGGGCTGGACGTCAAGTTCGGCGGCATCGCCGCGATGATCCTCAACCAGCCGAAGAGCGGGCCGCAGGAGGCCGCCGGGATCGTGCTGGCCCTGATCGTGCTGCTGCTGGCGTTCGGGTCGTTCCTCGCCGCCGGCATCCCGATCCTCGTGTCGCTGTGCGGGCTGGCCGTCGCCTACTCGCTGATCCACTTCGGCGCGTCGCTGTTCCAGGTGGCGCCGACCGCGCCGATGGTCGCCGCGATGCTCGGCCTCGGTGCCGGCATCGACTACGCGCTGTTCATCGTCACCCGCTACCGGCAGCAGCTCGCCGACGGCGACGACGTCGAGACGGCCGTCGGACGCGCCATGGCCCATTCCGGCCACGCCGTCGTGTTCGCGGGCGGGACGGTCGTGTTCGCGATCTGCGGGCTGTTCCTGTCCGGCATCGCGTTCATCGGCCGGATCGGGCTCGCCTCCGCCATCGCCGTCGCGATCATGGTGGTGGCCGCGCTCACCCTGCTGCCCGCCGTGCTCGGCGCGCTCGGCCCGCGCATCGACCGGTACCGGCTGCCGCGCGTCCGCCCCGACCGCTCCTCCGCCCGCTGGATCGCGTGGGGCCGGCACGTGGACCGGAATGCCTGGCCTTACGCGATCCTCGCCACCCTGGTCCTGCTCGGGCTGGCCGTCCCCACCCTCAGCCTGCGGTTCGGCGTCATGGCCGACAGCATGTCCTCGAAGAAGCTGGAGGCGCGGCAGGCCTACGACATCGTCGCGCGGGAGTTCGGCGCCGGCCACTACAGCCCGTTCGTCGTCGTCGCGAAGGTGCCGGGCCCGGAGAGGACCGTCAAGAGCAAACCGCCGGTCGTGAAGGGACCGCAGGGCCTCAGCGGCCTCAGCGGCCCGCCCGCCGGGGCGGCGCCGTCGGCCGCGCCGTCCGCCGCGCCGCGCGTCAAGGGCGCCCCCGACCTCACCAAGAAGCCCGACAAGCAGGCCACGCTGATCGCGCAGGAGCTCGCGCAGCGCATCTCCGAGGTCTCCGGCGTGGTCTTCGTGGGGGAGCCCGTCGTCACCGGCACCACCGCGACCCTGACGGTCGTGCCGCGCGACGCCCCGCACGAGCAGTCGACCACCGACCTCGTCCACCGGCTCCGCGACACCACGATCCCCGCCGTCCGCGACGCGCACCCCGGCGCGCGGGTCTACCTCGGCGGCGAGAACCCCGCGATCATCGACATCGCCGACACGGTCGGGGCCCGGATGAGGACCGTCGTCGTCGCGGTCGTCGTCGTGGCGCTCCTGCTGCTGGTCATCGCGTTCCGCTCGATCGTCGTGCCGGTCAAGGCGGCGCTGATGAACCTGCTGTCGATCGGCGCCTCGTTCGGCGTCGTCACGGCCGTCTTCCAGTGGGGCTGGGGCGTCCGGCTGCTCGGCGTCGACCAGGCCATCCCGATCATGGCGTTCGTGCCGCTGTTCATGTTCGCGCTGATCTTCGGGCTGTCGATGGACTACGAGGTGTTCCTGCTGTCGCGGATCAAGGAGGAGTACGAGCGGTCCGGCGACCCGCACGAGAGCGTGGTGGTCGGCATCGGCTCCACCGCCCGGCTGATCACCTCCGCCGCGCTCATCATGATCTTCGTGTTCGCCGGGTTCGTCCCGCAGCCGGACCCGACGATCAAGCTGATGGCGCTCGGCCTCGCCGTCGCCGTCGCGGTGGACGCCACGATCGTCCGGCTCGTCCTGGTCCCGGCGCTGATGAGCCTGCTCGGGCACGCCAACTGGTGGTGGCCCGGCCGGGGCCGTCCCGTCCCGCCGCCGCCACCGCCCTCCCCGGCGCCCGTGGCCGAGCAGCTCGAGCTCGAACCTTTGCCTTGATCGGTCCGGAAGGCGCCGCCCGCCCGCGATGAGTTCCGGCGCCGCCCCTGGTCTAACCGGGGACGAACACCATCGACCATCGGGAGCGGTGAACATGGGGAAGGTCAGCACGTGTCTGTGGTTCGACGGCCAGGCCGAGGAGGCGGCCGCGTTCTACACGTCCATCGTGAAGAACTCGCGGGTGATCGACATCGTGCCGTACGGCGAGGTGGGCCCCGGCGAGAAGGGCTCGGCCATGCTCGTGCGGTTCGAGCTGGACGGGCAGCAGTTCGCGGGCCTCAACGGCGGCCCGCAGTTCACCTTCGACGAGGCGGTGTCCGTCCACATCTTCTGCGACTCCCAGGAGGAGATCGACGAGCTGTGGGAGAAGCTCACCGCGGACGGCGGCGAGGAGGGGCCCTGCGGGTGGCTGAAGGACAAGTACGGGCTGTCCTGGCAGATCGACTCGCGGGCGCTGTTCGAGATGATCGTCTCGCCCGACCAGGAGGCGGCGGCCAGGGCGACCAAGGCGATGTTCACCATGAAGAAGCTGGACGTCCAGGCGCTCCAGGACGCCTTCGACGGCAAGTCCTGAGCGCGGCGCCGTCCTTCCACCGGGCAGGCCGGGCGCCCCACATGACGGGTGGATCGCGCCCGGCCTGGACCGCGGTGCGGACGCCGGCTGGCCGGCGGATCCGCGGGTGCCGGGTCACCCGGCCATGCCCGGGCGCCGGGCCGGGAAGCCGTGGACGCGGGCGCCCGCGACGGCGATGAAGGCGGGCACCAGGAGCAGGAGGACGCTCCAGGGGAGGGACGTCGCGCCGAGCGCGTCGAGCAGGACGCCGCCGATGATCCCGCCCGCGGCCATGGCGACGTTCCACAGGGTCACCAGCATGGCTTGGGCGGCGTCGGCGCTCGCGCCTCCCGCGTCCGCGGCGGCCGTCTGCAGCAGGGTGGGCAGGCCGCCCCAGCCGAGGCCCCACAGCAGCGCCGCCAGGTAGACCAGAACGTCGCTGTGGGTCGGGATGCCGAGGAGGGCCGCGGCGGCGCCGACGAGCAGGACGCTGCTGATGGTGAGGGTGCGCAGCCGCCGGTCGATGTGGGCCCCGGTGAACCAGATGCTCACCAGGGAGGCGATCCCGAAGTCCAGGAGGACCAGGTCGGTCGACCCGCCCATGCCGATGTGGTCGAGGAAGGTGGCGATGTAGGCGTAGATGACGGTGTGGGCCAGGACGAAGACCAGGGTGACGAAGAGGACCGGTGCCACGCCCGGGACGGCGAGCGCCCGCAGCATCCGGGGCCGCTCCTGCGAGCGCTGGCCCGGGTAGTCCGGGACGGCCGCGGTGATCCAGCCGAGCAGGACGAGGGCGAGCCCCGTCATGGCCAGGAAGGCCACCCGCCAGCCGAGTGCCTGGCCGGTGAAGGTGCCGGCGGGGACGCCCAGGGACAGGGCGACGGGGATGCCGGCCATGGCGACGGCGACCGCCTTGCCCTGGAGGTGGGCCGGTGCCATGCGGCGGGCGTAGCCGGCCAGCAGGGCCCAGGCGAGCCCGGCGGCCACGCCGGCGACGAACCGGGCGATCAGGGTCAGCGCGTAGTCGGACGAGACGGCCGTGACCGTGTTGGCCGCGGCGAATCCGGCCATGGCCGCCAGCAGCAGCCGCTTGCGGCGCCACCCCGCGGTGGCGGCGGTCAGCGGGATGGCGGTGAGGGCGGTGCCGGCGGCGTACACCGTCACCGCCTGCCCCGCTGCGGACTCGCCCACATGGAGGCTGCCGCTCATCTCGGGGAGGACCCCGGCGGGAAGCGTCTCGGTCAGGCTGGTGATGAAGACGGCGGTGGCCAGTGCCAGCAGCGCCGCCATCGGCAGTTTCTCGGTGCTGATCGGTGCCCGGAGATCGACGGGCCGATCCGTGCTCTCGGTCGACATGGCAGGATGGTCAAACCTTCACATGGATGTGAAGGTCAAGCCGAGACCATGTGAGGTGGGACATATGCGCATCGGACGGCTGTCCGAACTGACCGGCGTCTCTCCCCGGCTCCTGCGCTACTACGAGGAGCAGGGCCTCATTATCTCCGAGCGCTGCGCGAACGGCTACCGCGACTACGACGAGCGGAGCGTGGACCGCGTCCTGCAGATCCGCGGGCTGCTGGACGCCGGCCTGCCGACCCGCATCATCAAGCAGATCCTGCCGTGCCTCGACAAGCCCCGGCGCATCGTCTTCTCCGACGCCACACCGGAGATGCTCGCGACGCTGGAGGGCGAGCTCCAGCGCATGAGCCGGCGCATCGAATGCCTCGCCCGCAACCGGGACGCCATCGCGGGATACCTCGAAGAGGTCCGAGCCGCCAGCTCCGCCCCTGAGGGGCGAACCGACCCGCTTCCGGTGCCCGCGGCGTCCTGATGACCGGCGAGCGTCCGGCGCATCGAACCGCTGATGGGCTCTAGAGGGTCTGCTTGAGTGCCCTTTCGATGATCTGGGCGATCTGGAGCACCCGCGTCTGCCGTTCGGCGTCCGTGCGCTTGTCGGGGCTCTCCGTGAGGTAGACGCCTATCTCAGCGTTCCGCAACGTGAAGATGATCTTCTCGCCGCGCCAGTCGCTCTGCCCGTCACCGCCCTTCGATTCCCGGACCGCGGCGTCCCCGAGACCGGGAACCCTCGTCCAGTGCAGGAGGTCCGCCACCGTCGATCTCCGGGGAAGGCCGGCGCGGACCGCCAGCGTGGCATCGACGGTCCGGGACGTTCCCTCGTCCCGGACGACGTCGCTCCACGCGCAGGAGTCGGCATCGTCATGGTCCTGGTACGGGCCCCAATCGAGGATCTCCGAGACTTGGGGGTTGGACATGAGTTCCTTGAGAACGGGCCCGTTCCTGACAACGGCGCAGGCGTCCGGAATGGACTCGAACCTGTCCTTTGAATCCGCGTCGGACGACATCAGGAACGGAACGCTCACGCCGATCCCGGCAAGAACGAGGAGGACGACAAGGATCGCCGTGACCAGCAGGCCCTTTTCCGGTTTCCGGAGTATCGACCTTTCCGTCAGTGTCCTGGTCGGAGCGTGCCCGTCCGCGACGGCCCTCAGCCCTTGCGCGGCGCGCCCCGAGTCCCAGCGCTTTCCCGGGTCTCTCTGCAGCAGTCCCCTGAGGACGGGCTTCAGCGCGCCGGACCGGACGAAGACGGGGTCGTCTCCCATGAGGAGCCGGCCGATGAGGACTTCCAGTTCGTCGGCCTGAAAGGGCGGATGGCCCTCCACCGCCATGTAAAGGGTCGCCCCCAATGACCACAGATCCGATGCCGGGCCCTGCGTGCCGGACCGGAACCGTTCGGGGGCCATGAAGACGGGCGTTCCGACGAACCTGCCCGTCCGGGTGTAGGCGGTGGCGTTGGACACCGCCGCGATCCCGAAGTCGGTGAGGACGACACGGCCGTCATCGGCGATCAGGACGTTGGCGGGCTTGACGTCGCGGTGCAGGATGCCCGCCTTGTGCGCGCAGTCCAGCGCGTCCAGCAAGGTGAGCCCGACCTGGGCGGCCCGGGCGGCGGGAAGCGGTCCGTCGGCGCGGACGATCTGCTCCAGGGAGCGGCCCCGGACGTACTGCATGACGATCCACGGGCCCTCGTCGTCCTCGATGACGTCGTGGACGTTGATGATCGCCGGATGGTCCAGCCTCGCGGCGGCGCGGGCCTCGCGCAGGAACCGGCCTTTGAGGGCGCCTCGCTCCTCCTCGGCCAGGTCATCGGGGACCTGGAGCCGCTTCATCGCCACCTGGCGTTCCAGGGCCCGGTCGTGCGCCTTCCACACGATCCCCATGCCGCCCCGGCCGATCTCCTCGTCGAGCCGGTACCGGCCCGCGACCACGGTCCCTTTCAGCACGGGATCGACTCTATCCCGTACAGACGCCGGTGTTCCTTTAAGTGCCCGCCACGTGCAGGGGCGGGACCGGCCCGCAGACGACCGGCGTCCCTCCGGACGGTGCGGCCCGGAGGGACGCCGGTGCGCCGCCGGGGATCAGCGCGTCCAGGTGGCGGTGGGTCCGTCGCTGTAGGCGTCGCTCGACCAGGTGGCGCCGGTGACGGGGCTTCCCGGCGCGGCCAGGACGGGGGCGCAGGTCCGGTACGACTTGCCGGGCGGGAACTTGTGCGTGTCCGGGTAGCCGTCGCACTTGGGGAACCGGCCCAGGACCGACAGGCTCCTGGCCTGGCCGCCGTCCGCCAGGACGCCGCGCGGACCGTCCGGCATCGTCAGCGACAGGTCCGTCGTGCCCGCGTTCTTGATCACGGCGTGGATGTAGTACGGCACCATCTTCTTGGCGTCGCCGCTGAGGTCCAGCCCGGACAGGTCGGCGACGCGGCCCTTGGCGATGCCGGTCACGGTGATCTGCAGCTTGCCCTTCTTGTCGTTGTAGGCGAAGTCCATCACGGCGGGCTGCCCGAACTTCAGCGTCTTGTCCGCCTGCGGTGTGGCGGCGGCGCTCGCGGACGGCCTGGAGGGCGCGGGCGTCCGGCCGGCCGAAGGCTTGGCGTCGGAGCCGCCACCGGATGACCCGCACCCGGCCAGGGCCAGGCCGGTGACTGCGATGGCGGCGATGCTGCGGGGGCTGTGGAGTACGGTTCTCGAACGTGGCATAACGGCTGATGAGTGTATTAGCCCCTCAAGCAGCGCGATCGGCTAGCGCGCCACGCGGTAGCGGAGGTAGACGACCTTCGAGACGAAGGTGCGGGTCTCCACGAGTTCGAGGTCCACCCGGCGCTCGCGCTGGGGGAAGAACGGAACGCCACCGCCGACCAGCACCGGGTAGACCCTGGCCCGGTACTCGTCGATCAGGTCCGCCGCGGCCGCCTCGGCGGCGAGGGTCGCGCCGCCGATCGCGATGTCGCCCTCGTCCGGCTCGGCCCGCAGCCGCTCGATCTCCTCCGCCAGGCCGCCCGAAGCCAGCTGGGCGTTGCCCTGCACCGCCGACAGCGTGGTGGAGAACACCACCTTGGGGAGCGGCTTCCAGAGCGCGGTCCACTCTCGCATCGAGTCGTCGAGCGATGGGTCCTGGTCGGCGGTCTCCCAGGCCAGCATCGTCTCGTAGAGGCGCCGTCCCATCAGGTGGACGCCGACCTTCCGTATCTCGTCGATGGCGAAGCGAAAGACCTCCTCGTCGGGTGCCGACCAGTCGAAGCCGCCGTCCGGCCCGACGATGTAGCCGTCCAGGGAGACGCTCATCGAATAGGTCACGCTGCGCATCAGCAGTCCTCCTCGCCAACGGGTTCGACAGTACGACCGCCGGACGCCCCAGGACTCATCGCTCGCCGCGGCGGCGGACGCGGTAGCGCAGGTGGGTGACCTGCCGCGCGGGATCCTCGCCCGGCGGAGTGGTCAGCCGGCGGACCAGTTCGAGGTCGACGTGCCCGGCCGGCAGGTCGCCGAACAGGCGCCGCCCCTGCCCGAGCAGGACCGGCACGACGTGCAGTTCCAGTTCGTCGAGCTGCCCGGCTCGCAGCAGGGCCTGCGCCGCCCCGGCACCGTGCACCATCACGTCGCCGTCTCCGGCCGCCGCGCGGGCCTGCGCGGCGCACTCCCGTACGTCGGTGACGTAGCGGACGCTGCCCGGTGCGGGTTCGTCCGGGACGTTGTGGGTCAGGATGAAGACGGGCACGCCGTTGTGATGGTCGCCCTGCCAGCGGTTGGCGTGTTCGTAGGTGCGGCGGCCCGAGATGACGGCGCGGGTGGCCATCACCTCTGTGTAGACCTGGCCGTTGGGCCCCGGGTCGTTGCGCCGGTCGAGCCAGTTGAAGAGGCGGAACCCGTCGATGCCCATCGGGTCGTCCATGCTGTCCCGCGGCCCGGTGACGTAACCGTCCAGGGACATGGTCATGTAAAGCCGGATGATCGCCATCGCTCAGCCCTCCGTCCTGACGCGGTAGCGCAGGTGCACCACGCCCGGCCCGTCCACGGCATCGAGCAGTTCGAGTTCGACGTGGTCGGGCGGCATGTCCTCGAAGAGCGGTTCGCCCTGTCCCAGCAGGACCGGGACCAGGTGGATCCGCAGTTCGTCCAGGACGCCGGCGGCCAGTGCCAGCCGAGCGGTGCGGGCTCCGTGGACCAGCACGTCCTTGTCGCCGGCGGCCGCCCTGGCCCTGCTCATCGCGTCCGTCACGTCGCTGACGTAGGTCACCCCCGGCCATTGCAGCGCGGGATCGGGCCGGTTGCGGCTCAGGACGAAGATCGGCACGCCGTCGTGGTGGTCGCCGCCCCAGCCGTCGGCGAGCTCGAACGTCCGCCGGCCGACGACGACCGCCCCGGTGGCCATGAATTCGTCCATGACCTCGCGGTTCACACCCGCCATGCGGCCGGTGTCCCTCCTGCGTTCGGGGTCGGCGTCCGGCAGGAACCACTCGTGCAGCCGGCGCCCCTGGTCACCGAGCCCATTGCCCGGGGCCACGTTCGGCCCGGCGATGAACCCGTCCACCGACATCGACATCGACAGAATGGTCCTGCTCATGTTTCCCGGTCCTTTCGGTACGCCCAACGGGGTGCCACGAGAGTCATCGCGGGTCCGGTCCGGTGGCCGTGAAGGTACGGGCGCTGAGAGCGGTATTGGCGGTGGTCATGGCTACGGCTCCGGTTGAGTGATCCGGCCCGGCCGGACGCGTACTGCTTTGTGCGCCCAGCATGCGAGATCGCGGAGCTGATTCATATCCCAGATTTCTGGGGTCAGGCCGTCGATCGCTATAAAGTCCCCATCGTGGGCAACGTGATGGCGGCGCATGCGCGCGCCCGCGACGAAATCCTCAAGCTGGTCCACCGAGGGTTGCCCGTGCCGGAATTCTCACGGGCCGTCGGCGACGCCCTGGGCCGGGCCGTGCCCGCCGAAGGCACCTGCCTGATGACGACCGACCCGGCGACCATGCTCCCCACCGCGGAGTTCGTGGAGAACGGCCTGCCCGCGGCCGGACTGCTCCGGCTCGTGGAGATCGAGGCGCGCGAGCCGGACTTCAACAAGTGGGCGCAGCTCGCCCACGCCGGCCGCGCGACCGGCAGCCTGAGCGAGGCCACCGCCGGTGATCTCGACCGCAGCCTGCGTCAGCGGGAGATCCGCCGCCCCGGGGGATTCGCCGACGAATTGCGGGTGGTGCTCGCCGGCAGTACGGGGATGTGGGGGCAGCTGACCGTGTTCCGGGAGGCGGGGCGCCCGCACTTCTCCTCGGCCGAGGTGGAGTTCGCATCGTCGGTCGCCGGACTGATCGCCGATGGTCTGCGGCGGGGCATGCTGCTCGGTGGCGCCCAGACCGGCGATGACGACGTCGGTCTGCTGGTCCTCGACCCCGACGACGGCGTGCGCATGTCCAACGGGACGGCGGACCGCCTGCTGGACGAGCTGGGCACCGGTAGCAGAGAGGGCGCCCGGCTGCCGCTGGTGATCTCGTCCGTCGCCCGCCAGGCCCGTTCCCTGTGCGGCCCGGAGACGAGCGCGGCACCCGCGCCGGCCGGCGCCCGGCCGGCCAGGGCCCGAGCGCGCACCCGGGCCGGCCGGTGGCTGATCGTCCGGGGCTCGCTGCTGAACGACGGTCCGGAACCGCAGGTCGCGGTGATGCTGGAGGCCACTCGCCCCGCCGAGATGGCACCCCTGATGGTCGATGCCTACGGCTTCACCGACAGCGAGCGCCGTGTCACCGAACTGGTCGCTCAGGGCCTGTCGACCAAGCAGATCGCCGCCCGGCTGCACGTGTCGTCCTACACCGTGCAGGACCACCTGAAATCGATCTTCGCCAAGTCCGGCACCGGTTCACGCGGAGACCTGATCGCCCGGCTGTTCCTCGACCACTACGCCGTCTCCTTGACGTCGGGCACCTGATCTAGAAGACCAGGCCGACGGCCTGGCTCACGACATCTTCCTGTCGAGGGAGGTCGGAGTGGCGCAGTGCTCGTCGCCGCCGGTCAGGTCGTCGCGCACCAGGACGAGGAGTTGCGTCAACTGTGCGCGCTGGGCATCGGTCAGCGAGCGGAAGAGGTCGTCCTCCACCTCCTGCTGCGCGGCCGTCGCCGCTTGCAGCCGCCGCCGTCCCGCCTCCGTCAGCACCACCAGGTGGCGGCGCCGCGTCCGCCACCCGTCCGCCCGTGCCGCTCCTCGATCCGAGTGCGGATCTGGGCCTCCACGGGGCCCGCGCCGTCGTCACCGGAGGAACCCGTGGCATCGGCGCCGCCACGGTGCGCCGCCTGGCCGCGGCCAGCGCACACGTGGTCGCCATCGCCCGCAACACGGCCGAAGTGCCCGCCGGAGTGCACCTGGTGACCGCCGACCTGAACACTCCCGGCGGGGTCGAGCACGCGGCAGCCGCAGCATCCGATCTCCTGGGCGGCATCGACGTGCTCGTCGACAACGCCGGACGCAACACCCAGGTACCCGACGGCGTCCTCGCCGCGACCGACGAGGACTGGCTGGCCAACCTCCAGGCCAACCTGCTGTCCGCCGTCCGCCTCGACCGCCTCCTCGTCCCGCGCATGACCGCGCAGGGCCACGGGGCGGTCGTCCACGTGTCGTCGAACGCCGCCCGCTACCCGCAGCCCAACGGCGCTCCCTACGCCGCCGCGAAGGCCGCCCTCAACGCCTACAGTAAAAGCCTCGCGCTCACCTGCGGCCCGCACGGCGTGCGGGTGACCGCGGTCATGCCGGGAGTCATCGAGACCGGCGCCGTGGAAGAGAGCCTGCGGCAGGCGGCCGAACGCACCGGCCGCGACCTGGACACCGTCCGCAAGGAGTTCCACCAGCGCCTTCCCGCCCCGCTCGGCCGTCCCGGACGGCCGGAGGAGGCCGCAGAACTGATCGCCTTCCTCGCCTCCCCGCGCGCCTCCTACCTCACCGGCATCACCATCTCGGTCGACGGAGGCATCCTCCCCACCCTCTGACGAACCGTCCGGGAGACACCTCGGACCCGCGCACGGGCTGAGCGAGAGCCGCCATATCCGGCGGAAAGATGGTGCCGGTGAACTGACCGCCGGACTCCCGCGAGGCTAGGTGGCCGTCGGCGGTGCCTGGAGGACGAAGAACAGGAAGCAGGGTTTGGTCGCGAGGTCGCGGACGTCGTCTTCGGGAAACAGTTCGCGAGCAGCCGGATCGGGCTGCGGCTCGCTGATGGCGGCCAGGCGGAAACCGGCGGCGGCGAAGGCATCGGTCATCGCGTGCAGCGGCTTGCGCCACAACTTCATCGGGATGAGCCGTCCGTTGAGCATCCATTCGAAGGAATAGCTGGTGGTCGCGAAGTAGTCGGGCCGGGGCTCGGAGATCGTGTAGGCCACGAAAGGGTGGTCCACCGACGCGATCAGCCTGCCGCCGGGCCTCAGCACGCGCCGCATCTCGGCCAGCGTCGGCCCCCAGTCCTCCAGGTAGTGCAGGACCAGCGACGCGACCACGTCGTCGAACGCGCCGTCGTCGAACGGCAGGGGGTCTTTCAGGTCGGCCACGTGCAGGGCCGCGTCGTCACCGAGCCGCTTCCTTGCCAGCGCCAGCATTCCGGCGCTGGCGTCGATTCCGGTGACGATCGCCCCGCGGTCGCGCAGTGCGGCCGTCAGGGGACCGGAACCGCAGCCGGCGTCCAGGACCCGGCGGCCGGCCACGTGTCCGGCGAGCGCCAGCATCGCGGGCCGCTCGTAGTAGGCGTTCACGAGACTGTTCTCGTTCTCCGCCGAATACACCTCGGCGAAGCCGTCGTAGTCGTTCACCTTGGCCGGATCCGCAGGCTGGGCCAGACCCTCGGGCATGTCCGTCGCTCGGTCCATCGGCTCAGCCTAGGCCGTGTCTCTTCGATCAATGACCTTTGTTCTGATCACAGCGAACGGTCGACCTCGCTGGGGCACCCAACTGCGCTGTTAACGTGTCCTTTTGAGCGAGGGGGATGAAGAGAGCAGATGGCATCGGCCACTTTTCTTATCGGCGGGGATCTGAGTGTGCAGCGGCTCGGGTTCGGAGCCATGCACCTGCCGGCCGAGCCCGCCTCCGACCGCCGGGCATCCCTTGCGGTCGCCCGGCGGGCCGTCGAGCTGGGCGTCACGCTGATCGACACCGCCCACTTGTACGGTGGGGGCGCCAACGAGGAACTCCTTGCTGAAGCCCTGTACCCCTACCCGGACGGGCTTCTCATCACCACCAAGATCGGCGTCGCACGATCGGCCTCCTCAGGCGAGTGGGGACTGGACGGCCGGCCGGCCGTTCTACGCGCTCAGGTCGAACAGGCCCTCCGTCGGCTTCGCGTTGAGCGGATCGAGCTCCTCCAGCTGCACCGCATCGATCCGACGACACCTCTTGCCGATCAGCTCGGCACGCTGCAGGACCTTCAGACCGAAGGCAAGCTCGGCCGCATCGGACTGTCCGAGGTCACCGTCACCGAGCTGGACCAGGCACGCGAGATCATCAACGTGGCGAGCGTGCAAAACCGCTACAACCTGCTCGACCGTGAGCACGAGCCCGTGCTCGCGGCCTGCGAGGCGGCGGGCATCGCCTTCTTGCCGTGGCGGCCCGTCGCCGCAGGGGCGTCGGGCGCGCAGGCCGAGATCGCCGCCGTGGCGGCCGAGATCGGCGCCACGCCCACTCAGGTCGCGCTCGCCTGGCTTCTCGGCCGTTCGCCGGTCATCCTCCCGATCCCGGGCACCGCCCGGATCGACCACCTGGAGGAGAACCTCGCGGCGGCGGACCTCCGTCTCGCTCCGGCCCAGCGCGAGCGCCTCGACCGGCTAGGCGAGCCGGTGTAGGTCTCCTTCCTCACGAGGCGGAGCCAGCTGAGGAGCGCGGCGGCAGTGCCGCTGTCTTGGTAAAGGTGTCCGCGCTGTCCTCTCAAGCATGAGCGGACGTGCCGTCCCGCCCCACCGACCCGCGTCAGCGGGGCGGAAGGGGCCAGACGTTCTTCAAAGTGTCGGTCAGGTGCCGGAACTGGTTGCGGCTCAGGACGAGCATCGGGCCGTCCGGGTCCTTGCTGTCCCGAACCGCCACGACGCCCGTCCCGTCCGCGACCTCAACGCAGTTGTCACCCTCGGCCGTGCTCCGCGAAGCCTTCCGCCAGCCGGTCTCGGAGCCCGGCACTGAGGCCAGTTCGACGCAGTTGTCGCCCGACTCATTGCTGAGACGTGCTTTGCGCCAGGCCAGCGCGGACCTCGGGAAGGAAGCGAACTCGACGCAGTCATCGCCTTGTTCGCTGCTGTGAGACGGCTTGTGCCAGGTGACGTCGGTCAACTCCAACACCTCGTCTACGCCGGGGGAGAAGCTAGTACGCGCAGCCTAAATGTTTTTGAGGGTCTCGGCTAGCTGGCGGAAATCGCTGCGGCACATGGTGAGCCTGGGTCCGTTGGGATCCTTGCTGTCACGGACGGCAATGACGTGCTCGATTGACGCAAGCTCGATACAGGCGTCGCCCTCTTCGTGGCTCTTCGCGGCTTTGCGCCAGAGTTGCTCGTTCAACTCCATCTTTCTCTGATTACCTTTCTTATTAGTTCACGTGAGTCGTGCGTGTTGAGGGATTGTGCGGTCAGAGTGTGCATCACTGTGCTGACCTTGGAAAGCTCGGACGGGTCGCGCGTGATCTCTCCTCCCGTCGCCTTCACGACGTAGGCGATTTCGCTTCGATCGGGCTGCGTGGCGATGTGGAATGACGCCTTCGCGTTCCGGTAGTGCCCGGTTTTGGCTATCTGGATGAAGATGCCCTCCCGTAGGGAAAGCTTAATCAGGTGCTCGAGTTGCTCGCACATGACCTTTCCTGAGCCGACCTCGCGATACAAAATGCTTTCTTCCAATACCACGCTGATCAAAGGCGGAGGTTTTCGGGTCAGAAGCTCCTGTCGCTTCATCCTGGTGGCTATCGGCTCGTCGTCGACTAGTAGCACACGAGCATACGCCTCGGTCTGAAAGAGGCCATAGACGAGATGCGTCTCATACACCCGTAGCTGATCGGCCGACGCCTCTGCCTTGGGGAAGGCGACGAAGTGGGTCGGGTACCTCACTTGCTTGATCTGCTCGAGCAGGTCGTCCCAGGCTTCGGCGATCTCTCCGTTCGTGTTGAGCATGCCGTCGAGGCGCTCGGCGAAGTCCCGGCGGCACTTCGTCCGGCCACATTCGACATGGCTGATGTAGGAGCGCGCGACGTTGACGAGCTGCGCCAGCTCGTCCTGCTTTAGGCCGTTCGCCTCACGGAACCGCCTGACCACAGTGCCGAAACCCACCAGTTCGGGATCGATCGTGGGCCTGGCGCTACCACTTGCAGGCATGACTGCTCTCCTCGGTGACGCTAGTAGCGCGCCAGTGGCCGCTACTGGAATGTGGCTGTTCTGCTGCTCTCTCGTGAGAATACGAGTTTCTGTGGCCTCATGGTGTTCGTTCGATGACAGAGAGTGATTTGGGGCGGGATCTTCCGGTTTGCGGGTGAGAGTCGTCCGAGGTCGCTGACGTTCGCGCTCGAAGGGCGTACACCGATGCCAGCAGCATCCACACCGGAGTCACCGGCTCTCGTGCTCGCGCCGACCGACCAGGCGCCTCGCCACGCGCGCCGCTTCCTCGTGGAGCGGTTCCGCGAGCTGGGGATCGCGGAGACCTACGTGGGGCGGGTCGTGGTTACCGAACTGGTGACCAACAGCTACAAGCACGTGGGGTTCGGGCACATCGTCGTCCGCGTTCTGCCGGACGTGCGGGACGGCCTCGTGCGGATAGAGGTCTGGGACCAGGGCGCTGGGACGCCCGAGGTCCGTCCGGAGAACTACGAGGCGACCAGCGGGCGGGGCCTGCTGATGCTGGCGCAACTCGTCCAGGACTGGGGTGTGCGGCCGCTCGTGGAGGAAGGAAAGGTCGTTTGGGCGGCCTACGTCCCTTGAAGCCGTGCGCTTTGCGGTGGCGCACCCTGCGCGGCCGCGCGGGTCGGCGCTGTTCTGAAGCACCGCATGTCCCCGTCCATCTGGTGACCGGAGGTACCGCTGTGTTCTCGCAGGACTCGGAGTTTCGTCATCGCGGGGCGGTGGGCGCCGGTCCTGCGCTCGTCCCGCCGCCCGGCCACCGGTACGGGAACCGGCTGGAGGTCGATTCCGACATAGAGCTCGCCGTGGAGCGGTTGCGGCTTGCCTTTCCCGGCGTCTGCGTCTGGCACGGCGAGTTCACCGGATCGCTGTGGGCGTTGCTGCCGGGGCGGTTGGTCGAGGCGCGTGTCGCCGATGACCTCGCGCGGCGGCTGCATGCGGAACTCGGCGGCTCCCGGATCCGGCCGGCCGACGTCGGCGTTCCGGTACCGGGACGGCGGGGAGCGGACGAGCCGGTGCCGATGAGGCGGCCTCCCGGGCGGGTTCGGCGGCGGCGGTCGGTGCGGACGATCGTGGAAGCATGGTTGCGTCCTCTGGTCCGGCCTCGCCGGGGTGCGTTCTGAATTGCCGCATCCGGGAACGCGGAGATCAACAGGCCGGGTTTTCCACGGTTTTCGTGACCGCTTGTGGGCGCTGGGCGGAATCTGTGTCGTGGGACGGGCGGCCGGTGTCTAACGTTCCGCCATGGTCGCGTTTCCGCATGAGTGGGCGTTGGTGGACGTGGAGACGTCCGGGTTCAGTTCCGCGCGGCACCGGGTGCTGTCGGTCGCCGTGGCGACGATCGGGAAGGACGGGAGTCCGGGGGAGGAGTTCTCGACGCTTCTCGATCCCGGATGCGATCCGGGCCCCGTTCACATTCACGGGTTGACGGCCGGTCGGCTGAAAGGATCCCCGGTGTTCGGGGACGTCGCCGAGCGGGTCGCGCGAATGCTCAAGGGGCGGGTTCTGGTGGCGCACAACGCGCCTTTCGACTATGGATTCCTCGCCCAGGAGTTCGGGCGTGCGGGGAAAGGTCTTCCGGTCGAGTCGAGGCTGTGCACGCTCGCGCTGAACCGGCGTCTGGCTCCGGCGACGTCCGATCTGAAGCTCGGCACGCTGGCCGCGCATTACGGTGTGCGGGTGGGGAGGGCGCATGACGCCCGGGAGGACGTCCGGGCGCTTGCCGGGGTACTGCGGGGGTCGCTCGGCGAGGCGGCCCGGCTGGGCGTGCGGTTGCCGCTGGTGACGTGCCCGCCCAAGCAGAATGCCAGGCAGAACGGCGTGTATCCGCCGTCCGCGCCGAAGGTCCACTGCGCGTTCGCGTGTCCGGGGCGGTTGGAGAACGGCGCGCCGCTCGTCCAGGGGATGAAGGTCGCCATCACCGGGGAGACGGACGTTTCCCGTGACGAACTCGTCGCGCGGTCCGTGGCGGCCGGGCTGAACGTCATGGGGTCGGTCAGCAGGTTCACGAGCGTGCTCGTGACCAACGACGGCGGTTCCGGGACGGCCAAGGCCCGCAAGGCGAGCGAGAACGGGGTTCCGGTCATCGATGAGCGGACCTTTCTGCGGCTGCTGGACGGTGTCCGTCCGGGCAGCGCTCATGACGAACCGCGACCTGCGGTCCCGGCGCCGGTCGCGAAGGCGGAGGTCACGCGGCCGTTGGACGGGCGGCGGGTGCTGGTGCTCGGCGGGACGCACCCGAAGGCGTCCAAGGCGCGGGGACGGGTCGTGGAGCTGGGCGGTGCGGCGGCGGTCAATCTGTCGGCGAGCGTCACCGACGTGGTCGCGCTCGACGCCGGCGACCGCCGCATGGAGCGGGTCGTGAAGCTGGAGCTTCCGGTGCACGCGGAGGTCTGGTTGGAGGCGCCCGAGCGGGGTCCGGTGCGTGAGGGAACGCGGGTCCTGCCGCGTGGCGGTGCCGTCGACCTGCCGAAGGGTGGGCGGTGGACGGTCGAGGCGTCGTGGGTGCGGCACCCGTCATGCGAGGTCGACGTGGTGGCATTCGCCCTGGACGAGGACGGTCAGGTGGCGAGCGACGAGGACTTCGTCTTCTACAACGCCGCCGAGACGCCGGACGGATCGGTGCGCCTGGTGGCCGACGGCCCGGCCGAGCAGGCGATCACCGTCGACCTCGACGGCCTGCCCGGTGCCGTGCGGACGGTCACCGTCGCGGCGGCGATCGACGGGGCGGTGACGTTCGGGGATCTCGGCGCCATCGAGGTCGTGGTCGGGCCGGACGACGCGGAGAGCGCCTTCGTCCAGGCGACCCTCGACGCGGGCACCAGCGAGCGGACGATGCTGCTCGCGGACATCTACCGGCGCGGCGACGGCTGGCGCGTGCGGGTCGTGGGGCAGGGCCACGAGTTCGGCCTGGACGGGCTGGCGCGCGCGTTCGGGGTCGACGTGGAGGACGAGGGCTGAGTCACCCGATGATCAGGGGCAGCTTCGCGGCGAGGTCGCCCAGCACGGCCTTCTCCGCGTCCGAAGGTGCGCGGCGGCCGGTGCCGACCAGCAGGGCGTCCTTGTCGGAGAACGAGGGCGGGAACGGTGCCCCGGCGATCCTCTCCAGCAGGGCGCGGGCCGCCGCGAGGGGTTCGGCGGGCGGTTCAGCGGCCGACGGCAGGTGCGCGATCAGGTCGAGGTGGTGCAGCGTCCATTCGAGCACGTACGCGGACAGGTAGTCCCCGGCGATCAGCACCTTGTCCTGGGTGGCGACGCGGGCAGCGGGGTCGGCGAGCCGGGCGGCGCGGCCGGCGGCGGAGCCGACGTCGTCAAGGTGGAACTTCAGCAGCCGCGGCTCCCCGTATGCGGCGGCCAGCCGGGGGATCAGGGCGTCGAGCGGGTCGTCGCCGGTGGGCGGGTCGACGAGGTCCCAGTAGGTGGCGGCGTCCGCGGTCGGTTCGGTGTCGGCGGGCGTGACCAGGGTGATCAGGACGTCCTGGGCGTCGATGACCAGGTGGCACGCGAGGTCCCGGACGAGCCAGCCGGCGCAGCCGGACGGCCGTGCGAAGTCCTCGTCCGGAAGTTCGGCGACCGCCGCGAGCAGGGCCGTCCACGAGCGTGAGAAATGATCCACCGGGGCACGGTAGGCCGGGACCGGGGCGTCGGACAACCGGATTGAGCGCGCCGGGCCCGGCAAGGTTCACGGGACGGAAGGTGAGGATTTGGTGGACGTTTCGGACACCGGCCGTCCGACCGGGTAGACCAGCATTCGTGCAGGTGAGTTATGTGAGCGAGGCGACGCCGGGGCGGCCCAACGAGGACTTCGTCGCGGCGGGCCCGGGATGGGTCGTGCTGCTGGACGGGGCGACCGCGCCGGCGGGGGTGGACAGCGGCTGCGCGCACGACCCGGCGTGGCTCGTGCGGCGGCTCGGCGGGCAGATCGCGGCGCGGATGGCGCTGGAGGACGGCAAGCCGCTGCCCGACCTGGTCGCCGAGGCGATCAAGGTGACGGGGGAGGCGCACACCGGGACGTGCGACCTGGAGAACCCCGACAGCCCGTCCGCGACGGTGTCGCTGCTGCGGCGGCGCGGCGGCGCGGTCGAGTGGTTCGTGCTGGCGGACTCGCCGATCGTGCTGGACGTGGGGGAGATCCGGGTGATCCGGGACGACCGGGTCGACCGGCTGCCGAGCTACACCCTCGACGCCGTCCGCAAGTCGCGCAACAGCCCCGGCGGGTTCTGGGTGGCGAGCACGAAACCGGAGGCGGCGTACGAGGGGCTGACCGGCGAGGTGCCGGTCGCGGGGCTGCGGCGCGCCGCGGTGCTGAGCGACGGGGCGTCCCGCCTGGTCGAACGGTTCGACCGGCTCGACTGGGACGGCCTGCTGCGGCTGCTGGACGAGGAGGGGCCGCGCGAGCTGGTCCGGCGGACCAGGGCCGCGGAGGAGTCGGAGACGTTCGCGCGGGGCAAGCGGTACGACGACGCCACCGCGGTCCTGGTGCGGTTCTAGAGCGGGTTGTTCGGCTCGGCGATGTGCCCCCACCAGCCGGTGAGGTCCTCCGGCAGGTGCATGCCGTCGACGCGCAGGGTCGCGGGCATCAGCGGGAACCGCCGCCCGGCCGGGAAGGTGCGCTGGTAGGACGGCGGGTCGAGGACGATGACGCGGGTCCCGTTGACGGCGGGGACGTCGGCGGGCACCCCCTCGTTGTAGATCCACTCGCCGCGGGCGTCCACGAGGTTCCACGGGCTGGACACGATCGGCCGGCCGGGCGGGACGTCGGCGTCGAGGAAGCAGGCGACGATCTCCGGGGCGGGCGGGGTGCCGGGCATGCCGCCGGGACGTCCGACGAGGGCGCCGGCGAGCAGCATGTGCAGCTGGAAGTTGTCGCCGACGCCGCCGATGGTGATCGTCCAGCCATGCCGGGTGGCACGGTCCAGCACGAGGATCTGCTCGCCGTCCAGGACCTGTAGCAGCGCGTGGACGTGCCCCATGTGCGGGAGGTACTGGGCGGCCTTCTCGGCGGCGAACACGCGGAAGTCGCGCTCGTCCAGGCCGGCGCGGGTGGACGGCGACATCTGCAGGACGGTGCTGCCCGCCATCGCGAACCGCGGCAGCGCGAACCACGCCATCATCGCGGTCACGGTGCCCTCGCCGAGCACCGGGCTGACGGTGTCGAAGACCTGCTGGGAGGGCTGCTCCTCCTGCATGTCGGGCGGTTTGCCGCCGGTGGCCTCCTCCCAGGCGTTGCCGAACGCCAGGGCCGCCGCGGTCGTGTCGGTGAGCCGGTTCACCACGGCCGGCCCGACGGCGGCGGGGTCGGCGCCGGACTCGATCCACGCGCCCGACATCACGGCGAGCCATCCGCCGAGGTTGACCGGCGACTCGGCGATGCCCTCGGCCAGGCGGGGCAGCGCCGCGGTCTTCGCGGCGGTGGGCGCCGACTGCGACTCCTGCATGAGCCGGGGTAGGAGATCGCTGAAGGACTGGTCCTCGACGAGCGCCGCGCGGACGATCTCGTCGACGAGTTGCTGGAAGGCCGTACTCATGAACGATCACCCTGGCACAGCCGGGGCGCCGCGCGGACTTCTTGGAATCTGATTCTAGAATGGTGCCCATGGAGTCACAGGATTTCGCCGACGTGCTCAAGGCCGTCCGCAGCTTCGTCCGCGACGAGGTCGTCCCCCGCGAGGAGGAGATCGAGGAGACCGACGCGATCCCGGAGCCGCTGCGGCGGACGTCCCGGGACATGGGCCTGTTCGGGTACGCCCTGCCCGAGGAGTACGGCGGGCTCGGCCTGTCGCTCAGCGAGGAGGTCCGGCTCGTCTTCGAGCTCGGCTACACCAGCCCCGCCTTCCGCTCCATGTTCGGCACCAGCAACGGCATCGCCGGGCAGGTCCTGGTGAACTCCGGGACCGACGGGCAGAAGGCCGCCTGGCTGCCGCGCCTCGCGTCCGGCGAGATCGTCGGCGCGTTCGCGCTGACCGAGGCCGAGGCCGGCTCCGACCCCAGCACGCTGTCCACGTCCGCGGTCCGCGACGGGGACGACTACGTCATCAACGGCGCCAAGCGGTTCATCACCAACGCCCCCGAGGCCGACGTCTTCATGGTCTTCGCCCGGACCGGCGGCGCCGGCTCCCGCGGCATCTCCACCTTCCTCGTGGAGAGCGGCACCGACGGCCTCAGCGTCGGCCCCGCCGACCACAAGATGGGCCAGCGCGGCGCCCACACCGCCGAGGTGTTCTTCAACGACGTCCGCGTCCCCGCGAGCGCGATGGTCGGGCCGGAGGGCACCGGGTTCCGCACCGCCATGGCGTCCCTCGCCCACGGACGCGTCAGCATCGCCGCCCTCTGCGTCGGCCTCGCCCAGCGGATCCTGGACGACACCGTCGAGTACGCCAAGAACCGCAGCCAGGGCGGCAGCACCATCGGCGAGTACCAGCTCATCCAGGGCCTCATCGCCGACTCGCAGGCCGAGCTGTACGCCGGGCGGGCCATGGTGCTGGAGGCCGCCCGCGCCTACGACGCCGGCGAGGACACCAAGCTCGGCCCGTCCTGCGCCAAGTACTTCTGCTCCGAGATGGTCGGACGCGTCGCCGACCGCGGCGTCCAGGTCTTCGGCGGCATGGGCTACATGCGCGGCGTCTCCGTCGAACGGTTCTTCCGGGACGTGCGGCTGTTCCGCATCTACGAGGGCACCAGCCAGATCCAGCAGCTCGTCATCGCCCGCAGCCTGCTGCGCTGACCAGCGGAGACGCCTGCCGGCGGCGTCCGGGGCAATCCAGTTCGCGCGCGGTCCCGAGTCCGTGTATCGTTTTCCCTGCGCGAACGACGCAAGCCCCTTTAGCTCAGTCGGCAGAGCGTCTCCATGGTAAGGAGAAGGTCTACGGTTCGATTCCGTAAAGGGGCTCCACGGCATAATGGCCGCCATCCGGATCACCGGACGGCGGCCTTCGTCGTCCCCGGGCCTGGCGCCCCCGGACGCCGCCGGGCGGGACCTCCCACCGCGCCGGGACAGGCCGCCGCGGACCGATTCGCTCGAAACCGGGCCCTGTGATACCGTCCCACCGGTTCCAGCAGGGCGTTCGTCAGGCCACCCTCCTCCACCGGGTAACCTGGGGAACGGCCCGCGGGCCACGGAACTCCGATTCCCCGACCACGGTCCGGGAATTCGCGTTTCCAGGGTCAGGTGAGCATCCGGTATCCTTGCAATCCGGTCCACACCGACCAGCACGGCGGGGTAGCTCAGTCAGGCAGAGCAAGCGGCTCATAATCGCTGTGTCGCCGGTTCAAGTCCGGCCCTCGCTACTACCCATCTCCCTCACCCCCACCGGGGGTGAGGCGGGCTGGGTCGAATCGCCGGCCGCCCTTCCACGGGCGGCCGGGATGCGTAGTCCATGTTCCTAGCTCAGAAAGGCACTCCATCGTGGCTGCCACCGACGTACGGCCGAAGATCACGCTGGCCTGCCAGGAGTGCAAGCACCGCAACTACATCACGCGGAAGAACCGGCGCAACGACCCGGACCGCCTCGAGATCAAGAAGTACTGCCCCAACTGCCGCACCCACCGCCCGCACCGCGAGACCCGCTAACAGGGTCCGCTGGCCGGTGGTCCCGGACGGCGCGCGGCCCGGCCCGCGCCGTCCGCAGGACGGTTGCAGAATCCTCGGTCAGGGCGAATCGGCCAGTGCAGGTCGCACGCCTGAACCGTCACGCGAGCGCGTTATCTGACCGGCGAGGCGACGCCGAAGGCGAGCCTCGCCGGGAAGCTCGCGAAGCGAGGTCGCGCTCGCCCGAGCACGGTCAGGATGCGAGCCGCCAGGCGAGCATCCTGGGCCGGGATCGTGAGAACACAGCCCGTTTCCCGCAGTGAGACCCGCGGGGGACGGGCTGAACGTCGTTCTGTTACGGTCCGTCGAGACGTTGCAAGTGTGCTCGGACGCGGGCGGCGCCGCCGCGAGCCCCGCCGGGACCTGGAGGGACGGACTGCATGGCACTCAACCGTGACTTCATCGGGCGGAGCTTCCCGCCCAGTGAGCCGTACGAGGTCAGCCGCGTGAAGATCCGCGAGTTCGCGGACGCCATCGGCGACCCCAACCCGATCTACCGCGACCGCGAGGCGGCGAAGGCGGCGGGCCACCCCGACGTCATCGCCCCGCCGACGTTCCCCATCGTGGTGTCGCTCGGCAACCCGGGCCTGGCCGACAAGGACCTCGGGCTGAACTACGCGATGGTCGTGCACGGCGAGCAGCGGTTCGAGTACACCCGGCCGGTGCGCGCCGGGGACGTGGTGACCTGCACCTCGACGATCACCGAGATCAAGTCGATCGGCAACAACGAGAAGATGGTCGTCGAGACCGACGTGACGACCGTCGAGGGCGAGCTGATCTGCAAGACCTACAACACGATCGTGGAGCGGGGGGCCTGATGACCGCCAAGGTGAACTACGCCGACGTCGAGGTCGGCACCGAGATCCCGGCGCGCTCGTTCCCGGTCGACCGCGCGAACCTGGTGATGTACGCCGGCGCGTCCGGCGACTTCAACCCGATCCACTGGCGGGAGAGCTTCGCCAAGGCCGTCGGCCTGCCGGACGTGATCGCGCACGGCATGTTCACGATGGCGCAGGGCGGCCGGTTCGTCACCGACTGGGCCGGGGATCCGGGAGCCGTGGTGGACTACGGGGTACGGTTCTCCTCGCCGGTCGTGGTGCCCGACGAGGGCGGCGCGACCCTGGAGATCAGCGGCAAGGTGGAGGAGAAGCTCGACGACGGCAAGGTCGTCGTGGCGCTCACCGCCCGGTCGAACGACCAGAAGGTCCTCACGCGCGCCAAGGCCGTCGTCCGGCTCGCCTGAGGGCGCGCCGGGACACGCACCGGCCGGGCGTCCGGCCGGTGCGGACGTGCACGTTCGGGGAGGGGACAGGGCTGTGGCGGTGTTCGCGGAAGAGGTGAACCTGGCCGGCTACACCACGTTGCGGCTGGGCGGCCCGGCGCGGCGCTTCGTCGAGGCGACGTCGGAGGACGAGCTGGTCGCGGCGGTCCGCAAGGCCGACGACGCGGGCGAGCCGCTGCTGGTGCTCGGCGGCGGCAGCAACCTGGTGGTGTCGGACGACGGTTTCCCCGGGACCGTGGTGCACGTCGGGGCGCGCGGCGTCGAGCGCACGGCGGGGGAGGGCGACACCGTCCTCGTCCGGGTGCGGGCCGGCGAGGACTGGGACCCGTTCGTCGCGCGCTGCGTCTCGGACGGCCTGGCCGGCGTGGAGTGCCTGTCCGGGATCCCGGGACGGGTCGGCGCGACCCCGATCCAGAACGTCGGCGCGTACGGGCAGGACGTCAGCGAGACGATCGTGGAGGTCCGCGCGTACGACCGGCAGGCCCGCGGGTGCGTCACCCTCGACCGCGACGCGTGCCGCTTCACCTACCGGCACAGCGTGTTCAAGGGCAGCGACCGGTACGTCGTGCTGCACGTGACGTACGCGCTCCGCGAGACCGAGGAGTCGCAGCCGATCGCGTACGCGGAGCTGGCGAAGCGCCTCGGCGTCCGGCCGGGCGAGCGGGTGTCGCTGAAGGAGGCGCGCGACGCCGTCCTGGAGCTGCGCCGCGGCAAGGGCATGGTCCTGGACGCCGGGGACCCCGACTCGCGCAGCGCCGGCTCGTTCTTCACCAACCCGATCCTGACCCCGGAGCAGCTCGCCGGCCTGGAGCGCCGCGTCGCCGAGCGGCTCGGCCCGGACGCCTCCTTCCCCCGCTACCCGGAGCCGGACGGGCGGACCAAGACCTCCGCGGCCTGGCTGATCGACAAGGCGGGGTTCGCGAAGGGGCACGCGCTCGGCCCGGCGCGGATCTCCACCAAGCACACCCTCGCGCTGACGAACCCGGGCGGCGCGTCCACCGCCGACCTGCTGGCGCTGGCCCGCGAGGTCCGCGCCGGCGTCCGCGCCGCGTTCGGCGTCGAGCTGGTGAACGAACCCGTCATGGTCGGCGTCGCCCTCTGACCCCGGGCGCCCTCTGACCCCGGGCGCCCTCTGACCCCGGGCGCCCTCTGACCCCGGGCGCCCTCTGACCCCGGGCGCCCTCTGACCCCGGGCGCCCTCTGACCCCGGGCGCCCTCTGACCGCGGGCGCGCTTTGACGTCGCAGGTGCGGGGGTTGATAGCCTGCACGTGTCGAGGGGGAGTAGTCCCGAATCGCGTGATCGACATGCTGGCGCCGTTCGCGGTGCCCGGTCGCGCGGGCCTTCACAGGAGGCGGACGAGACCTTCGGCCCGGCACAACACGCCGGGTCGAGGTCGTGCGCGCCCGAAACGGCTCCCCCCGCCCTCGCCCGGCATCCGAGCGAGAGGGACCCGGTGGTCACCGCATTCATCCTCAGCCTGGCCGTGATCTTCGTCGCGGAACTGGGCGACAAGAGCCAGCTCATGGCCATGACCTTCGCCACGCGCTTTCGCGCCATGCCCGTGCTGATCGGGATCACGGCCGCGACGGCGCTGGTGCACCTGGCGAGCGTGGTGGTCGGCGCGGTGCTCGGCGCCGCGCTGCCGACCCGGCCGATCTCGGTGCTGGCCGGGCTGGCGTTCCTCGGCTTCGCGCTGTGGACGCTGCGCGGCGACGAGCTGGACGACGAGGAGCGCGACAAGGCCAAGAAGGCGCGCGGCTCGGCGATCCTGGCCGTCGGCACCGCGTTCTTCCTCGCCGAGCTGGGCGACAAGACGATGCTGGCGACGATCACCCTCGCCGCCGACCACGGCGGCTTCCTCGGGCTGACCGGCATCTGGCTCGGCTCCACGATCGGCATGGTCGCGGCGGACGCGCTGGCCATCCTGGTCGGGCAGCTGCTCGGCAAGCGGCTTCCGGAGCGGGTCATCAAGTACGGCGCGGCGGCCGGGTTCGCCGTCTTCGGCGTCCTGCTGCTGGTGGAGGGCATCGCCGGCTGAGCCGCCGCGGCCGCCCTTGACGAAGTTAGTGATTGGACACTAACTTTCTCCCCATGGGCCCGAGGATGAGCGCCGCGGAGCGCCGCGAGATGGCGGTCGAGGCCGCGGTGGCCGAGTTCGCGCGCGGCGGCTACGACGGCACGTCCACCGCGGCCATCGCCGAGCGCGTCGGCGTCTCTCAGCCGTACATGTTCCGGCTGTTCCCGACCAAGCGCGCGCTCTTCCTCGCCGCGATCGACCGCTGCTTCGTCGACATCGAGGACCTGCTGCGCGAGGCGGCCGGCGGCCACCGCGGGAAGGCCGCGACCGCCGAGATGGCCGAGGCCTACCGGCGCATCCTCAAGGAGGACCCGCACCTCCTGCGCTTCCAGCTGCAGATCTACGCCGCCGCCGTGGGGGACGAGGAGATCGGCCGGATCGGCCACGCCCGGTGGGCGCGGCTGTGGCGGCTCGTCGCCGACGTGTCCGGCGCGGAGCCGGCCGAGGTCACGCGGTTCATGTCGGTCGGCATGCTGGTCAACGTGCTGACCGCGTTCCAGGTCCCCTACGTGCCGGGCACGGCGCTGCCCGAATCCCTGCGCGACTGGGCGGAGGGCCTGCGCGGCGCCGACCCGGACGCCGTCGACACGGGAGGGGACCGTTAGGCGGGCGGCCACGACGGCCGACCGGGCACTCGATTTTTTTTATCCCGGTAAGTTAGTGAGTGATAACTAATGATTAAGCCGCATCCCATCCGGACCTTCGTCATCACCGGCGTCGCGCTGTTCATGGTGGCGCTCGACAACCTCATCGTCACCAACGCCCTCCCCGACATCCGCACCGACCTCGGCACCGGCCTCGAAGGCCTCGAATGGACGGTCAACGCCTACACCCTCACCTTCGCCGTCCTGCTGCTGCCCGCCGCCGCCGTCGCCGACCGGTGGGGACGCCGCCGGCTGTTCATCGGCGGCCTCGCCGTCTTCACCGCCGCGTCCGCCGCCGCCGCGCTCGCCCCGGACATCGGCACGCTCATCGCCGCCCGCGCCGTCCAGGGCGCCGGCGGAGCGATCGTCATGCCGCTCACCCTCACCCTGCTCGCCGCCGCCGTGCCCCCGGCCCGGCGCGGCGTCGCGCTCGCCGCGTGGAGCATGATGAGCGGCCTCGGCGTCGCGCTCGGCCCCGTCCTCGGCGGCGCCGTCACCGAGGCCGCCACCTGGCAGTGGATCTTCTGGATCAACGTCCCCGTCGGCGCCGTGCTGCTCGCCCTCGCCCCCGGGTTCCTCACCGAGAGCCGCGGCGCCGCCAAGCGCCTCGACCTCGTCGGCACCGTCCTCGTCGCGGGCGGCGTGCTCGGCCTCGTCCTCGGCCTCGTCCGCGCCAACGAGCACGGCTGGACCAGCGGGCAGGTCCTCGGCTCCCTCATCGGCGGCGCCGTGCTCCTGCTCGCCTTCGCCGGCTACGAGGCGCGCACCGCCGAGCCGGTACTGCCCATGCGGATGTTCCGCAGCCGCGGGTTCAGCGTCGTCAACGGCCTCTCCCTGGTCATGTCGTTCGCCATGTTCGGCGCCACGTTCCTGCTCATCCAGTTCATGCAGGGCGTCCAGCACATGAGCCCGCTCGGCGCCGGCGTCCGCTCGCTGCCCTGGACCGGCATGCCGCTGCTCGTCGCCCCGCTGACCGCGCCGCTCATCGCGCGCATCGGCGTCCGGAACGTGCTGGCCCTGGCCATGGCGTTCCAGACCGCCGGCATCGCCTGGCTCGCCGCCGTCCTGTCGCCCACCGCCACCTACGGCGAGATGGTCCCCGCGTTCGTCCTCGCCGGCATCGGCATGGGACTGTTCTTCCCGCCCATCGCCCGCGCCGTCCTCGGCTTCGCCCCGCCCGAACTGTCCGGCGTCGCGTCCGGCGTCAGCAACTCGCTGCGCCAGCTCGGCACCGTCCTCGGCATCGCGGTCCTCGGCGCCGTCTTCGCCGCCCAGGGCGACTTCACCACCCCGCAGGCCTTCACCGACGGCCTCCAGCCCGCCCTGTGGCTCGCCGCCGCCGTCCTCGGCGCCGCGGCCGCCGCCGCCCTGCTCGTCCCCGCCCTCCCCGCCCACGGCGAGCAGGTCCCCGTCGAGGCCCCCGAGCCCGCCGAGACGCCCGCCTGAACGACGCGGCCGTTCAGTTGAGCCAGGCGTCGATGCCGTCCAGGAGCCTGCGGCGGACGTCGCCGGGCGCGGCGGACGCCCGCACCGACTGGCGCGCCAGCTCCGCCAGATCCGCATCGGAGAACCCGTGCACCGTGCGGACGAGGTCGTACTGGCGCGCCAGCCGCGACCCGAACAGCAGCGGGTCGTCGGCGCCCAGCGCGATCGACGCGCCCGCCTCGAACAGCCGCCGGACCGGGACGTCCTCCGCCGTCGCCGCGACCCCGAGGCTCACGTTCGACGCCGGGCACACCTCCAGCGTCACGCCCCGGTCCACGATCCGCTCCAGCAGCCGCGGATCCTCCACCGCCCGCACGCCATGGCCGATCCGGTCGGCGTCCAGCGTCTCCAGGCACTCCCGGACGCTCGCCGGGCCCAGCAACTCGCCGCCATGCGGATCCGACAGCAGACCGCCCCGCTTGGCGATCCGGAACGCACCCTCGAAATCGTAGGCGCGGCCCCGCCGCTCGTCGTTGGACAGCCCGAACCCCACCACCCCCTGATCGGTGTAGCGGACGGCCAGCCGCGCGAGGGTCTTCGCGTCCAGCGGGTGCCGGGTCCGGTTCGCCGCGATCACCACGCCGATCCCGACCCCGGTCGCCTCCGACGCCTCCCGCGCCGCGTCCAGCACCAGCTCGACGGTCGGCGTCAGCCCGCCGAACCTCGCCGCGTACCCGCTCGGATCCACCTGGATCTCCAGCCAGCCCGAGCCCTCCGCCGACTCGTCCTCCGCCGTCTCCCGCAGCAGCCGGCGCAGGTCGTCCGGCGTCCGCAGGACCGACCGGGCGATGTCGTACAGCCGCTGGAACCGGAACCAGCCGCGCTCGTCGGTCGCGTGCAGCTTCGGCGGCCAGTCCTCCACCAGCGCGTCCGGCAGATGGACGCCGTGCCGGGCGGCCAGCTCCACCAGCGTCGAATGCCGCATCGAGCCGGTGAAGTGCAGATGCAGGTGCGCCTTCGGGAGCAGGGCCACGTCCGGGCGGGCGGAGCCGGGCCGCTCCGCGGCGGGCTCATGGCGGTCCGGCTCGCCGTCCCGTCGCTGCGGACGGTCCTGGGCCGGGCGGGGTGACACGGTACGGGCCTCCATGGACCAATGTTGCCGGATCGCGCCGCCGCTCGAACCCCCCGCCCCACCAGGATCATCACACCGGACTACCCCGCATGGCCCCCGGCGGCCATCCCGGCCCGTGGACATCATCGAAAAAAACTTCGGAACCGCGTGCAACCCCGCTCCGTGGTCGCGCGTATACGAGGGGCGCAAGAGGCGAAAAGCAGAGCGACGGGCAGAGAGGGACACACGATGATCACGCTGAAGGCCGCACTGATCGCTGCGGGCGCCATCGGCACGGTGGCCGTGGGCGGCGGCGCCACGTGGGCCATGACCGGCTCCCACCAGGACGCGGGGCTGCGGTCCGACGCCGCGAAGCTGCCCGGCGCGCACCGCGTCGTGGACGCCGCGCCGAAGTCCGCGCCGACCTGCCTCCCCGCGTCCGCGCTGCGCAAGACCGGCAAGCTCCCCGAGAACGCCGAGCTGCCGAAGACCGACAAGCTGCCGAAGACCGGCGACCTGCCCACGGCCGGCCTGCCGACGACCGGGAAGCTGCCCGAGGGCAAGGTGCCCTCGAGCAAGCTGCCCGCCGCGGAGAAGCTCCGCCAGGAGGCCGAGGCCGCCAAGAAGAAGGCCGACGCCGCCAAGCCCGGCGTCCAGGTGCCGAACCCCGGCGTCCCCGGCGTCGTCGCCCCGGGCGCCGCGCCGTCCGCGGCCCCGTCCGTCCCGGCGAACCTGCCCGCCTGCGCGCCGTCCGCCAAGCCCCTGCCCGCCGGCGGCGCCCCGGCCGCCAAGCCGTCCGCGCGCGTCCCCGGCAAGCCGGCGCAGCCCGCCGCGCCCGCCCTCGACTGCCGCACGCTCGCCCCCGCCGTGAAGATCGGCGGACCGGTCGAGAAGACCGTCATGCTGGCCAAGGGCCTGAAGTACACCACCGCCACCCCCGGCGGCGCCGACCTGCAGAAGCTCCGCGTCTGCGCCATCACCCAGAAGTGGACCGGCAAGGCCGGGCAGTGGCTCACCGTCGAACGGCTGAAGACCCCCGCCGGGATGACGCAGAATCAGCTCCGGCAGGCCCTGAAGCTGCCCGAGGGCGGCACCCCCCTCACCGTCGGCGGCTTCGCGGCCTACCAGGGACCGCACGGCGGCGGCGTCCTGGTGTTCGACCCGAACGGCTACTCGCTGTTCGTCAACGGCAGCCCCGTCCTCACCGGCGGGCCGAAGGACGTCGCCACCGCCCTGCGGCAGGCGCACCAGTAGAAAGGCGGGGCGGACGGTCCTGGCGCGGGGCCGTCCGCCCGGCACGCGGGAACCCCTCCACCCGGACGGAGCACAGTGGGGCGTCGAGACGACGAGTCGTTCGTTGAGTTCGTGGCGGCACGCGGCGATGCCCTGCTGCGCACCGCCTCGCTGATGTGCGGTGCCCGGCAGGACGCCGAGGACATCCTGCAGACCGCGCTGGAAAAGGCGTACCGGCACTGGGGACGGCTGGACGCCGACACCGATCCCGAGCCCTACGTCCGCCGGATCCTGGTCAACCTGGTGATCAGCCGGTCCCGGCGGTGGAAGGTGCTGCGGGAGATCCACATGGCCAGGCCGCCCGAGACGCCGACGCTCTCGGGAACCCACGCCGTCGAGCTGAGGGGGACGCTCATGAACGAACTGCGCGGACTCGGCGCACGGCAGCGGGCGGTGCTCGTCCTGCGCTTCTGGGAGGACCTCTCGGAGGCGGAGACCGCGCAACTGCTCGGCTGCTCGGTCGGCACGGTCAAGAGCCAGACCTCCCGGGGGCTCGCCAGGCTCCGGGAGCGACTCGGCGCGAACCTGGCGCCACTGGGGAGCTGAACGATGGATCTGGAGAGCGAACTGCGGAAGGCCATGGCCGAGCGGGTGGCCGGGACGACCGCGCCGCCCTCGCTCGTGGCCGACGTCAGGCGCCGCCACCGGCGCCGGACGAACCGCGTCCGCGCCACCGTCGGCGTCGCCGCCGCGTCCGTCGCCGCGCTCGCCCTGGTACCCACCTACCAGTCGTTCCGGGCCACACCTGCCGGGGACTCCTCGACCTCCCGCCCCACGGGCGGGCCGTCGATCCTCGAGCAGCCGGGACGGCGGCCCGCCCCGGGCCTCCCCGCGTCCCCGTCGCCAGAGGGGAGGCCCGAGGCGGGAACCACGCCCAAGCCGTCCGCGCCCGAGCCGTCCGGCGGAACCGGCGGCGGGGGAGACCCGCGGCCCGGCGCCCCCGGCGCCGCCGTCCGGCTCCCGCACTGGATGACGTACCTGCCCGGCGGCCTCACCGCCACCGGCCCGTGCGCGGTCACCGGCGACGCCGAGCGCCGCACCACCACCTGCAAATGGCGCGGGACGGCCGGCTGGGTGCAGGTCGCCCTCGTCAAGGCGAGCGGCCTCGGCCTCACCGACCTGGCCCCCGTCGGCGGGGTCCCGGGCCGCACCACCGTCCACGGCACGCCCGCGCTCACCGCCGACCGCCCCGGCTCCGCACGCCAGATCTCCTGGATCGCCAAGCCCGGCACCGGCGTCACCGTCACCGCCGCCGGCACCGCCAAAGACCAGCTCATGCGCATAGCCGAAGGCGTCCACCCCTAGACCACGCTCCGGCGGGACAGTCCTCGAATGGCGGAGAGGGGCCGCCAGGACGGTCCCGCCGGAGCGACCCTGCTTATTGGCAGTGCCCTTGGCGGTCGGGCCCTGGGGGCCCTCCCTTCGGCGGGCACTGCGTGCGATCGCTGCATCGCTCCGACTCGGCCCTGGGGGCCTCGCTACGCGATCGGATTCTTGCTTCGCTCGAATCCGGCTTCGCTCGCGATCGCGACGGTTCGGGTCGGTGCGTGGCTGGGGTTGTGGGCTGGGGTCGTCGGAGGAAAGCAGCGGCCCCGGACGTTGGCGTCCGGGGCCGGTTTTGTGGCTGGGGTGGGTCAGGTCGCTTCGTTGAGGAGCTTCGCCACGCGGGAGACGCCTTCCACCAGGTCGTCGTCGCCCAGGGCGTAGGAGAGGCGGAAGTAGCCGGGGGTGCCGAACGCCTCGCCGGGCACCAGCGCGACCTCGGCCTCCTCCAGGATCAGCGACGCCAGCTCCACCGACGTCTCCGGGCGCCTGCCGCGGATCTCCTTGCCCAGCAGCGCCTTCACCGACGGGTAGGCGTAGAACGCGCCCTCCGGCTCGGGGCAGACGATGCCGGGGATCTCGTTCAGCATCCTCACGATCGTCTGGCGGCGCCGGTCGAACGCCTTGCGCATCTCCGCGACCGCCGACAGGTCGCCGGTCACCGCGGCGAGCGCGGCGGCCTGCGAGACGTTCGCCACGTTGGACGTCGCGTGCGACTGCATGTTCGCGGCGGCCTTCACCACGTCCGCCGGGCCGACCAGCCAGCCCACCCGCCAGCCGGTCATCGCGTAGGTCTTCGCCACGCCGTTCAGCACCAGGGTGCGGTCGGCCAGTTCCGGCACCACGACGGGCATCGAGTGGAACTCGGCGTCCCCGTACACCAGGTGCTCGTAGATCTCGTCGGTGATCACCCAGAGGCCGTGCCCGTCGGCCCAGCGGCCGATCGCCTCGATCTCGCCGCGGGAGTAGACGGCGCCCGTCGGGTTGGACGGGGAGACGAACAGCAGCACCTTCGTCCGGTCGGTGCGGGCCGCCTCCAGCTGCTCGACGCTCACCTTGTAGCCGGTGGTCTCGTCGGCGACCACGTCCACGGGCACGCCGCCCGCCAGCTTGATCGACTCGGGGTAGGTCGTCCAGTAGGGGGTCGGGACGAGCACCTCGTCGCCCGGGTCGAGCAGCGCCGCGAACGCCTCGTACACCGCCTGCTTGCCGCCGTTGGTCACCAGGACCTGCGACGCGTCCACCTGGTAGCCGGAGTCCCGCGCGGTCTTCTCGGCGATGGCGGCGCGCAGCTCGGGGAGGCCGCCCGCCGGCGTGTACTTGTGGAAGCGGGGCACCCGGCAGGCGGTCACCGCCGCCTCGACGATGTAGTCCGGCGTGGGGAAGTCGGGCTCGCCGGCGCCGAAGCCGATGACCGGGCGGCCCGCCGCCTTCAGGGCCTTGGCCTTGGCGTCGACGGCCAGGGTGGCGGACTCGGATATCGCGGCGATGCGCTTGGAGATGCGAGGACGGTCGATGCTCATGTCCCTATCGTTACAGAAGCGAGGCCATGACCCGAGCGATATGTCAGGGCCGGTGGGACGGCCCGGCGCGGCGCGCATGCCCGGGTTCGGGGGATCCGGTTCGACGCGGGGCCCTCGGGGCCGTAGACTCACCTGCCTAGTGACGCGTCAACGGCATACGACCCTGTCCGCACGCGGATGGGCTCAAGAGGTCGTAAGCTGGGGCACGGCACCGACCCGGTCCCGCGGCCGGGTGTTCTCCTTGGCGGGAGAATGAAGGGCAGTGGCTCAATTGGTAGAGCTCCGGTCTCCAAAACCGGCGGTTGGGGGTTCGAGTCCCTCCTGCCCTGCGAGGTGCGGTGCGCGCACCGGTGCCGGCCGCGCCACGGCACCCGCCGTGGCGTTCCACGACGCGGGTCCGCGCGACAACCACTGAGTGGTTGGAACACGACCTATGAGGTGAACGGCGGCAATGGCGACTGAGACGCGCGGCGAGGCCGCGGCCAAGGACGAGGGCAAGGGGAGCGCCGCTCCGAAGCGGACCACCCCGGCGCTGTTCGTGCGCCAGGTCATCGCCGAACTGCGCAAGGTCATCTGGCCGACCCGCCGGGAACTCGTCACCTACACGACCGTGTCCCTGGTGTTCGTGCTGATCATGGTCGCGGTCGTGTCCGGCTTCGACTACGGCCTGCAGCAGGGGATCTACGAGATCTTCGGCTGATCCGGCCCGTCGCGCGGCCACCGCCGCGCCGGCCGGCGCACCACCCGCGACCACCGCACCAAGGCGAACCACCGTAAGTCCATCACCGCAGACCGTCCGGAGAGAGAGTCACCGTGTCCGAGCCCTCACAGCCGCCCTACGACGAGGCCGTTGACGAGGCCCAGTCCGCCGCGGCTGCTCCGGCCGGCCAGGCGGCCGAGCCCGCCGAGGACGCGGCCGAGGCCGCCGTCGCCGCCGGCGAGGCGGTGCCCGCGGACGAGAAGCTCGAGGGCGAGGGCGTCGCCCCCGACGCCGCCGCGGACGCCGGCGACCTCGCCGAGGCCGTCGAGGGCCAGGATGCCGCGGACGCCGCGGCCGAGCAGGACGCCGACGCCGAAGAGGCCGCCGCGGAAGAGACCGGCGAGGCCGAGGCCGACGCCGAGACCGGCGACGAAGAGGCCGGCGAGGAGGGCGACGAGGAGGGCGACGAGGAGGCTCCGGCGGAGCCGCCCGCCGACCCGTACGCCGACTTCAAGATGCAGCTGCGCCTCCAGCCGGGCGACTGGTACGTCGTGCACTCCTACGCGGGGTACGAGAACCGGGTCAAGACCAACATCGAGACCCGCACCCAGACCCTCAACATGGAGGACTACATCTTCCAGATCGAGGTCCCCCAGCACGAGGTGACCGAGATCAAGGGCGGCAAGCGGCAGAAGGTCAACGAGAAGGTCCTGCCGGGCTACATCCTCGTCCGGATGGAGCTGACGGACGAGTCGTGGGCCGCGGTCCGCAACACCCCGGGCGTGACCGGCTTCGTCGGCCTGCTGAACAAGCCGTCCCCGCTGAGCCTGGACGAGGTCGCCAACCTGCTGGCGCCCGAGCCGGAGGAGGGCGTCACCAAGGCCAAGGAGCAGGCCAAGGTCGCCGCCACCGTCGACTTCGAGGTCGGCGAGTCGGTCACCGTCATGGACGGCCCGTTCGCCACCCTCCCCGCGACCGTCAACGAGATCAACGCCGAGCAGCAGAAGCTCAAGGTGCTGGTGTCGATCTTCGGCCGCGAGACCCCGGTGGAGCTGAGCTTCAACCAGGTCTCCAAGATCTGACCGGGGCGCCGCTGATCAGCGCGTATCCTGGACGGGTCGTCCCCGCCCGCGCGGGGACGGTCTGATGCCCGTACCGGCCTTTCGTGCCTGGTGATAGCGGTTGCACAGCCCTCATCCAGGGCGGGGCAGGCGCGCGGGAACATCGAGTTCAAGCGGTTCCTACACGGCGGATTCGTCCCAGCCGCCGTGTTGCCCGGGGGACCGGGAGTCGGAACCACCAATAAATGGGATAAAGGGGTTCGCATGCCTCCGAAGAAAAAGATCGCCGCGCTCGTCAAGGTGCAGCTCAACGCGGGTGCCGCGACGCCGGCGCCGCCGGTGGGTACCGCGCTCGGCCCGCACGGCGTCAACATCATGGACTTCTGCAAGCAGTACAACGCCGCCACGGAGTCCCAGCGCGGCAACGTCATCCCCGTAGAGATCACCATCTACGAGGACCGGTCGTTCACGTTCGTCACCAAGACCCCGCCCGCCGCGCAGCTCATCCTGAAGGCCGCCGGTGTGGAGAAGGGCAGCGGCGAGCCGCACAAGACCAAGGTCGGCTCGGTCACCGCGGACCAGATCCGCGAGATCGCCACCACCAAGATGCCCGACCTCAACGCCAAGGACCTGGCGGCCGCGGAGAAGATCGTCGCGGGCACCGCGCGGTCGATGGGCATCGAGGTCAAGTAACACCCCACCCAGTGGAAGGGCCGGGCGCGGCCCGCACCACGAGTTCCATGGAGGAACGAGCATGAAGCGCAGCAAGGGCTACCGCTCGGCGGCCGACAAGATCGACCGGGACCGGCTGTACAGCCCGGTCGAGGCCATCAAGCTGGCCAAGGAGACGAGCGTCACCAAGTTCGACGCGACCGTCGAGGTCGCGCTGCGGCTCGGCGTCGACCCGCGCAAGGCGGACCAGATGGTGCGCGGCACCGTCAACCTGCCGAACGGCACCGGCAAGACCGCCCGCGTGCTGGTGTTCGCGGGCGGCGCGAAGGCGGAGGAGGCCCGCGAGGCCGGCGCCGACCTGGTGGGCTCGGACGACATGATCGAGCGGATCCAGGGCGGTTTCCTGGAGTTCGACGCGGTCGTGGCGACGCCGGACCAGATGGGCAAGGTCGGCCGCCTCGGCCGGGTGCTCGGCCCGCGCGGCCTGATGCCGAACCCGAAGACCGGCACGGTGACGATGGACGTGGCGAAGGCCGTCACCGACATCAAGGGCGGCAAGATCGAGTTCCGCGTCGACCGGCACGCGAACCTGCACTTCATCATCGGCAAGGCCTCGTTCGGCGAGCGCCAGCTGGTGGAGAACTACGCGGCGGCCGTCGAGGAGATCCAGCGGCTCAAGCCGTCGGCGGCCAAGGGCCGGTACGTGAAGAAGGCGGTGCTGACCACGTCGATGGGTCCGAGCATCCCGGTGGACCCGAACGCGGTCCGCAACCTCACCGCGGAGCTCGACGAGGCCTGATCGCGGGCTTCCGGGCCCGCGCGTAGACCGGGCACGACGGCAGGGCGTCTCCTTCGGGAGGCGCCCTGCCGCGTTTTCCGCTGAGCGGCACCGGAGGATGCGGCCGGCGGGCCGCTCGGTAGATTCGTCGCCTGATCTTCGGGAGAGGGGCGGGATGGGCGGATCGCCGCGCGGGGAGTTCCAGCGGCTCCATGACGTGCTCGACGCGGCGGCGGAGGACGCCCCCGACGCTCCGGCGCTGTCGGTCGACGGCGTGACGTGGACGTTCCGGGAGCTGCGCGCGCGGGCGGACGCGCTGAGCGCCCACCTCGCCGGCCGGTGCGCGCCCGGGGCGCGGGTGGCGTTGCTGGCGCACAACCGCCTGGAGTACGTGGCCGCCTACTACGGGGTTCCGCGCGACGGCAGGGTCCTCGTGCCGCTCAACCAGCGGCTGCATCCCCGCGAATGGGCGGACCAGATCGCGCGCAGCGGCGCGGCGCTCGTCATCGGCGAGCCCGATCTGCTCGGCCGGCTGGCCGCCGAGGGGGATCTGGGCGCCGATCGTCCGCCGCTCGTCCCCATCACCGAGCTGCCCTGGGACCAGCCCGTCCCGGAACGGGCGTCGCGGTCCGGTGGGGGAGCGGACGAGGTCGCGTGGCTGATGTTCACCAGCGGGACGACGGGCCGTCCCAAGGGGGTGCGGCTCACGCACGAGAGCCTGCTGGCGGGTCTTCGGGTGTCGGCGTCCGGGCGGCCGGTCCGTCCGGGTGACGTGTTCTGCACGCCCTTTCCGCTCTGCCATGTGGCGGGGTACCAGGTGATGCTGCACCACCTGTTCCTGCGGCATGCCGTCGTGCTGCGCCGGTTCCGTCCGGCGGACCTCGTGGAGGCGACGCGCCGGCACGGCATCACGAGCCTGTCGCTGGCCCCGACCATGCTGGAGGACCTGCTCGCGCATCTGGCGGACGATCCGGCGGCGCGCGACGCGCTGCGCGGAAGCCTCCGGGTGATCTCGTACGGGTCGGCGCCGATGCCGGTCCCGCTGCTGCGCCGCGTCCACGACGTGCTCGGCTGCGATCTCAACCAGGGCTTCGGCATGACCGAGCTGTCCGGCAACGCGACGTTCCTATCTCCGGTGGACCACCGCGCCGCGATGGCGTCCAGGCCCGAGCTGGCGGCTTCGGCGGGGCGTCCCGCCGACGGCGTCGAGATCGGGGTGATCGGTGAGGACGGGGCGCCCGTCCCGCCGGGGGCGCTCGGCGAGGTCGTCGTGCGGGGCGCGCAGGTGACGCCCGGCTACTGGGACGATCCGGAGGCGACCGCCGAGGCGTTCGCCGGGGGCTGGTTCCGCACCGGCGACGTCGGCCGCGTCGACGCGGACGGGTATCTCTACCTGGTCGACCGGCTCAAGGACGTGATCGTCACCGGGGGCGAGAACGTCTCGTCGCGGGAGGTCGAGGACGTGCTGCGCACGGTGCCGGGCGTCGGCGAGGTCGCCGTGGTCGGGCTGCCGGACCCGCGCTGGGGCCAGTCGGTGTGCGCGGTGATCGTGGCCGACGGCGCCCCGCCGCCGGACGAGGAGCTGATCGGCGCCTGCCGGGCGCGGCTCGCCGGGTTCAAGGCGCCGCGCCGCATCGAGTACGTCGACGCCCTGCCGCGCACCGGCACCGGCAAGATCCGCAAGTCCGTCCTGCGCGCCCGGCTGGCCGAGCGCTGAGGGTCCGGCCGCGGGGCCGCGGGGCGCCTTGCCGCCATTGCGCCGCTCACCAGCGGGATACCGCGGTCACCGTCCGGAACAGGACACATCTATTGGACGGATTGTTTTGTTGCGGTTGGTGTGCTTGGTGTTGAATCGTCCCTGTGAAGCGCCGAACCGATCGGATCATCGCCGTCTCCGCCGTCGCGGCCGTGGCCGTCGTGCCCACCGCGATCCTGATGGCGGTGAAGACCGGCGTCATGTCGCAGACGGACTCCGGAGCGCTGCCGCCGAGCGCGCAGATGGCCCAGGCCGATCCGGCGAACCCGAACAGTGCCACGGCGGGCGCCGTGACCCCGTCGGCCTCCGCCGTCCCGGGCTCGGGCACCGGGGCCGGCGCGGGCGCCGGCACGCCGGGCGCAGGGACGGCCGGGCCGGGCGGCACCGCCGCGAACCCGTCGCCGAAGCCGGGCCCCGAACTGCGGTCGTTCGTCCGCAAGACGGACGTGAAGGTGGCGATCGGGACGGGCGGCGACTACAAGCAGGCGTCCGAGACCGCGCAGATCACGCTCTGGCCGGCGTTCGCGATGAAGGCGGTCGGCGTCACGCAGACGATGAAGGACGGCACGCTCAGCAAGATCACGCAGAAGGTGATCGTGAGCGGCAGCACGCTGTCCGGTTTCGACGGGCAGAAGTGGACGAAGTCGAAGCTCAGCCCGGCGCAGCTGGCGAAGCTGCGGGCCGGGTCCGACCCGCGGCAGTTCACCTACGTCATCCGCCAGGTGCCCGGCAACGTGGTGACCGGCCCGGACGCGAACGGCCGCAGCCACTACCTGGCGCAGGCGCTGATGGGCGACGTGTACGGGCTGCTGCCGAAGGACGCGGCGACCGACGTCCGCGCGGTGGTGCCGGCCACCGCCGGCGTCTCGCTCGACCTGTGGTCGGGCAAGCAGGACCGCCCGTCGACGATCGGCCTGGTCGCGAAGGCGCCCGACGGCGAGTTCGCCGGCTCGATGGCCTTCGGCTCCTACCGCTGACCCCGTTCCCGCATGGCCGTCCGGTTGCTGGAGGGTACGCCGTTGGTCGTACCGGCAAGGGGCCTCTTCGTACCACCGGGGGATGTAGCGCCGTTACCGCGCCGACAGACTGGGAACACCAGCAGGGCGACAAGGGAGGCCGAATCCTCATGAACCGACGACTGGTAGTGGCCGCCGGAGGCACCGCCGTGGGTGCCGCGCTCCTCCTGTCCGGGTGCAACGGGGACGGGTCGGGCGCCAACGCGGACGGGAACAGCATGAAGCTCAGCGCCAACGAGGCGCTGCTGAAATCGTCGCAGAAGACGGCGGAGTCGGACACGTTCAAGGCCGACCTGACCGTCACGGGCACCGGCTCGGACTCCGGGAAGATCCACGCGACGGGCCAGTTCCGGCTCAAGCCGACGCTGAAGTTCAGCGCGCAGCTGGACGAGGTGAGCCACAACGGCCAGGCCGTCCCGGCCGCGAAGGGGCAGGCGATCTTCACCGGCGACACGCTGTACGCCAAGGTCCCGCAGCTCGCCCAGTTCGTCAGCGGCGGCAAGCCCTGGGTGAAGATCGACGTGGCCCAGGTGTCGCAGCGGACCGGGTTCGACGTGCAGAGCCTGGTCAACCAGGTCGAGAAGGTGAACCCGGCCGAGCAGACCAAGATGTTCACCGGCTCCAAGGACGTGCACCGGGTCGGCGCCGAGACGGTCGACGGCGTCAAGACCGTGCACTACGCCGGTACGGTCACCGTCCAGGACGCGCTGAACCGGCTGGACGCGCAGGCCCGCCAGAAGGTCGACGGGTGGCTGCCGAAGGACCACGCCAACGGCAAGATCAACTTCGATCTGTGGACGGACGGGAACAACCTGCCGCGCAAGCTCGTGTCCAAGTCGTCCGACAAGCAGGGCGACGGCGGCTCGGTGACGGTGCTCTACAGCGACTACGGCAAGTCGTTCGGCGTGAACGCGCCGCCGTCGGACCAGGTCGGCAGCATGTCGCTCGGGTCGCTGCTCGGCGGCAACTGACAAATACGTCACACCAGACGACACGGGACAGACTGAACCCCGCTAGTCTCCCCTGCGTCCTATCCGGGGTCCGGTCCGAGCGTCCGGGCACCACGACGCAGACCGAGGAGAATCCCCCATGATCCGACGCTTCGCCACGGGCACGGCGGCCGCCGCCGGCCTCGCCCTCGCGCTGACCGGCTGTCTCGGCGACGCCGGGAGCAAGGCGGGCGAGGCCGGTGAGAACATCCGGCTCACCGCGGCCCAGGTGCTCGGCAAGACCGCGCAGAAGACCGGCCAGATCGACTCGTTCCAGGCCGACATGTCGATGACGGCGACCGGCTCGTCCTCGGGCGCGATGAACATGGCCGGCACGATGCAGTACCGCACCAAGCCGGACCTGGCGTTCAGCATGAACTTCACGAACATGACGGTCGGCGGCCAGTCGATGGCCGGCATGCAGGAGGTCCTGGTCGGCAGGACGATCTACATGAAGATCCCGCAGCTGACGCAGCTCGGCGGCGGGGCGTCGGCCAAGCCGTGGGTGAAGATGTCGCTGGACGAGGTCGGCGCGAAGTCCGGGATGAACGTCGACGAGCTGCTCCAGCAGTCCGAGCAGATGGACCCGGTCAAGAACACCAAGATGCTGACCGCGTCCAAGGACGCGCGCGAGGTCGGCAAGGAGACGGTGAACGGCGTGCAGACCACGCACTACACCGGCACCTACCGGACGTCCGACGCGGTCGCCAAGCTCCCGGCCGACCAGCGGCAGGCGTTCGAGAAGAACCTGGCGAAGTCCGGCATGAACGGCGACATGCACTTCGACCTGTGGGTCGACGGGCAGCAGCTGCCCCGCAAGATGACGATGAAGACCGGCCAGACGGCCGCGGGCGTCATGACGATCACCACCTCCTACCGCGACTTCGGCAAGCCGGTGCAGGTCAGCGCGCCGCCGGCGAGCCAGGTCACCGACTTCGGCACGCTGCTGAAGGGCCTCGGCACCGGCGGTACCCCGGGCACCTGACCGTCATCTCCGTGCGCATCGATGGGACCGCGTCAGGGCCGACGCGGTCCCATCGTCATGGTTCCCGAATTTGGCCTATCGGAGGGACAGGACGTACCCTGTTGTCTGCCGAAGACCGCCGGTCGCCGTTCCGCGAGGGACGGCCGAAGGTCCCGATCCGTTCGGGCGGCCTGCGTAGGTGCGACGTGAGTCTCCGCTTGGCCTTCCCGCCTGGCATGACGCCCCGTGCACACCTGCGCCGGGGCGTTTTTTGGTGGATCGGCGCCTGTCCCGCGAGGGCCGGGCGCGGATCGTGACCACCCAGGTAATCGGAAGGAGGCCACATGGCCAAGGCCGCAAAGGCCGCGGCGATCGCCGAGCTCAAGAACGACTTCGAGAGCTCCAACGGCGCCGTGCTGACCGAGTACCGCGGGCTGACGGTCGCGCAGCTCAAGGAGCTGCGCACCAACCTCGGCGAGACCGCGAAGTTCGCCGTGGTGAAGAACACGCTGACCAAGCGCGCCGCGAACGAGGCCGGTGTCGACGAGCAGTTCCGTGAGCTGCTCGAAGGCCCCTCGGCCATCGCGTTCGTCCGGGGCGACGTGGTCGAGGCCGCCAAGGGCCTGCGTGACTTCGCCAAGGCCAACCCGCTGCTGGTGATCAAGGGCGGCTTCATCGACGGCAAGTCGATGGACGCCTCCGAGATCACCAGGCTCGCGGACCTCGAGTCCCGCGAGGTCCTGCTGGCCAAGCTGGCCGGTGCGATGAAGGGCTCCATGGCCAACGCGGCCGCGCTCTTCAACGCCCTGCCGACGCAGGCCGCCCAGCTCGCCGAGGCGCTGCGCGCCAAGCGCGAGGCCGCCGGCGAGACCGCCGAGGCCCCCGCCGACGCGCCGGCCGCCGAGGCCGCCGACGAGGCACCCGCCGAGTAGGCACCCGCGGTTCCCCGTAAGACCCCAGATCGTTAAGCCATAGCGGAGGTAACACCATGGCGAAGCTCAGCACCGACGACCTGCTCGACACCTTCAAGGAGATGACCCTCCTGGAGCTGTCCGACTTCGTGAAGAAGTTCGAGGAGGTCTTCGACGTCAAGGCCGCCGCGCCCGTCGCGGCCGCCGCCGCGCCGACCGGCGCCGCCCCGGCCGCCGAGGAGGCCGCCGCGCAGGACGAGTTCGACGTCATCCTCGAGGGCGCCGGCGACAAGAAGATCCAGGTCATCAAGGAGGTTCGCACGCTGACGAGCCTCGGCCTCAAGGAGGCCAAGGACCTGGTCGACGGCGCGCCGAAGCCGCTGCTGGAGAAGGTCAACAAGGAGACGGCCGACAAGGCCAAGGAGGCCCTGGAGAAGGCCGGCGCGACGGTCACCGTCAAGTAAGGCGCTCCGGAGCTCCCGGAGCCCGCGCGGCTCCGCGCTTCTTTCGAGGCGGCCGTCCCACCGTTCGGGTGGGGCGGCCGCCTCTTCTCGTTCCCGGTAAAGGCTCCGGGCGAGGGGCCCGGTGCGGCGGTTCGCGGCGCGGCGCGGGGTGCTTGTCGCTGAGGTGCAACGAGAGCACCGTTCGGGCCGTGTTTCCTGTGTGCGAGTGATAAAGAGCTGGTGAAAAGCGTGCGCCGAGGCGGGTTGTGCGGTACTCGGCGGTCGGCGTAGCGTCCCGTCCTGACGCTGTGGCCACACCCGGCCGCCCTGTCCCGGCCACCGGCTGCAGCGCGTCCACCGCACCCCAGGCTTGAGGCGTCGGTTCTTGGACCACTAGTCTCATAGGGCCCGTAAGTAACGATTGTCTTACGACGTCGGATTTTGCCGCTGATCTGGGGTGGAACCCCTTCCATTTGGACGGGGGGCCGCTACGGTGGTGGCACCCGTCACGGCTACCGAGCGGTAGCAACGAGACGGGCACGAGGCGTGACGGGCAGACAGAGCCAGAGTGCTACTCGCTCATTGGTTCGGGATTCCCCCCGGCCTGGACGAAAGGTGACGAGTGGGCGTCGAGATCAGAGTCGAGGGCCTGACGAAGTCCTTCGGCCGCCAGGTGATCTGGCAGGACGTGTCGCTGACCATTCCCGCAGGTGAGATCTCCGTTCTTCTGGGCCCGTCCGGTACCGGCAAGTCGGTGTTCCTGAAGTCCCTCGTCGGGCTGCTCAAGCCCAATCGCGGACACATCTGGATCGGCGACAAGGACCTTCCCTACCTGCCCGAGTCGCAGCTCTACGAGACCCGCAAGCTGTTCGGCGTGCTGTTCCAGGACGGCGCGCTGTTCGGCTCGATGAACCTGTTCGACAACATCGCCTTCCCGCTGCGCGAGCACACCAAGAAGTCCGAGTCCGAGGTCAAGCGCATCGTCTTCGAGAAGATGGAGATGGTCGGCCTCCTCGGCGCCGAGCACAAGCTGCCCGGCGAGATCTCCGGCGGTATGAAGAAGCGCGCCGGCCTCGCCCGCGCGCTGGTGCTGGACCCGGAGATCCTGCTGATCGACGAGCCGGACTCCGGCCTCGACCCGGTCCGCACCGCGTTCCTGAACCAGGTGTTCATCGACCTCAACGCGCAGCTCAACGCGACGTTCCTGATCGTCACCCACGACATCAACACCGCCCGCACCATCCCCGACAACATCGGGCTGCTGTACCAGCGGAACCTGGCCATGTTCGGCCCGCGGGAGATGCTGCTGTCCAGCGAGGAGCCGGTCGTCCGGCAGTTCCTCAACGCCAGCAAGATCGGCCCGATCGGCATGTCGGAGGAGAAGGACGCCTCCGAACTCGAGGCCGAGGCGAAGATGGGCCTCGACTCGGGCAAGCTGCCGCCGATCCCGCCGCAGCAGATGGCCAGCAACGGGATGCTGCGGGCCGGCATGCACGCCCCCGGCGCCTGGTGCGCCGCGCACGGCGTGACGCCCCCGCCCGGCTCGTTCATCGACGACCTCGGCCGCAACTGGGTCGAGGAGTGGCCGCGGTACGTGGCGTCCATGTCCGCCGGCGCGGCCGCCGCCCCGGCGGCCCCGGGCGGACCGCCGCCCGCGGGCCCGCCGCCCGGCGGCCCGGGCGGGCCCGGCATGTTCCCCGGCAACCCGCCGCCCGGGGCGCCCGGAGGTGCGGCGTACTGATGTCCACTCCTGGTATCGGCGCGGACCAGCGAGCGGACAGCAGGGCCGGAGGCTCCTCCGGCACGTTCCGCAAGATCGGGGACGGCGCGGCGAACGTCGCGATCAGGGAGCCCGGCCGGTTCTTCGCGATGTGCCTGGACACGGGGCGGGCGGTGTTCCGCCGCCCGTTCCAGTGGCGCGAGTTCATCGAGCAGGCCTGGTTCATCGTCAGCGTCACCGTCGTCCCGACCATGCTGGTCGCCATCCCCTTCGGCGGCGTGCTGTCGCTGCAGGTCGGCGGGCTCATCCGGCAGCTGGGCGCGCAGTCCTACACCGGTGCGACCGCGGTGGTCGCGATCGTCCGCGAGGCCAGCCCGCTGGTCACCTCGCTGCTGGTCGCGGGCGCCGCGGGGTCGGCGATGTGCGCCGACATCGGCTCCCGCAAGATCCGCGAGGAGATCGACGCCATGGAGGTGCTCGGCATCAACCCGCTGCAGCGCCTGGTGGTGCCGCGCACCCTCGCGTGCGCGTTCGTCGCGCTGTTCCTGAACGGCCTGGTGTCGGTGGTCGGCCTGCTCGGCGGCTACTTCTTCAACGTCGTGCTGCAGGACGGCACGCCGGGCGCCTACCTCGCCTCGTTCAACGCGATCGCGCAGCTGCCCGACCTCGTGCAGGCGGAGATCAAGGCGTTCGTGTTCGGCATCACCGCCGGCCTGGTGGCGGCCTACAAGGGCCTGAACGCCAAGGGCGGGCCGAAGGGCGTCGGCGACGCGGTCAACCAGACCGTGGTCATCACCTTCATGTTGCTGTTCGTGGAGAACTTCATCATCTCGATGCTGTACAGCCAGTTCGTCCCGGCGAAGGGGATGTGATGGCGGCCCCTACCAAGGCGGGCAAGGCCGTCAACCGCGCGATGAGCGCGCCCCTGGATCGGCTCGACGACTTCGGCCACCAGATGTCGTTCTACGTCCGCGCGTTCGCGTGGACGTTCCGGGTGCTGCGCCGGTACCGCACCGAGGTGCTGCGGCTGCTGGCCGAGGTGAGCCTCGGCACCGGCGGGCTCGCGGTGATCGGCGGCTCGGTGGTGATCGTCGGGTTCATGACGTTCTTCACCGGCAGCCAGGTCGGCCTGGAGGGCTACGAGTCCCTCGACCAGATCGGCACCGCGGCGTTCACCGGCTTCATCGCCTCCTACTTCAACACCCGCGAGATCGCGCCGCTGGTGTCGGCGCTGGCGCTGTCGGCGACGGTCGGCTGCGGTTTCACCGCGCAACTCGGCGCGATGCGGATCTCCGACGAGATCGACGCCCTCGAGGTGATGGCCGTCCCGTCGATGCCGTTCCTGGTCACCACCCGGATGATCGCGGGAATGGTCGCGGTCGTCCCGCTGTACGTGGTCGGCCTGCTGGCCTCCTACGGCGCGACGCGGGTGATCGTGACGATGATCTACGGCCAGTCGCCCGGCACCTACGACCACTACTTCCACCTTTTCCTGCCGCCGCACGACATCTACTGGTCGTTCGGCAAGGTGATCATCTTCTCGGTGCTGGTGATGCTGATCCACTGCTACTACGGCTACAACGCCAGCGGCGGCCCGGCCGGCGTCGGCATCGCGGTCGGCCGCGCGGTGCGCACCAGCATCGTGGTGATCAACGTGGCGGACCTGCTGCTCGGCATGGCCATCTGGGGCACCAGCACCGGCGTCCGGATCGCGGGGTGAGGCGGCGGTGAACGAGAAGACGCGCTACCGCGTGCTCGGCATCGGGATGATCCTGGTGATCGTCCTGCTGCTGGCGCTGACCGTGGCGTTCTACAACAAGACGTTCACCCCGGTGACGAAGGTGAAGGTCGCCACGGAGCGGGCCGGGCTGCAGCTGCTGCCGCACGCGGACGTGAAGGTGCGCGGCATCATCGTCGGCGAGGTGCGCGGCACCCACGTCACCAGCAGCGGCGCCACGCTCGACCTGGCCCTGAACCCCGGCGAGGCCGACCGGATCCCGGCCAACGTGCAGGCGCGGCTGCTGCCGAAGACGCTGTTCGGCGAGAAGTACGTCGACCTGGAGATCCCGCAGCAGCCGGGCCCGAAGGGCCTGCGCGCCGGGCAGACGATCCAGCAGGACCGCTCGCAGCAGGCCGTCGAGATCAACAAGGTGCTGGACGACCTGCTGCCCGTCCTGCGGGCGGTGAAGCCGGCCGAGCTGAACACCACGCTGAACGCGCTCGCCACCGCGCTGCAGGGCCGCGGCGACCAGATCGGCCAGGACATCGACGAGGCCGACTCGCTGCTGAAGAAGGTCAATCCGGAGCTGCCGACGCTGGTGCACGACCTGCACAGCCTCGCCGACGTGTCCGACATCTACGACCAGGCCGCCCCCGACCTGCTGCAGACGCTGCGCAACATCAACGTGACCAGCAAGACGATCACCGACAAGAAGGCGACGATCGAGCAGCTGATCCCGGCGACGACCGACCTGGCGCGCGACGGGAACACGTTCATGACGCAGAACGCACCGAAGATCATCGGGGTGAACATCGCCAGCCGGGACGGGCTCGCGCTGATCGCGCGGTACTCGCCGTCGCTGCCGTGCGTGTTCGCCGGCCTGGTCAAGCTGCGGCCGGAGGCCGAGCGGGTGGCGGGCGGCAACGGCGGCAAGACCTTCAACCTGACGGTCGAGATCGTCAAGCCGCGGCCGGGCTACAAGTATCCGCTGGACCTGCCCGAGGCCAGGGACCAGCGCAACCCGCGCTGCTACGGGCTGCCGAACCCGAAGATCCCCTCGCCGGACTACCTGGCGCTCGACGGCACCCAGGACGACCTGTGGTGGAAGAACCCCGACGACCCGAACGGCGGTGGCGGCTCGCGCGGCCGCGGGATCTCCGACGTGTTCGTCGACCCGGGCTCGATGAGCGAGAACGAGAAGATCAAGAACATCGTCGGCCCGATGACGCGCACCCCGGCCGACCAGGTCTCCGACGTCTCCTCGCTGATGTACGGGCCGCTGCTGCGCGGATCGGTGGTGACGGTCAAGTGAAGACGACCAGCGCCGCGATCAAGCTCGGCATCTTCGTCGTGCTCACCGCGCTCGCCACCGGCGTGCTCGCGATGACGATCTCCAATACGCGGTTCGGGCCGTCCCGCGAGTACAAGGCGGTCTTCACCGACGCCACCGGGCTGCTGAAGAACGACGACGTGCGCGTCGCGGGCGTCCGGGTCGGCCAGATCGAGGACGTGAAGCTCTACCACGGCAACCAGGCCCGGGTGACGTTCAGCCTCCAGCGCAACGGCGTGTTCCAGGCGGGGCTGCCGGCCTCGACGCAGGCGCAGATCCGCTACCGCAACCTGATGGGGCAGCGGTACCTGTCGCTGAGCGACGGCGCCGGGCAGGCCAACAGCTACCTGCGGACCGGCGGCACCATCCCGGTCTCGCAGACCCAGCCCGCGCTGGACCTGACCACGCTGTTCAACGGGTTCCGCCCGCTGTTCCAGGCGCTGGAGCCCAAGGACGTCAACACCCTCGCCGGGCAGATCGTGGAGGTGCTGCAGGGCGAGGGCGGGACGGTCAACAGCCTGCTGTCGCACGTGGCGTCGCTGACCAACACGCTCGCCGACCGCGACCGGGTGATCGGCGACGTGATCGACAACCTGAACACCGTGCTCGGCACCATCGACGACCGGCACCAGCAGGTCGAGCAGCTGATCACCGACCTGCGCGGGTTCGTCAGCGGGGTGTCCGGCGACCGGGAGGCGATCTTCGACTCGGTGTCGGCGATCAACCAGCTGACCGGGACCACCGCGGGCCTGCTGAAGCAGTCCCGGCCGGCGATCAAGAGCGACATCGCCGGGCTGAAGAAGCTGACCGGCACGCTCAACGCCAACAGCGGCGAGCTGAACGCGGCCCTGGAGGGCTCGCCGAAGACGCTGCAGAAGCTGGTCGGCATCTCCCAGTACGGCTCGTGGTTCAACATGTACATCTGCGGCCTCGACGCGCGGGTGCGGCTGCCGGGCGGACCGGTCTACCAGACGCCCGCGATCGTGAACGAGAACGCGAGGTGCAAGTAGATGAGGATCCCGTTCCGGGAGCGCAACCCGGTCCCCATCGCCCTCATCGCGTTCGCGGTGATCGTCCTCGCGCTCGTCCTGGTGATGAACCTCGGGAGCATCCCGTTCATCAACGGCGGCACCAAGCACACCGCCTCGTTCAAGGAGGCGGCCGGGCTGAAGTCGGGGGAGGAGGTCCGGATCGCCGGCGTCAAGGTCGGCAAGGTGACCGGCCTCGACCTCGACCACGGCCACGTCAAGGTCACCTTCCAGGTGGACGACGGGGTGCGGCTGGGCGAGCGCACCGAGGCCGACATCAAGATCAAGACGCTGCTCGGCCAGCACTTCCTGGCGCTCACCCCGCGCGGGACCGGCCGGCTCGGCCGCAACATCCCGATCGAGCGCACGCACACCCCGTTCGAGGTCGTCCCGGCGATCAGCGAGCTGAGCCAGCGGGTCGACCAGATCGACACGGCGCAGCTCGCCAAGTCGTTCGACACGCTGTCGGACACCTTCAAGAACTCCCCGCCCGAGGTGAAGGCGTCCCTGCAGGGGCTGCGCCGGCTGTCCAACACCGTCGCCTCCCGCGACGACCAGCTGCACGAGCTGGCCGGCAAGGCCAAGGACGTCTCGCAGCTGCTGGCCGACCGCAACCAGGACTTCGCCAAGCTCGTCCAGGACGGCGACAAGGTGCTGCAGGCGGTGCAGGCGCGGCGCACGGTGATCCACCAGCTGCTGGTCAACACCGTCTCGCTGTCGCAGCAGGTGAACGCGCTGATCAACGAGAACCAGGCGCAGCTGAAGCCGATGCTGGACAACCTGACCAAGGTCAACCGGATCCTGCTGAAGAACCAGGACAACCTGGACCGGACGATCCAGCTGTTCGCGCCGTACGCCCGGCAGTTCTCCGACGTCGTCGGCACCGGCCGCTGGTTCGACTCCTACATCCAGAACCTCCTCCCGATCCCCGCCTCGATCCAGGACGCCCCGAAGAGCTCGGGCACCGGGACGGGCGGCACGACCCAGGGCGGCGGTCAGAACAAGCAGAACGGCCAGACCGGTACCGGCAACAACAGCAACAACCCGTTGCCGTTCCTCCCGTGAGCAGGCAGGTTCCCCCGTGCGTAACTCCGCGTTGATACTTCGCCTGGGCGGCGCGATCCTCGCCGTCGCGGTGCTGGCGGCCGCGCTCGTCCTGCTCTTGCAGGAGCCCAAGCAGCGGCACATGACGGCGTACTTCACCAAGACCGTCGGCCTCTACAAGGGCGCCGAGGTGCGCATCCTCGGCATCCCGGTCGGCGAGGTCACCAGCGTCAAGCCGGTGGGCGACTCGGTGAAGGTCGGGCTGAGGTGGGACGCCAAGTACAAGGTCCCGGCCGGCGCGCAGGCCGTCATCGTCAACCAGACGCTGGTCGCCGACCGCTACATCCAGCTGACCCCCGTCTACACCGGCGGGCCCGTGCTGGCCGACGGCGCGACGCTCGGCACCGACCGCACCGCCGTCCCCGTCGAGGTCGACCAGGTCAGCGGCAGCCTCAACGACCTCACCAAGGCGCTCGGCCCGCAGGGCGCGAACGCCGCCACCCCGGACAAGCAGCAGGGGTCGCTGTCGCGGCTGCTCCAGGTCGGCGCGCAGAACCTGCAGGGGCAGGGCGACGACATCCGGCAGACGATCGCCGACACCTCGCAGATGCTGAGCACCCTGAGCACCGACCGCGGCGACATCGCCACGACGATCAAGAACCTGCGGGTCATCACGGACACGATGAAGGCCAACGACCAGCAGATCCGGTCGTTCAGCACCCACCTGAACGGCGTGTCGAGCCAGCTGGACGGGGAGAAGGAGGAGCTGAGCGCGGCCCTCAACACCCTCGCCCCGACGCTGCGGAACGTGCAGACGTTCATCAAGCAGAACCGCACCGAGCTGTCCTCGAACGTCCGGCAGCTCGCGCAGGTCACCGGCGTGCTGGTGAAGGAGAAGGACGCGCTGGCCGAGGTGCTGACCGCCGGCCCGCTGGCCATCAACAACCTGGCCCGCGCCTACGACCCGATCAGCGGCACCATCCACACCCGCGACAACTTCCGCCAGTTCAACAACCTCGCGGACTGGGTGTGCTCGCTGGCCTACTCGGTCGGCACGCCCGCCAAGCAGTGCCTGGACTTCGTCAAGCCCTACAACGGCATCGGCAAGGCGCTGGCCGGCGTCAGCCTGGACCTGTCCTGGATCACCGCGCTGACCACGCACTACGACCCGGTGCCGATCCCGCCGGACGCCTACGGCCCCGGCGGCCGCAGCGGCTCCAAGAGCACCGGTTCCAAGAGCACGAAGACCACGAGCACCAGGACCGCCAAGACGGCGACCACGCCGCACGACCCGAAGAGCATCACCTCGCTGCTGCCCGGAGGTGCCCGATGACCAGGACACCGCGCAGGCGCGGCGGGACGGCCGTGTCCAGCGAGCGCAGGACGATGCCGCGCCGGACGAAGCTGCTCGGCGCCGCGGTGCTCGCCGGCGTGACGGCCCTGTCGGGCTGCTCGTTCAACGGCGTGTCGTCGCTGCCGCTGCCCGGCGGCCCCGACCTCGGCTCCGACCCCCGCACCGTGAAGATCGAGTTCACCAACGTGCTGGACCTGGTGCCGCAGTCGGTGGTCAAGGTCAACGACGTCTCGGTCGGCAAGGTCACCAAGATCGACCTGGCCGGCGGGTCGGCGGGCTGGCACGCCGTCGTCACCGTCAAGGTCCGCCGCAGCATCGACCTGCCCGACAACGCGGTCGCCACGATCAGCCAGACGAGCCTGCTCGGCGAGAAGTTCGTCCAGCTGGCCGCGCCCACCGACCAGGCGCCGACCGGGCACCTGAGCTCCGGCGACGTGATCCCGCTGTCGCGCACCGGCCAGGGCACCGAGATCGAGGAGGTGCTGTCGGCCATGTCGCTGCTGCTGAACGGCGGCGGCATCGAGCAGGTCGCCACGATCAGCCACGAGTTGCAGGCCGCGATGAGCGGCCGCGAGGGCACGATCCGCGCCGTCCTGCAGCGGGTGAACACCTTCGCCGGGACGCTGGACACCAACCGCGCCGCGATCACCCGCGCCCTCGACAGCATCGACCGGCTCACCGGCAAGCTGTCGGACGAGCGCAAGACGATCACCGACACGATCGACGAGACCGGCCCCGCCATCACCGTGCTCAAGCGCAACCGGGCCGACCTGACGAAGATGCTGGTGGCGCTGAACAAGCTCAGCCGCACCACCACCGACGTGATCGACAAGTCGCAGGCGAACTTCGTGGCGAACCTGAAGGACCTGAACACGATCCTCGGCAACCTGAACAAGGCCGGCTCGGACCTGCCCAACGCGCTGCAGTCGCTGATCACCTTCCCGTTCCCGCCGACCTTCGCCAACGTCATCGAGGGCGACTACGGCAACGTGAAGCTGACCGTCGACCTGGACTTCAACGACCTCGCCCAGAACCTGCTCGGCGGCACCGACCTGGAGAACCAGCTCGGCAGCGGCAAGCAGATGCGCAACATGCTGCAGGTGCCCAACGTGACCCTTCCCGACTCGCCGCTCGGCTCGCTGCCGCAGTCGTCGCCCGGCGGCGCCGGCGGCTCCGGCGGCGGGCTGCCCGGCCTGCCCGGCGCGCCGACGCCGACACCGACGCCGAAGACGACCAAGAAGTCCGGCTCCGGCGGCGGCACCGGCAGCCGGACCGGCGCCCTGGCCCCGGCACCCGGCGACGACGGTCTGCGGACCCTGATGGGGGGCCTCTGGTGATCCTCAAGCGCGGCGTCATCATCCAGCTGATCGCCTTCGCGGTGATCACGATCGTCGGCGTGACGATCGTGCTCGTGAACTACATCGGCGTCGGCCGGCAGCTGCTCGGCAAGCAGTACACCGCCTACGTGGACCTGACCGACTCCGGCGGCGTGTTCACCAACGCCGAGGTCACCTACCGGGGCGTCCCGGTCGGCCGCGTCGGCCCGATGTCGCTCACCGAGGACGGCATCCGGGTGAAGCTGGTGCTGGAGCGCGGCAAGCGGATCCCGCGCGACGGGACCAAGGCGATCGTGGCGAACCGGTCGGCGGTCGGCGAGCAGTACATCGACCTGGAGCCCACCAGGAAGACCGGCCCCTACCTCGACCAGGGCGACGCGTACACGATCCCCAAGGAGATGACGACGCTCCCGGTGCGGACCGAGGAGCTGCTCCGCAACGTCGACCAGCTCGTCGGGTCGGTGAACACCAAGGACCTCGGCACGATCGTGGACGAGCTGGACAAGGCGTTCAACGGCTCCGGGTCGGACCTGCAGTCGATCCTGGACGACACGCACCGGCTGCTGCAGACCGCGAACCAGGCGTACCCGGACACCAAGCAGCTGCTGGACAACAGCGTGACGGTGCTGGACACCCAGCGGTCCGAGGCCGCCAACATCCGCGGCTTCGCCCGCAACCTCAACGACTTCACCGCCTCGCTGCGCAAGGACGACCCGGCGCTGCGCAAGACGATCGACAACGCCCCGGCCGCGGTCGACGAGACCCACAAGGCCATCGACCAGCTGTCCCCGACGCTGCCGACGCTGCTGGCGAACCTGGCCACGACGGGCCAGGTCATCACTTCCCGGCAGAACGGCCTGCGGTCGCTGTTCATCCTCTACCCGGTCGAGGTGGCGGGCGCGTTCACCGTCACCCCCGGCGACGGCACCCAGCACCTCGGCCTCGACCTGAACATCAGTTCGCCGCCCGCGTGCACCAAGGGCTACGAGGGCGTGAAGCACCGCTGGCCGCAGGACACCTCGCCGCGCGACGTGCCGCTGAACGTCGGCTGCAAGGCCCCGCACGACTCGTCCACGGCCGTGCGCGGCGCCCGCAACTTCCCCAAGGACGCGCTGACGCCCGTCCCGGCGCTGCCCCCGGGCGCCACCACCGGCGCCGGATTCCCCGCAGGCGGCGCCTACGGGACGGGCAGCGGCTCCAAGTCGTCCGAGGCGAAGGGCAAGGGCTCCGGCGACGGCCAGGCGAAGGGCAAGGCCGCCGCGGCGGCGGCCCCCACAGGCCAGCTGTCGGATGGGCGGCTGTACCTGTCCTATCCGGCTAATTCAGTCGAATTCGCTGGATACGATCCGTCGACGGGCGCGGTCTACGGCCCGGACGGCAAGAAGTACGTCATGCCACGTACCGCCGGCAATCGTGAGTTGGGAGACTCCTCGTGGAAGTGGCTGATGCTCGGACCCCTGAGCCAATGAGGCGGGGCCGATGAGACGCCTCTGGCCGCAGATCACCACGATCGCCCTCGGTGTGCTCGTCCTCGCGCTCGCCGTCGTCACCGGCGTGTTCGCCGTGCGCGTCTACCACGGCAAGGAATCCGCCGACCAGCGGGCGAAGGCGACCCAGTCGGCGCGCCAGATGGGCGTCAACCTGATGACGATCAGCTCCTCGTCCGCACAGAAGGACATAGACCGGATCATGTCGGGCGCCACCGGCGACCTGAAGAACAAGCTCGGCTCCCAGTCCAAGACGCTCATGGACACGCTGACGCAGACGCAGGCCAAGTCGACCGTCAGCCAGGTCGAGGCCGGGGTCGTCTCCATCGACGGCGACTCCGCCGAGGTGATGGTCTCCCTCAACGGGACCGTCACCAACCCGAAGGTCAAGGACGGCGCCCAGCGCGCCTACCGGTACCTGATGGAACTCAGCCGGGTCGGTGACCGCTGGCTCGTCGCCAACCTGGAGGTGGTCCCGTGACCATGCTGGGCCGGGGCAAGCGCTCCGCACCGCAGAAGGACAAGGACCGCCCCGAGGACGACAAGACCCGCAAGGCCGCCGCGCAGGCCACCAAGGCCGAGGAGGCCGCGGAGGCGGCCCGCCTCGCCGAGGAGGCCGCCGCGCGCGCCCGCGAGGCCGCACGCCTGGCCCAGATCGCCGCCGACGCGGCCGCGGCCGACGTCGAGGACGCCGAGGACGCCCAGGAGGAAGAGGCTCCCGCGAAGGCCGTCAAAACGGCTGTGAAGCCTCGCCGCACAAAGAAGGCCCCCGAAACCGCGCCGGAGGCCGACGACCCCGCAGCGGACGAATCAGCCACGGAAGAGGCCGCCGCCACCGAGACCGAGGCCGAGGAAGACGCCGACGAGGCCGAGGCCGACGTCAAGCCGGCCGACGCCGAGGACGCCCTCACGACCGAAGCCGACGAGGACGAGGACGAGGACGAGGACGAGGACGAAGGCGACGAGCCCGAGGACGAGGCGGAGCCCCGCAAGCCCAAGAAGGCGCTGATCCTCAAGAAGGCCGCCAAGACCGGCGCCGTCGACGACGAGCCGCGCCGGCGCGTCGGCACCGGCCGGTTCACCCTGCTGGCGGTGATGACCGTCCTGTTCCTCGCGCTCGGCACCGCGGCGACGCTGCTGGTCCTGAAGGACCACGAGCAGAGGGCGATCGACGACGCCCGCCGGGACGGCCTCGGGGCGGCCGCCAAGGCCGCCCAGGAGCTGTCGTCCTACGACTACCGGACGATCGACACCGACACCAAGGCCGCCGCCGCCATGACGACGGGCAAGCTGCACGACGACTACGTCAAGCAGCTCCCGTCCTTCAAGGCGCAGGCGACCGTGCAGCAGCTCGTCGGGACGACGACGGTGATGAAGACGGGCGCGGTCAGCGCCACCCCGGACAAGGTCGTGGTCTTGGTCTACGCGGACCGCTCGTCGGCCACCAAGAACGACAAGACGCAGCAGCTCCCGGAGTCGCTGCGGCTGAAGATGACGATGGTCAAGGTCCACGGCAAGTGGCTGGCCCAGAAGGTCGACGTCATCTCGTAGTCACCTCCGCGCGCGACCCCACGGGCGACCACCCACGGCAGGGTGGTCGCCCGCCGCGTTCACACCCGTCCCAGGAGTCCGGCCCCTCAGTAAACTATGGCCTTCCTCACTGCAGGTCAGGGCCCGAAAAGTCCAAGTCCGCTCTTGACTGCAAGGCCTGGAGGGGCGATGCTCCATGGCAACGTGATGCATACTGCGGCGCTAGAGTTGCGAGCGGTGTACCAGTCGGCTACACTGCCCCTTTGCGCTGCCCTCTGACTATCCACGTGTGAGAGCACTCCCGAGCGGGTCCGTTTTGGCCCCTAACGCACGGGTCTTGAACGTGGATCGTCTGGCGTGCGTGTCGTCAGTTACGCCGCGAGCCCTCGGAAGGACCACCACTCTTGGCAGCCTCGCGCAACGCCTCGAATACCGCAACCGGTCCGAACCGCGTCTCCTTCGCGCGCATCAAGGAGCCGCTCGAAGTCCCGGACCTCCTTGCTCTGCAGACCAACTCCGTTGACTGGCTGCTGGGCAATGAGAGGTGGAAGGCCCGGGTCGAGGCGGCCCAGAAGGCCGGAAGTAAGAGCGTCCCGACGCAGTCGGGGCTGGAGGAGATCTTCGAAGAGATCAGTCCCATCGAGGACTTCTCCGGAACCATGTCCCTCTCGTTCCGCGACCACCGGTTCGAGCCGCCCAAGTACTCCGTCGAGGAGTGCAAGGACAAGGACATGACCTACTCCGCCCCGCTGTTCGTCACGGCGGAGTTCATCAACAACACCACCGGTGAGATCAAGAGCCAGACGGTGTTCATGGGCGACTTCCCGCTCATGACCCCGAAGGGCACCTTCATCATCAACGGCACCGAGCGCGTCGTCGTCTCGCAGCTGACCCGCTCGCCCGGCGTCTACTTCGACCGCGCCCTCGACAAGGCGTCCGACAAGGACATCTACGGCTGCCGGGTCATCCCGAGCCGCGGCGCCTGGCTCGAGTTCGAGATCGACAAGCGCGACAACGTCGGCGTGCGCATCGACCGCAAGCGCAAGCAGCCGGTCACCGTGCTGCTCAAGGCCCTCGGCTGGGACGAGGCCCGCATCCGCGAGCACTTCGGCGCCTACGAGTCGATCAACGTCACCCTGGAGAAGGACCACACCTCCGGCCAGGACGACGCGCTCCTCGACATCTACCGCAAGCTGCGGCCGGGCGAGCCGCCGACCCGCGAGTCGGCGCAGACCCTGCTGGAGAACCTGTACTTCAACCCCAAGCGGTACGACGTCGCCAAGGTCGGCCGCTACAAGATCAACAAGAAGCTCGGCCTCGACCTGGACATGCGCCAGGGCACCCTGACCGAGGACGACGTCGTCGCCACGATCGAGTACCTGGTCCGGCTGCACGCCGGCGAGGACGAGGCCACCCTCGGGGCCGTCCCGGTGCCGATCGAGGTCGACGACATCGACCACTTCGGCAACCGGCGCCTGCGCACGGTCGGCGAGCTGATCCAGAACCAGGTCCGGCTGGGCCTGGCCCGGATGGAGCGCGTCGTCCGCGAGCGGATGACCACCCAGGACGTCGAGGCGATCACGCCGCAGACGCTGATCAACATCCGGCCGGTCGTCGCCTCCATCAAGGAGTTCTTCGGCACCAGCCAGCTGTCGCAGTTCATGGACCAGACCAACCCGCTGGCCGGGCTGACGCACAAGCGCCGCCTGAACGCGCTGGGCCCGGGCGGTCTGTCCCGTGAGCGCGCCGGCATGGAGGTCCGCGACGTCCACCCGTCGCACTACGGCCGCATGTGCCCGATCGAGACGCCGGAAGGCCCGAACATCGGCCTGATCGGCTCGCTCGCCGCGTTCGGCCGGGTCAACCCGTTCGGGTTCGTCGAGACCCCGTACCGCAAGGTCGAGGACGGCCGGGTCACCGAGCAGATCGACTACCTGACCGCCGACGAGGAGGACCGCTTCGTCATCGCGCAGGCCAACTCCCTGCTCAACGAGGACGGCACCTTCCAGGACGACCGCATCCTGGTCCGCCGCAAGGGCGGCGAGGTCGAGCTCGTCCCGGCCCGCGAGGTCCAGTACATGGACGTCTCGGCCCGGCAGATGACCTCGGTCGCGACCGCGATGATCCCGTTCCTGGAGCACGACGACGCCAACCGCGCGCTGATGGGCTCCAACATGCAGCGCCAGTCCGTCCCGCTGCTGCGCAGCGAGGCGCCGCTGGTCGGCACCGGCATGGAGTACCGCGCGGCGACCGACGCCGGCGACGTGATCACGGCCGAGAAGGCCGGCGTCGTCGAGGAGGTCTCGGCCGACTACGTGACCGTCATGAACGACGACGGCACCCGGACGACCTACCGCGTGTCCAAGTTCAAGCGCTCCAACCAGGGCACCTGCTTCAACCAGAAGCCGATCGTGGACGAGGGCCAGCGGGTCGAGTTCGGGCAGGTCGTCGCCGACGGCCCGTGCACCGACGACGGCGAGATGGCGCTCGGCAAGAACCTGCTCGTGGCGTTCATGCCGTGGGAGGGCCACAACTACGAGGACGCGATCATCCTCAGCCAGCGGCTGGTGCAGGACGACGTCCTCTCCTCGATCCACATCGAGGAGCACGAGGTCGACGCCCGCGACACCAAGCTCGGCCCCGAGGAGATCACCCGGGACATCCCGAACGTCTCCGAGGAGGTCCTGGCCGACCTCGACGAGCGCGGCATCATCCGCATCGGCGCGGACGTCGTCCCCGGCGACATCCTGGTCGGCAAGGTCACGCCCAAGGGCGAGACGGAGCTGACCCCCGAGGAGCGGCTGCTGCGCGCGATCTTCGGTGAGAAGGCGCGGGAGGTCCGCGACACCTCGCTGAAGGTGCCGCACGGTGAAGAGGGCAAGGTCATCGGCGTCCGGGTGTTCTCCCGCGACGAGGGCGACGAGCTCCCGCCCGGTGTGAACGAGCTGGTCCGGGTGTACGTGGCCCAGAAGCGCAAGATCACCGACGGCGACAAGCTGGCCGGCCGGCACGGCAACAAGGGCGTCATCTCCAAGATCCTCCCGGTCGAGGACATGCCGTTCATGGAGGACGGGACGCCGGTCGACATCGTGCTCAACCCGCTGGGCGTGCCCGGCCGGATGAACGTCGGCCAGGTCCTGGAGACCCACCTCGGCTGGGTCGCCTCCCGCGGCTGGAAGGTCGAGGGCGACGACGCCGACTGGAAGCGGGCGCTCAAGGAGATCGGCGCCGACGAGGCCGCGCCGTGGACCAAGACGGCCACCCCGGTCTTCGACGGTGCTCGCGAGAACGACGTCACCGGGCTGATCCAGAGCACCCTGCCCAACCGCGACGGCAACCGGATGGTGGGCCCGGGCGGCAAGGCGCGGCTGTTCGACGGTCGCACCGGCGAGCCGTACAGCGAACCGGTCTCGGTCGGCTACATCTACATCCTCAAGCTGCTCCACCTGGTCGACGACAAGATCCACGCCCGCTCGACCGGCCCGTACTCCATGATCACCCAGCAGCCGCTCGGCGGTAAGGCCCAGTTCGGCGGCCAGCGCTTCGGTGAGATGGAGGTGTGGGCGCTGGAGGCCTACGGCGCCGCCTACGCCCTGCAGGAGCTGCTGACCATCAAGTCCGACGACGTCCTCGGCCGCGTCAAGGTCTACGAGGCCATCGTCAAGGGCGAGAACATCCCCGAGCCCGGCATTCCCGAGTCCTTCAAGGTGCTCATCAAGGAGATGCAGTCGCTGTGCCTCAACGTCGAGGTGCTCTCCAGCGACGGCATGTCCATCGAGATGCGCGACACCGATGAGGACGTCTTCCGCGCGGCGGAGGAGCTCGGCATCGACCTGTCCCGGCGCGAGCCGAGCAGTGTCGAAGAGGTCTGATCAACTCAAGGGGAAAACAGTTGCTTGACGTCAACTTCTTCGACGAGCTTCGCATCGGCCTGGCGACCGCCGACGACATCCGCCAGTGGTCCCACGGCGAGGTGAAGAAGCCGGAGACGATCAACTACCGGACCCTCAAGCCGGAGAAGGACGGGCTCTTCTGCGAGAAGATCTTCGGCCCGACCCGGGACTGGGAGTGCTACTGCGGCAAGTACAAGCGCGTCCGGTTCAAGGGCATCATCTGTGAGCGCTGCGGCGTCGAGGTGACCCGCGCCAAGGTGCGCCGTGAGCGGATGGGCCACATCGAGCTGGCCGCGCCGGTCACGCACATCTGGTACTTCAAGGGCGTCCCGTCGCGCCTGGGCTACCTGCTGGACCTGGCCCCGAAGGATCTCGAGAAGATCATCTACTTCGCGGCCTACATGATCACCAGCGTGGACACCGAGCGCCGCGACCGCGACCTGCCGACGCTGGAGGCCCACATCTCCGTGGAGCGCCAGCAGATCGAGCAGGCCCGCGACGCGCAGGTCGAGGCCCGCCAGCAGAAGCTGGAGGGCGACCTGGCGGAGCTCGAGGAGGCCGGCGCGAAGGCCGACCAGAAGCGCAAGGTGCGCGACGGCGCCGAGCGGGAGATGAAGCAGCTGCGCGACCGCGCGCAGCGCGAGCTCGACCGCCTCGACGAGGTGTGGAGCCGGTTCAAGAACCTCAAGGTCCAGGACCTGGAGGGCGACGAGCTGCTCTACCGCGAGATGCGCGACCGGTTCGGCAAGTACTTCGAGGGCGGCATGGGCGCCGCGGCCATCCAGGCGCGGCTGCAGAACTTCGACCTCGACGCCGAGGCCGAGAAGCTGCGCGACATCATCCGCACCGGCAAGGGCCAGAAGAAGGCCCGCGCCCTCAAGCGGCTGAAGGTCGTCTCGGCGTTCCTCAACACCCGCAACAGCCCGCTCGGCATGGTGCTGGACTGCATCCCGGTGATCCCGCCGGACCTGCGTCCGATGGTGCAGCTGGACGGCGGCCGCTTCGCGACCTCCGACCTGAACGACCTGTACCGCCGGGTCATCAACCGGAACAACCGGCTCAAGCGCCTGCTCGACCTGGGCGCGCCCGAGATCATCGTCAACAACGAGAAGCGGATGCTGCAGGAGGCCGTCGACGCGCTGTTCGACAACGGCCGCCGCGGCCGCCCGGTCACCGGGCCCGGCAACCGTCCGCTGAAGTCGCTGTCCGACATGCTCAAGGGCAAGCAGGGCCGGTTCCGGCAGAACCTGCTGGGCAAGCGCGTCGACTACTCCGGCCGTTCGGTCATCGTCGTCGGCCCGCAGCTGAAGCTGCACCAGTGCGGCCTGCCCAAGCAGATGGCGCTGGAGCTGTTCAAGCCGTTCGTGATGAAGCGGCTGGTCGACCTCAACCACGCGCAGAACATCAAGTCCGCCAAGCGGATGGTCGAGCGCGCGCGCCCGGTCGTGTGGGACGTGCTGGAAGAGGTCATCACCGAGCACCCGGTCCTGCTGAACCGGGCGCCGACCCTGCACCGCCTGGGCATCCAGGCGTTCGAGCCGCAGCTGGTCGAGGGCAAGGCCATCCAGATCCACCCGCTCGTCTGCACCGCGTTCAACGCGGACTTCGACGGCGACCAGATGGCGGTGCACCTGCCGCTGTCGGCCGAGGCGCAGGCCGAGGCGCGGATCCTGATGCTGTCGACGAACAACATCCTGAAGCCGTCGGACGGCAAGCCCGTCACCATGCCCACCCAGGACATGGTCATCGGCCTGTACTGGCTGACGACGCAGAAGGACGGCGCCGACGGCGAGGGCCGCGCGTTCGGCTCGATCGCCGAGGCGATCATGGCCTACGACCGGCACGAGCTGGACCTGCAGGCCAAGATCCAGATCCGGCTGAAGGACGTCCCGCCGCCGCGCGGCTGGCAGGCGCCCGAGGGCTACGAGCCCGGCCAGCCGTACCGGCTGGAGACCACGCTCGGCCGCGCGCTGTTCAACGAGACGCTGCCGGACGACTACCCGTTCGTCGACGACGAGATCGGCAAGAAGCAGCTGTCGGCGATCGTGAACGAGCTGGCCGAGACCTACCCGAAGGTCGCGGTCGCCAACGCGCTGGACGCGCTGAAGGCGACCGGGTTCCACTGGGCCACCCGGTCCGGGGTCACCATCTCCATCGACGACGTCGTCACGCCGCCGAACAAGCAGGACATCCTGTCCGGCTACGAGGCGCGCGCGGAGAAGGTGCAGCGCGAGTTCAACCGCGGTCTGATCACCGACGACGAGCGCAAGCAGGAGCTCATCGAGATCTGGAACAAGGCCACCGCGGACGTCGCGGTGGACATGGAGAAGGCGTTCCCGAAGGCCAACCCGATCTGGATGATGATCCAGTCGGGCGCCCGCGGCAACCCGCTCCAGCTGCGCCAGATCGCCGGCATGCGCGGCCTGGTCTCCAACCCCAAGGGCGAGACCATCCCGCGTCCGATCAAGTCGTCCTTCCGCGAGGGGCTGTCGGTCGTCGAGTACTTCATCTCGACGCACGGCGCCCGGAAGGGCCTCGCGGACACCGCGCTGCGCACCGCCGACTCGGGTTACCTGACCCGGCGCCTGGTGGACGTCGCGCAGGACGTCATCGTCCGCGAGGTCGACTGCGGCACCGACCGCACGATCCCGTTCGAGGTCGCCGAGAAGCTGCCGGACGGCACGCTGGTCAAGCTGGCCACCTCGGAGACCGCGCTGGTCGGCCGCACGATCGCCGAGGACGTCGAGGTCGACGGGACGGTCATCTTCCCGGCCGACACCGACCTGTCCGACGCGGTGGTGACCCGGCTGGTCGAGGCGGGCGTGGAGTCGGTGCGCACCCGCAGCGCGCTGGTCTGCGAGGCGAAGATCGGTGTCTGCGCCGCCTGCTACGGCCGCTCGCTGGCCACCGGCAAGCGGGTGGACGTCGGCGAGGCCGTCGGCATCATCGCCGCGCAGTCCATCGGCGAGCCCGGCACCCAGCTGACCATGCGGACGTTCCACACCGGCGGTGTCGCCGGCGGTGACATCACGCACGGTCTGCCGCGTGTCCAGGAGCTGTTCGAGGCCCGCATCCCCAAGGGCGTGGCCCCGATCAGCGAGGTCGCCGGCCGGATCAAGATCGACGAGACGGAGAAGACCCGCAAGGTCGTCGTCGTCCCGGACGACGGCTCCGACGAGATCGCCTACCAGGTGCCCATGCGGTCCCGGCTGCTGGTCAAGGAGGGCGAGCACGTCGACGTCGGCCAGCAGCTCATCGCGGGTGCGATCAACCCGCACGAGGTGCTGCGCATCCTCGGCCCGCGCGCGGTGCAGCTGCACCTGGTGCACGAGGTCCAGGAGGTGTACCGGTCGCAGGGCGTGTCGATCCACGACAAGCACATCGAGATCATCGTCCGCCAGATGCTGAAGCGGGTGAACATCCTCGAGTCGGGCGACACCGAGCTGCTGCCGGGCGACCTGGTCGAGCGTCCGATCTTCGAGGAGCGGAACCGGAACGTCGTGGCCGAGGGCGGGGTCCCCGCCGCCGGCCGCCCGGTCCTGATGGGCATCACCAAGGCCTCGCTCGCGACCGAGTCGTGGCTGTCGGCGGCGTCCTTCCAGGAGACGACCCGGGTGCTCACCGAGGCGGCGATGCACGCCAAGAGCGACCCGCTGCTCGGCCTCAAGGAGAACGTCATCATCGGCAAGCTCATCCCGGCCGGTACCGGCATGCCGCAGTACCGCAACGTCCGGGTCGAGCCGACCGAGGAGGCGAAGGCGGCGGTGTACTCCGTCGGCTCCTACGACGACGGCGCCGAGTACGCCTTCGGGCAGGGCTCCGGCGAGGCCGTGCCGCTGGAGGAGTACGACTTCGGCCAGTACAACCGGTAACACCTGAACCGGGGGTCCGTCCCCCGGTGGCGAAGGCCCCTTCCGCAGCGGCGGGAGGGGCCTTCCGCGTGGTCCGGGCACGCGATCTACCAGCGCTTTTACCCGTTTTCTTGACCTTTGAGGGTGTTTTGCGGTGCCGTGCCCGGGGACGACCTCGATGCTGGCTAATGTACGCGTCGGGGGAGGAATCACATGAAGAGGGTCATTACCGCATCGCTGCTCGCCATGGCCGTCGTGGTCGGTGGAGTGGGTACCGCCAGCGCCGCCCAGCCGTCCGGGACCGACCAGAAGGCACCGGCGGGCACGCAGCAGGGCTGCCGCACGTACTCCAGCGTGAAGGAGTGCGGCAAGCTCAACCTGAACGCCAAGCAGCGCGCCTGCGAGGCCAAGTACGTCAAGCTGGGAATGACCCAGAGCCGAGCAGAGGTGGAGTGCCACGCCTTCAACTGACCGGCACATACGAAAAGGGCCCGCTCCACAAGGAGCGGGCCCTTTCGCGTCCGGCCGCGGTCAGCGGTACGGGGTCACCTCGGCGGAGCCTGGTCGGTCCACTGCGTGACCTCGAACGCCTCGTAGGACGCCAGGTCGCCGGGACGGCTGAACCGGTCGGGCATGTTCCTCGCCTCCAGCGAGCGCGGCTTACCGTCGTCCCCCGGGGGCAGCGCACGGCTGCCCTTCGGCGGCGTCGCCACCAGGTCCCGGACGGCCAGCAGCGTCCCGCGGGCCGGGTCGACGATCAGCTGGCGCGTGTAGGTGCCGAGCTGCTTGGGCGCGGTGAACAGGCCGAGCGGGACCGTGGTCCTCAGCGGCAGCGAGATCACGTTGCCGGTCCGGCCCAGCGGGTCGGAGGTCCGGCCCCCGGCGCGGACGCCGGGCTGCGCCGCGAGCATCCGGAACGCCGCCGCCCGCACCTTCGGCGGCGCGGGCGCCGTGGACAGCAGCGCGGTCGTCACGTCGCTCAATGCCCGGACGCGCTCCTGCCCCCGCAGGGCGCGGATCGGCTCCTTCTTCGGTTTCGCCGAGTACGCGTGCCAGTCGCCCCGCAGGTCCAGCAGCGCGTTCTCCAGCGCCTTCGGCTCCGTGGGCAGCCGCGCCAGCTTCGCGGGCGTCAGGCCGTAGGCCAGATCCTCCGGCGACGTGGGGAACGGGCTCTGGGGCGCGAAGGCGCGCTCCATGTTCAGCAGAACGGGGCCCGTCCCGCCTTCGGGATTGGGAACACGCGCCCACCCGGGCGCTCCCGCCGCCCGCCACTTCCGCGCGTCCTGTGCGGTGAGCGGGACGTCGACCGGGTCGAGGAAGGCCCTGCTCCCCCTGCCGTCACGACCCGTCCACGTCTCGTTGCCCTGCCGGGAGTCGACCTTGTAGAAGTCGCTCGCGCTCCTGCCGACGGCGAAGATCTCGCCGCTGACGCTCCGGGTGTGCCAGTACGCGCCGAGCGGGGCCTTCTCCGCGTTGGTGGCGGCGACCAGCAGCACGTTCCCCTCCGCCGGCGGATCGGTCCGATCCCGTGGGGCGTCGTCCCCGGGCTGCATCACGACGACGGCCGCTCCGGCGGCGAGGGCGGCCGCCAGCCCGCCCGCGAGCGGAAGGCGGAGGCGGCGACCGAGGGGCCGGGGAACGCGTACCGGGGAGCCGGCCGCCCGCCATTCGATCCGCCCCGCGAGCGAGTCGGGGGACTCCTCCTCGGCCAGGGCCGTCCGCATGCCGCGCAGCGCGTCCAGTTCATCCATCGTCGTCCTCCAGAGGCAAGGCCCTGCGGAGCTTCGCCCGGGCCCGGTGGATCTTGGCCTTGACGGTGCCGAGCGGCAGCCCGAGCGTCGTCGCGATCTCGCCGTAGGACATCTCGGCCCACGCCAGCAGCAGGACGACGTCCCGGTCCTGGGCGTTCAGCGAGGCCAGCGCCTTGGCCAGCGCGGGACCGAGCGCCGCGGCGGCGGCGCGGTCCCCGGCCCGGTCGGCGACGCCGTCCTCGGCCGGGTCCACGCCGGTCCGGGCGTAGGCCCGGAACATCCGCGTCTCCTGCCGGCGATGCCTGGCGATCAGGTTCGAGGCGATGCCCCACAGCCAGGCGCCGAAGTCCCCGCGCCCGTCGAACCTCTCCCGCTGCCGGAACGCGGTCGCGAACGACTCCGACACCAGGTCGTCGGCGAGGACGGGGCCGAGGCGCCGCCTGATGTAGGCGTGCAGCCGCGGCCCGTGCCTGCGGAACAGCTCACCGAACGCCTCCGGGGTGCGCAGCGACGCGGCGACGATCGCGGCGTCGTCCAGTTCGCCGGGGGCGCGGCTCACCACGGCCATGGGCGTCTCTTCATGGTGGGTCTCCATGACTCGGGGGTGCTGACGCCTCCTCTATCCCGGAGGCCGCCCGCCGGTTGCGCGCTCCGGTTTGGCGGTCGGGGGCTCGGCGGTGCACCGTGGAGGGCGCTGAGGCGAGAGGAGAAGTCATGGAACAGGTGCGGCTCGGGACGACGGGGACCAGGGTCTCGCGGATCTGCCTGGGGATGATGAGCTACGGCGACCCCGAGCAGCGCCGTTGGGCGCTGGACGAGAAGGCCGCGGAGCCGATCGTCCGGAGGGCGGTCGAGGCGGGCGTGACGTTCTTCGACACCGCCGACATGTACTCGCGGGGCGCGAGCGAGATCATTACCGGGCACCTGCTGGCGAAGCTGTTCCCGCGCCGGGAGGACTACGTCCTCGCGACCAAGGTCTGCCTTCCCATGGGCGACGGGCCCAACGACAAGGGGCTGTCCCGCAAGCACATCATGGCGGCCATTGACGACTCCCTGCGGCGACTGGGCACCCACTATGTGGACCTCTACCAGATCCATCGCTGGGACTACGAGACGCCCATCGAGGAGACCATGGAGGCCCTCAACGACGTGGTGCACGCGGGCAAGGCGCGGTACATAGGCGCGTCCAGCATGTTCGTGTGGCAGTTCGCCAAGGCGCAGCACGTGGCCGAGAAGCACGGGTGGACGAAGTTCGCCACGATGCAGAACCATTACAACGTGCTGTACCGCGAGGAGGAGCGGGAGATGAACCCGTTCTGCGCCGACCAGGGCGTCGGGCTCGTCCCGTGGAGCCCCCTCGCGCGCGGGCGGCTGGCGGGGAACCGCGATCGCGGCGGGCAGGCCAACACGGTGCGGGCCGGCAACGACGCCTACGGCGACATGATTTACGACGAGGCCGACTTCGACGTCATCGACGTCGTCCGCGAGGTGGCGGGGGAGAAGGGCGTCCCCATGGCGCAGGTCGCGCTCGCGTGGCTGCTCGGGCGCCCGGGGGTGACGGCCCCGATCGTCGGCGCGACGAAGACCGCGCACATCGACGACGCGATCGCGGCGGCAGGGCTCACACTGGACGACAAGGACGTCGAGCGGCTGGAGGCGCCGTACCGCCCGCATCCGGTCCGCGGGCACGAATGACCGGGGCGGGGGCGTTCGCGCTGGTGGGACGCCCGGCCGGAACGTACCGCTGGTGCCGGGCGTCGAACTGGGGCGATGATTTGCGATACCACCGGCTATCGGGGCAGGCTGGAGGCCAGAACGCCCACGGGCGGTCAGACCGCCACGGGACGAGACGAGTGACAGATCCGGGGACCGCACGGCGGATCCCCGGGCGACCGGGACTCAGGAGCCCCGGGACGACGGCGCTGAAGGAGCCCGACGATGACCGAGAATGACGGCACGCAGGGACCGCAGCGGCCGTTGCCGGAGGACGAGGGCCGCGAGGCCCCCGAGGAGCGGGGCGAGCCTCCCGCGCGTCCGCTGGGCGACCGGACCGTGGTGTTCGGCGCCCCGCAGTTGGGCGGCGCGGCCGGCGGGCAGCGGCCCCAGGCGCCGCAGGAGCCCGGTGAGCCGGAGCGGCGGACGCCCCCGCCGCCCCCGACGATGGTCGAGCAGCCGATGCCGCAGTACGGCGAGCAGCAGCAGCCGCCGCCTCCGCAGCAGTACGGCGCCCCCCAGTACGAGCAGCAGGAGCAGCCGTACGGGCAGCAGCCCTACGGGACGCCTCCGGGCCCGGGCGGCTTCCCGCCGCCCCAGGAGCAGCAGTACGGCGGCCCCCAGGGCCAGCAGTACGGGCAGCAGCCGGAACAGCAGTACGGCCAGCCGCAGCAGGGGTACCCGCAGCAGCCGATGCACGGCGCGCCCCAGTACGAGCAGCAGCAGGAGCAGCAGCCGTACGGCCAGCCGCCGTTCGGCGGCCAGCCCGGGTACGCGCCGCCGGCCGAGCCGCGCGCGCCCGAGGCCGGGACGCCCGCCGAGCAGGCGCCCCCGGCCCCCGGGCAGCCGCAGGAGGGCGGCACCGACCGGACCCTGATCGTCCCCGGTCCCGGCACCGGACCGCAGGAGCCCGAGCGGCCGCAGCGTCCCCCGGTGGACGACCAGGCCACGCTGCACTGGTCGCCCGGCACCGACGTCCCCGTCGCGACCGGGCCCGAGCGCCGGCAGGAGCCGCCCGCCGAGCCGTGGCAGGCGCCCGTCCCGCCGTCGACGCCCGAGCCGTGGTCGCCGGAGGGTTCGCAGCCGGGCCGGCCCGGGCAGGGACAGCCGGGGCAGGGGCAGAGCGACCACGAGCGGACGATGATGGTGCCGCCGCCCGACTCCGGCTTCGGCGGCGCCCCGCAGGCGGAGGAGCCGCCCGCGTACGGCGCGCCGGGCGGCCGGGGCGTCGAGGACGCCCGCCCGACCGAGGCGTTCGACCCGTCCGCGCAGGCGCAGGGACGGCACGCCGCGGAGCCGTCCGGGGGGATGGCCGAGCACACCCGCCTGGACATCGGGCAGCAGTCGTGGCAGCCGCAGGCCCAGCAACAGCCCCAGGCGGGCGCGCAGCCGTTCGGCCAGCAGGACTACGGGCAGCAGCAGGAGTACGGCCAGCAGCAGGGTGCGCAGCAGTTCGGCCAGCAGGGCGAGCAGCAGCAGTACGGCGCCCAGCCGTTCGGTGCCCCGCAGGACCAGCAGCAGTACGGCCAGCAGCCCGGCCAGCAGTACGGCGGGCAGCAGGAGTACGGCCAGCAGGAGTACGGCCGCCAGCAGGGCCAGCAGGGCCAGCAGGGCTACGGCCAGCAGCAGGAGTACGGGCAGCAGCAGGACTTCGGCCAGCAGCAGGGTGCGCAGCAGTTCGGCCAGCAGGGCGAGCAGCAGCAGTACGGCGGCCAGTCCCCGTTCGGCCAGCCGGGCCAGCCCGCCCAGCAGGGGCAGTTCGGCCAGCCGGGACAGTACGGTCAGCCGTCCACGTACGGGGCGGACGAGGGCAAGAGCGGCAAGAGCAACACGCTGCTCTACGTCATCGGCGGCGTCGTGGGCGCGGTGATCGTGATCGTGCTGGTCGTCGCGTTCCTGCTCTAGGGCGCCCCGGCCCGGGGCCGGCGTAAAACCTCGTCGACGTCTTCCCCAACGGCCGGGATGTGGGACACAATGCCGACGGGTCTTCCCGCCTCCGCGGCGGGAACATCCGTCGGCATTCTCCCGTTGATCTAGACGGTGAGTCGGCTACCGGGGCCCTCCCGGGCTTGCGCCGGAAGGGGCCCGCACGGTAGTGCGCTGCTCGCTTTGCACTTTCGCGGAGCGGTCGGTAACCTCTTCACTTGTGCCCGCTGTATGCGGGCCGCTATGCGTGCGCGCCGGCAGGGTCCGAGTTGGGACCGGCTCAGCGCCGCAACCACTCCCCGGCTTGATTCGGCCCGTTCATGGGCCGGGCGGTCTGTGTCGGTTGGTCGCGGGCAATGCTCCGTGATCCGGCGACACGCCCGACCGCGTGGGTCGGAGAGGTCGGGAAACCGGCAGGTCACAGCCTCGCCTGAGGTGGTGATTGCAGCAAAAAGACTTACCGGCTCGGTACGAGGGAAGACGGAGACGCGGTGCCCACGATCCAGCAGCTGGTCCGAAAGGGCCGCCAGGACAAGGTGACCAAGAACAAGACGCCCGCGCTGAAGGAGAGCCCCCAGCGGCGGGGCGTCTGCACGCGCGTCTACACGACGACGCCCAAGAAGCCGAACTCCGCGCTTCGCAAGGTCGCCCGTGTCCGGCTGACCAGCGGGATTGAGGTCACGGCCTACATCCCCGGCGTCGGTCACAACCTGCAGGAGCACTCGATCGTGCTCGTGCGCGGCGGCCGTGTGAAGGACCTCCCGGGTGTTCGGTACAAGATCATCCGCGGGTCGCTCGACACCCAGGGCGTCCGCAATCGCAAGCAGGCGCGCAGCAAGTACGGCGCGAAGAAGGAGAAGAGCTGATGCCGCGCAAGGGCCCTGCTGGCAAGCGCCAGCTGATCGCTGACCCGGTGTACAACTCGCCGCTGGTCACCGCGCTCATCAACAAGATTCTCCTGGACGGCAAGCGCTCCATCGCGCAGCGCATCGTGTACGAGGCTCTCGAGGGCGCCCGCGAGAAGACCGGCAACGACCCGGTCGTCACGCTGAAGCGCGCGCTCGACAACGTGAAGCCGACCCTGGAGGTCCGCAGCCGCCGCGTCGGTGGCGCGACCTACCAGGTCCCCGTCGAGGTGCGGCCGGCCCGCAGCACCACCCTGGCCCTGCGCTGGCTGGTGGTGTACGCCCGGCAGCGTCGTGAGAAGACCATGACCGAGCGGCTGATGAACGAGCTGCTCGACGCGAGCAACGGCCTCGGCGCGTCTGTGAAGAAGCGCGAGGACACCCACAAGATGGCGGAGTCCAACAAGGCCTTCGCCCACTACCGCTGGTAACCCCGGCGGGTTGAGAACGACGAGACGACGCGAGGACGCGAGGACACTGTGGCTACCAAAACCGGTGTAGACCTGGCCAAGGTCCGCAACATCGGGATCATGGCCCATATCGACGCTGGCAAGACCACGACGACCGAGCGGATCCTGTACTACACGGGCATCAGCTACAAGATCGGCGAGGTCCACGACGGCGCCGCCACCATGGACTGGATGGAGCAGGAGCAGGAGCGGGGGATCACCATCACCTCCGCCGCCACCACCTGCGAATGGCCCGTCGACGACGTCAAGCACACGATCAACATCATCGACACCCCCGGGCACGTCGACTTCACCATCGAGGTGGAGCGCAACCTGCGGGTGCTCGACGGCGCGGTCGCGGTGTTCGACGGTGTCGCCGGCGTGGAGCCGCAGTCCGAGACGGTGTGGCGGCAGGCCGACCGCTACGGCGTGCCCCGCATGTGCTTCGTCAACAAGCTCGACCGGGTCGGCGCCGAGTTCCACCGCTGCGTCGACATGATCGAGAACCGTCTCAACGCGGTCCCGCTCGTGCTGCAGCTGCCGATCGGCGCCGAGGCCGACTTCAAGGGCGTCATCGACCTGGTGAACATGAAGGCCCTCGTGTGGAACGAGGAGGCCAAGCTCGGCGAGATGTACGACACGGTCGACATCCCCGAGACGCACGCCGAGTCGGCCCGCGAGTGGCACGACAAGCTGGTCGAGACGCTCGCCGAGAACGACGACGAGATCATGGAGCTCTTCCTGGAGGGCAACGAGCCCACCGTGGAGCAGCTGCACGCCGGCATCCGGCGCGCGACGATCGCCGCCGCCGTGACGCCGGTGACCTGCGGCACCGCCTTCAAGAACAAGGGCGTGCAGCCGCTGCTGGACGCGATCGTCCGCTACCTGCCCTCGCCGCTGGACGTCGAGGCCATCGAGGGCCACGCCGTCCGCGACGAGGAGAAGGTCCTCACCCGCCGGCCGAGCGAGGACGAGCCGTTCTCCGCGCTCGCCTTCAAGATCGCCAGCGACCCGCACCTGGGCAAGCTCACCTTCGTCCGCGTGTACTCCGGCGTGCTGGAGTCCGGCGCGAACGTGATGAACTCCGTCAAGGAGCGCAAGGAGCGCATCGGCAAGATCTACCGGATGCACGCCAACAAGCGCACCGAGATCGAGCGCGCGGGCGCCGGCGACATCGTCGCGGTGATGGGCCTCAAGCAGACCACCACCGGTGAGACGCTGTGCGACGAGAAGTCCCCGATCGTCCTCGAGTCGATGAACTTCCCGGCGCCGGTCATCCACGTGGCGATCGAGCCGAAGACCAAGGCCGACCAGCAGAAGCTGGGCACCGCGATCCAGCGGCTGGCCGAGGAGGACCCGTCCTTCCAGGTCCGCTCGGACGAGGACACCGGCCAGACCGTCATCTCCGGCATGGGCGAGCTCCACCTGGAGATCCTCGTCGACCGGATGAAGCGGGAGTTCAAGGTCGACGCCAACGTCGGCAAGCCGCAGGTGGCCTACCGCGAGACCATCAGCAAGAAGGTCGAGAAGGTCGAGTACACCCACAAGAAGCAGACGGGCGGCTCCGGCCAGTTCGGCCGCGTGATCATCGACCTGGAGCCGCTCGGCGGCGGGTCCGACGGTTACGAGTTCGAGAACAAGGTCACCGGTGGCCGCATCCCGCGGGAGTACATCCCGTCGGTCGACGCGGGCTGCCAGGAGGCCGCGGAGTTCGGCGTCCTCGCCGGCTACCCGATGGTGGGCGTCAAGGTCACCCTGCGAGACGGCGCTTACCACGAGGTCGACTCGTCGGAGATGGCGTTCAAGGTCGCCGGTTCCATGGCGTTCAAGGAGGCCGCCCGCAAGGCGTCCCCCACGCTGCTGGAGCCGATGATGGCCGTCGAGGTCACCACGCCCGAGGACAACATGGGCGACGTGATCGGCGACCTCAACAGCCGCCGCGGCCAGGTCCAGTCCATGGACGAGCGGAGCGGGATGCGCGTCATCAAGGCGCTCGTGCCGCTGTCCGAGATGTTCGGCTACGTGGGTGATCTGCGCAGCAAGACCCAGGGCCGGGCTGTCTTCACGATGCAGTTCGACTCCTACGCCGAGGTTCCGGGGAACGTCGCGCAGGAGATCATCGCCAAGGCGCGGGGCGAGTAGTACCCGGGCCTGCCCACAGATCACACCAGACGTACATCGAAGCGGTCGTTCCAGACGGCCGAGGATCGCAACAAGGAGCAACCAGTGGCGAAGGCCAAGTTCGAGCGGACGAAGCCGCACGTGAACATCGGCACCATCGGACACATCGACCACGGTAAGACCACGCTTACCGCGGCGATCACCAAGGTGCTCCACGACAAGTACCCGGACCTCAACCCGTACACGCCGTTCGAGGACATCGACAAGGCTCCCGAGGAGCGCGAGCGCGGGATCACGATCTCCATCGCGCACGTCGAGTACCAGACCGAGTCCCGGCACTACGCGCACGTGGACTGCCCCGGTCACGCGGACTACATCAAGAACATGATCACCGGTGCGGCGCAGATGGACGGCGCCATCCTGGTGGTCGCCGCGACCGACGGCCCGATGCCGCAGACCAAGGAGCACGTGCTCCTGGCCCGCCAGGTCGGCGTCCCCTACATCGTCGTCGCGCTGAACAAGTGCGACATGGTGGACGACGAGGAGATCCTGGAGCTCGTCGAGCTCGAGGTCCGCGAGCTGCTGTCGGAGTACGAGTTCCCGGGCGACGACGTTCCCGTGGTCCGCGTGTCCGCCTACCAGGCGCTGCAGGGCGACGAGAAGTGGGCCGCCACGATCGGCGAGCTGATGGACGCCGTCGACGAGAACGTGCCGGAGCCGGTCCGCGACATCGACAAGCCGTTCCTGATGCCGATCGAGGACGTCTTCTCGATCACCGGCCGCGGCACGGTCGTGACCGGCCGCATCGAGCGCGGTGTCATCAACGTCAACGAGACCGTCGACATCATCGGCATCAAGAACGAGACCAGCTCGACCACGGTCACCGGTGTCGAGATGTTCCGCAAGCTGCTCGACCAGGGCCAGGCGGGCGACAACGTCGGCCTGCTGCTGCGCGGCACCAAGCGCGAGGACGTCGAGCGCGGCCAGTGCGTCATCAAGCCGGGCACCACGACCCCGCACACCGAGTTCGAGGCGCAGGTCTACATCCTGTCCAAGGACGAGGGCGGCCGGCACACGCCGTTCTTCAACAACTACCGTCCGCAGTTCTACTTCCGGACCACGGACGTGACCGGCGTGGTGAACCTCCCCGAGGGCACCGAGATGGTCATGCCGAGCGACAACACCGAGATGCGCGTCGAGCTGATCCAGCCCGTCGCCATGGAGGAGGGCCTGAAGTTCGCCATCCGCGAGGGCGGCCGGACGGTCGGCTCGGGTCGCGTCACCAAGGTCATCAAGTAACACCCTCTCGTGAGCGGCGGCCCGGGCCGCCCCTGGGCACCCCGGGCCGCCGCGTCACGATCCTGAAGTAACCAGCGGCACTACAGCAAAGGACACCGAGGCCACCATGGCGGGACAGAAGATCCGCATCCGGCTCAAGGCCTACGACCACGAGGTCATCGACACCTCCGCGAAGAAGATCGTTGAGACGGTGACGCGGACGGGCGCCAAGGTCGCGGGCCCGGTGCCGCTGCCGACCGAGAAGAACGTGTACTGCGTCATCCGCTCGCCGCACAAGTACAAGGACAGCCGCGAGCACTTCGAGATGCGCACGCACAAGCGGTTGATCGACATCATCGACCCGACGCCCAAGACGGTCGACTCGCTGATGCGGCTCGACCTTCCGGCCGGCGTTGACATCGAGATCAAGCTCTGAGGGACGCACCAGACATGAGTACGCAGAGGAAGGGCGTCCTGGGCGAGAAGCTCGGCATGACCCAGGTCTTCGACGATGAGGGCCGGATCGTTCCGGTGACCGTCGTCCAGGCCGGGCCGTGTGTCGTCACGCAGCTCCGCACCCAGGAGAAGGACGGCTACACCGCCGTCCAGCTCGGGTACGGGCAGATCGACCCGCGCAAGGTGAACAAGCCGCGCACGGGTCACTTCGAGAAGGCCGGCGTCACGCCGCGCCGCTACCTCGTCGAGCTGCGCTCCGCCGACACCACCGAGTTCGAACTCGGCCAGGAGATCACCGCTGGCGTCTTCGAGGCCGGCCAGAAGATCGACGTCACCGGCACGAGCAAGGGCAAGGGCACCGCGGGCGTCATGAAGCGGCACGGCTTCAAGGGCCTCAGCGCCTCGCACGGCACCCAGCGCAAGCACCGTTCGCCGGGGTCGATCGGCGGCTGCGCGACCCCCGGTCGCGTCTTCAAGGGCCTCCGCATGGCGGGACGGCACGGCAACGCCCGGACCACCGTGCAGAACCTGACCCTCCACGCCGTCGACGCGGAGAAGAACCTGCTGCTCATCAAGGGCGCGGTTCCCGGTCCCAACGGCGCCGTGGTGCTGGTCCGCGACGCAGTGAAGGGGACGGGCAAGTGACTTCGAAGATCGACATCGAGCTGCCCGCGGAGGTCTTCGACGCGAAGACCAGCGTGCCGCTGATCCACCAGGTCGTGGTGGCGCAGCTGGCCGCGGCGCGGCAGGGGACGCACTCGACCAAGACGCGCGGCGAGGTGTCCGGCGGCGGCAAGAAGCCGTACCGGCAGAAGGGCACCGGCCGGGCCCGCCAGGGCTCGACGCGGGCGCCGCAGTTCGCCGGCGGCGGCGCGGTGCACGGCCCGCAGCCGCGGGACTACTCGCAGCGGACGCCCAAGAAGATGAAGGCCGCCGCGCTGCGCGGCGCCCTGTCGGACCGCGCCCGCTACGGCCGGGTGCACGTCGTCGACAGCATCATCGAGGGCGACACCCCGAAGACGAAGACGGCGCTGGCGGCGCTGCGCTCGGTCACCGAGGCCAAGCGCGTCCTCCTGGTCCTGGACCGCGAGGACGAGCTGACCTGGAAGAGCCTGCGCAACGAGCCGAGCGTGCACGTGATCGTCTCGGACCAGCTCAACACCTATGACGTGCTGGTGAACGATGACGTCGTCTTCACGCAGAAGGCGTACGACGAGTTCATCTCGCGCGCGGCGAAGAAGTAAGGAGGGTCGCTCATGAACAAGATCGCCGACCCCCGCGACGTCATCATCGCGCCGGTCGTCTCGGAGAAGAGCTACGGGCTGCTGGACGAGAACAAGTACACGTTCGTGGTCCGCACCGACGCCAACAAGACGCAGATCAAGCAGGCCGTCGAGTCGGTGTTCGGCGTCAAGGTGACGAACGTGAACACGCTCAACCGGTCCGGCAAGCGCAAGCGCACCCGGTTCGGCTACGGCAAGCGCAAGGACACCAAGCGCGCCATCGTCAGCCTCGCCGAGGGCGAGCGGATCGACATCTTCGGCGGTCCGGCCTAAGCGGCCGGAGCCGTCCGAAGACTGAAAAGGGATGAACGAAAAAGATGGGCATCCGTAACTACAAGCCGACGACTCCGGGTCGTCGCGGCTCCAGCGTGGCCGACTTCGTCGAGGTCACGCGCCGTGAGCCGGAGAAGTCGCTGCTGCGTCCGCTCCCCAAGAAGGGCGGCCGCAACAACCACGGCCGCATCACGACCCGGCACCAGGGCGGCGGCCACAAGCGCGCCTACCGCGTGATCGACTTCCGCCGGCACGACAAGGACGGCGTCCCGGCGAAGGTCGCGCACATCGAGTACGACCCGAACCGCACGGCGCGCATCGCGCTGCTGCACTACGCCGACGGTGAGAAGCGCTACATCCTCGCGCCGCGGAACCTGCGCCAGGGCGACCGCGTCGAGAACGGGGCGGGCGCGGACATCAAGCCGGGCAACTGCCTGCCGCTGCGCAACATCCCGACGGGTACCGTCATCCACGCCATCGAGCTGCGGCCCGGCGGCGGCGCCAAGATCGCCCGCAGCGCGGGCGCGGGCGTCCAGCTGCTGGCCAAGGAGGGCAAGTACGCCACGCTGCGCATGCCCTCCGGCGAGATGCGGATGGTGGACGTGCGCTGCCGCGCGACGGTCGGCGAGGTCGGGAACGCCGAGCAGTCGAACATCAACTGGGGCAAGGCCGGCCGGATGCGGTGGAAGGGCAAGCGCCCGACCGTCCGCGGTGTGGCCATGAACCCGATCGACCACCCGCACGGTGGTGGTGAGGGCAAGACCTCCGGTGGCCGGCACCCGGTGAACCCGAACGGTAAGAAGGAAGGCCGCACTCGCCAGGCGAACAAGTCGAGCGACCGGCTGATCGTCCGTCGTCGCAGCAAGAAGAAGCGGTAGGAGTCGCTCGTCATGCCACGTAGCCTTAAGAAGGGCCCCTTCGTGGACGACCACCTGATGAAGAAGGTGGACGTCCAGAACGAGAAGGGCACCAAGAACGTCATCAAGACGTGGTCCCGGCGCTCCATGATCGTGCCGGACATGATCGGTCACACGATCGCCGTGCACGACGGCCGCAAGCACGTGCCGGTGTTCATCACCGACGCCATGGTGGGTCACAAGCTCGGCGAGTTCGCGCCGACGCGGACGTTCCGCAGCCACGTCAAGGAAGACCGCCGCAGCCGTCGCGGCTGAGCGGGCACGTAGGAGAGAGGGAACAGCGATGGAAGCCAGGGCCCAGGCGCGGTTCATCCGCGTCACGCCCATGAAGGCCCGCCGCGTGGTGGACCTCATCCGCGGCCTGCCCGCCGCGGAGGCGCAGGCGGTGCTGCGGTTCGCCCCCCAGGCCGCCAGTGAGCCGGTGGGCAAGGTGCTGGCCAGTGCCATTGCCAACGCCGAGCACAACTTCAAGCTCGACACGGGCACGCTCGTCGTGAGCAGCGCGTGGGTCGACGAGGGGCCGACGCTGAAGCGTTTCCGCCCCCGCGCCCAGGGTCGGGCCTACCGCATCAACAAGCGCACGAGCCACATCACCGTGGTCGTCGCCCCGAAGGACGAGGTCGCTTCGGCCGGCGGTAAGAAGACGAGGAGGGCCCGGTAGTGGGTCAGAAGATCAACCCGCACGGGTTCCGGCTCGGGGTCACGACCGACCACAAGTCCGTGTGGTTCGCCACGAAGCTGTACAAGGACTACGTCAAGGAAGACGTCCAGATCCGGCGCATGCTGCAGAAGGGCATGGACCGGGCGGGCATCTCCAAGGTGGAGATCGAGCGGACCCGCGACCGGGTCGAGGTCAACATCCACACCGCCCGGCCGGGCATCGTGATCGGCCGCCGCGGCGCGGAGGCCGAGCGCCTCCGGGGCGACCTGGAGAAGCTCACCGGCAAGCAGGTCCGGCTGAACATCCTCGAGGTGAAGAACCCCGAGATCGACGCGCAGCTCGTCGCGCAGGGCGTGGCCGAGCAGCTGTCCAGCCGGGTCGCGTTCCGCCGCGCCATGCGCAAGGCGATCCAGTCGGCGATGAAGTCGGGCGCCAAGGGCATCAAGGTCCAGTGCGGCGGCCGCCTCGGCGGCGCCGAGATGTCGCGGTCGGAGTTCTACCGCGAGGGCCAGGTCCCGCTGCACACGCTGCGCGCCGACATCGACTACGGGTTCTACGAGGCCCGGACGACGTTCGGCCGCATCGGCGTGAAGGTGTGGATCTACAAGGGCGAGGCCGCGGCGACGCGCGCCGAGCGCGAGCAGAAGGCCGCGCAGCAGCGCGCCGCGGGCGGTGGCGGCGGTGGCCGTGAGCGCCGCGGTGGCGGCGGCGGTGGCGGCGAGCGCCGCGGCGGCGGTCGCGGCGGACGCGGCGGACGCGGCGGCGAGGCCCGCGGCGGCGCCCGCGGCGGCGAGGCCCGCGGCGGCGACGCCGCGCCGAAGCAGCAGCAGAGTTCCGAGCAGCCGGCGCAGACGGCCGAGGCTGCTCCGCAGGGTGAGGGGAGCTGAGTAACCCATGCTGATCCCTCGCAAGGTCAAGCACCGCAAGCAGCACCACCCGAGGCGTCGCGGCCAGGCCAAGGGCGGCACCAAGGTGACGTTCGGCGAGTACGGCATCCAGGCGGTCGAGGCCGCCTACGTGACGAACCGGCAGATCGAGGCCGCGCGTATCGCGATGACCCGCCACATCAAGCGTGGCGGCAAGGTCTGGATCAACATCTTCCCGGACCGTCCGCTGACCAAGAAGCCGGCGGAGACCCGGATGGGCTCCGGCAAGGGCTCCGTGGAGTGGTGGGTCGCGAACGTCAAGCCGGGCCGCGTGCTGTTCGAGATCTCCTACCCGAGCGAGCAGATCGCCCGCGAGGCGCTGACCCGCGCGATCCACAAGCTTCCCATGAAGTGCAAGATCGTTAAGCGAGAGGTGGGTGAGTCCTGATGGCCAAGGGTCTTACCGCCGACGACCTGCGGACCGAGCCCGAGGACGTTCTGGTCACCAAGCTGAAGGAGGCGAAGGAGGAGCTGTTCAACCTCCGCTTCCAGGCCGCGACCGGCCAGCTTGAGAGCCACGGGCGGCTGCGCACCGTCAAGCGCGAGATCGCCCGCATCTACACCGTGATGCGGGAGCGCGAGCTCGGCATCGTCACGGTCGCCGAGGACGCCGTGGAGGGCACCGAATGACCGAGCAGACCAAGGCGCGGAGCAGCCGCAAGGTCCTGGAGGGCCTCGTGGTCAGCGACAAGATGGACAAGACCGTGGTCGTGTCCGTCGAGGACCGCGTGAAGCACGCCAAGTACCACAAGGTGATCCGCCGCACGAAGAACTACAAGGCGCACGACGAGGCCAACGAGTGTGGCGTCGGCGACCGCGTCCGTCTCATGGAGACCCGCCCGCTGTCGGCGAGCAAGCGCTGGCGCGTGGTGGAGATCCTCGAGAAGGCCAAGTAGGAGCCGCAAGGCCCCTGCGGGACGCAGTCCCGCAATTGAACACCGATGGTTCCACCAGGCTCCTCGGACGAGGTCCGAGAGAGAACCGGTGTGACGAACAGGAGTTGACGTGATCCAGCAGGAGTCGCGACTCAAGGTCGCCGACAACACGGGTGCGAAGGAGATCCTCTGCATCCGCGTTCTCGGCGGCTCGGGTCGGCGCTACGCGGGAGTCGGCGACATCATCGTCGCGACGGTGAAGGACGCCCTTCCCGGCGCGGGCGTGAAGAAGGGTGACGTCGTCAAGGCGGTCGTCGTGCGCACCCGCAAGGAGCGCCGGCGCCCGGACGGCTCCTACATCCGCTTCGACGAGAACGCCGCGGTCCTGATCAAGGACGGCGGGGACCCCCGTGGCACCCGCATCTTCGGCCCGGTGGGCCGCGAACTGCGCGAGAAGAAGTTCATGCGCATCATCTCGCTCGCGCCGGAGGTGCTGTGATGAAGATCCGCAAGGGCGACGAGGTCGTCGTCATCGCCGGCAAGGACAAGGGCGCCACGGGCAAGGTCCTGCGCGTCCTCCCGCGCGAGGACCGCGTGGTCGTCGAGGGCGTCAACCTCATCACCAAGAACATCAAGGCCGACCAGCAGCGTGCCGGCAAGGAGAGCGGCCGCGTGACGGTCGAGGCGCCGCTGCACGTCAGCAACGTCGCGCTCGCCGAGGACGGCAAGCCGGTCCGGGTCGGCTACCGCATCAACGAGGACGGCACGAAGGTTCGGATCTCGCGCCGTAGCGGTAAGGAGATCTGAGACCGATGACCGAGACCGTCACCGAGCGTCCCGTCCCGCAGCCGAGGCTCAAGCTCCGCTACCGCGAGGAGATCGCGAAGCAGATGCAGGAGCAGTTCGGCTACGCCAACGTCATGCAGATCCCCGGTCTGACCAAGATCGTGGTCAACATGGGCGTCGGCGACGCGGCCAAGGACGCCAAGCTGATCGAGGGCGCGATCCGCGACCTGTCGCTGATCACCGGCCAGAAGCCGGCCGTGAACCGGGCCCGCAAGTCCATCGCGCAGTTCAAGCTGCGCGAGGGCATGCCGATCGGCGCGCACGCCACGCTGCGCGGCGACCGGATGTGGGAGTTCCTGGACCGGCTGCTGGCCACCGCGCTGCCCCGCATCCGCGACTTCCGCGGCCTGTCGCCGAAGCAGTTCGACGGCAACGGCAACTACACCTTCGGGCTGACCGAGCAGGTCATGTTCCACGAGGTCGACCCGGACAAGATCGACCGGACGCGGGGCATGGACATCACGGTCGTGACGTCCGCGAAGACCGATGACGAGGGCCGGGCGCTGCTCAAGCTCCTGGGCTTCCCCTTCAAGGAGAGCTGAGCAGACACATGGCGAAGAAGTCGCTGATCGCCAAGGCGGCGCGGAAGCCGAAGTTCGGCGTGCGCGCGTACACTCGTTGCTCGCGCTGCGGGCGCCCGCGTTCGGTCTACCGGAAGTTCGGCCTGTGCCGTGTGTGCTTCCGGGAGATGGCCCACCGCGGCGAGCTGCCTGGCATCACCAAGTCCAGCTGGTAGGAGCCTCCCCCCGGCGACGGGGGGAGCCCGCCGGCTTGTATCAACCACCGGGCATCCGCGAGGGTGCCCACGACCGCGCCAAAGGTCCACGGGCCCACATCGACCCGAGGAAACCGTGGCGAGGGAGGGCCAGCAGGCCATGACGATGACCGACCCGATCGCAGACATGTTGACGCGTCTGCGGAACGCGAATTCGGCGTACCACGACTCGGTGGCGATGCCGTACTCGAAGATCAAGGCGCACATCGCCGAGATCCTCCAGCAGGAGGGCTACATCTCGGGCTGGAGCGTGGAGGACGCCGAGGTCGGCAAGAAGCTCACCATCGAGCTGAAGTTCGGCCCGACCCGCGAGCGTTCGATCGCCGGCATCAAGCGCGTCTCGAAGCCGGGTCTGCGCGTGTACGCGAAGAAGGACAACCTGCCGAGGGTCCTGGGCGGACTGGGCGTCGCGATCATCTCGACGTCCTCCGGCCTGATGACCGACCGGCAGGCGGGCAAGCGCGGCGTGGGCGGCGAAGTCCTCGCCTACGTCTGGTGAGGGGAGGGCTCTAACAATGTCGCGAATCGGACGTCTCCCCATCACCGTGCCCAGCGGCGTCGAGGTCAGCCTCGACGGCCGGGAGGTCACCGTCAAGGGGCCGAAGGGCACGCTGTCGCACACGGTCGCCGAGCCGATCGAGGTGTCGATGGAGGACGGCCAGGTCTCGGTGACCCGGCCGAACGACATCAACACGGTGCGCGCCCTGCACGGGCTCACCCGCTCGTTGATCAACAACATGGTCGTCGGTGTGACCGACGGCTACAAGAAGACGCTGGTCATCCAGGGCGTCGGCTACCGCGTGGTGGCCAAGGGCAAGAACCTGGAGTTCTCGCTCGGCTACAGCCACCCGATCACGGTCGAGCCCCCGGAGGGCATCACCTTCACGGTGGAGCGGCCGACCCAGCTGACCGTCGAGGGCATCGACAAGCAGAAGGTCGGCGAGGTCGCCGCCAACATCCGCAAGCTGCGCAAGCCCGACCCGTACAAGGGCAAGGGCGTGCGGTACGAGGGCGAGCAGATCCGCCGCAAGGTCGGAAAGGCTGGTAAGTAGTCATGGCAGGCACCAAGACCCTGGCCGCGAAGGCCACGTCGGCGCGGGCCAAGTCCCGCAAGCGCCGGCACCTGCGGGTCCGGAAGAAGGTCGTGGGCAGCGCCGCGCGGCCTCGCCTGGTCGTGACCCGCTCCACCAGGCACGTGTTCGTCCAGGTCATCGACGACAGCAAGGGCCACACGCTGGCCTACGCCTCGACGATGGAGGCGGACCTGCGCGCCGACTCCGCCGACAAGACGGCCAAGTCCCGCAGGGTCGGCGAGCTCGTCGCCCGGCGGGCCAAGGAGGCCGGCGTCTCCGCGGTCGTGTTCGACCGCGGCGGCAACAAGTACCACGGCCGCATCGCCGCCGTCGCGGAGGGTGCGCGCGAGGGGGGCCTGGAGCTTTGATGGCCCTCAACGAGGCAAACGAGAGGAACCACTGATGGCAGCGCAGAGGCGTGGTGGCGGTCAGGGTGGCGACCGTCGCGACGGCCGCCGCGACGACCGCCGCGGTGGCGCCGACAAGGGCCAGTCGTACATCGAGAAGGTCGTGGCGATCAACCGTGTCGCCAAGGTCGTCAAGGGCGGTCGCCGGTTCAGCTTCACCGCCCTGGTGATCGTCGGTGACGGCAACGGCACCGTCGGCGTCGGCTACGGCAAGGCCAAGGAGGTGCCCGCGGCGATCGCCAAGGGCGTCGAGGAGGCCAAGAAGCACTTCTTCAAGGTGCCGCGGATCCAGGGCACCATCCCGCACCTGGTGCAGGAGCGGGACGCGGCGGGCGAGGTCCTGCTGCGGCCGGCCGCCCCCGGTACCGGCGTGATCGCCGGTGGCCCGGTGCGCGCGGTGCTGGAGTGCGCGGGCATCCACGACGTGCTGAGCAAGTCGCTGGGCAGCGACAACGCGATCAACATCGTGCACGCCACGATCGCGGGGCTGAAGGCGCTGAAGCGTCCGGAGGAGATCGCGGCCAAGCGCGGCCTGCCGATCGAGGACGTCGCTCCGGCGGCCATGCTGCGCGCTCGCGCGGCGGGCAGCGAGCCGAGGGCGGAGGCCGCGACCTCATGACGAACCTGAGGATCACGCAGAAGAAGTCCGTGATCAGTGAGAAGCAGAACCAGCGTGACACGCTGCGCACCCTCGGCCTGAAGAAGATCGGGCAGAGCGTGGTCCGCGAGGACCGCCCCGAGGTGCTCGGCATGATCCGGACGGTGGCCCACCTGGTCACCGTCGAGGAGGTCGACTGACATGGCCGCCGATCTGGAGAAGGGCGCCGCGGGTTCGGACGGCGCCCCGCTGAAGATCCACGACCTGCGTCCCGCCCCCGGCTCCAACCGGGCCAAGATCCGCAAGGGTCGGGGCGAGGCGTCCAAGGGCAAGACCGCGGGCCGCGGCACCAAGGGCACCAAGGCCCGCAACACGGTGCCGGTCGGGTTCGAGGGCGGGCAGATGCCGCTGATCCGCCGGGTGCCGAAGCTGAAGGGCTTCAAGAACCCGAACCGGGTCGAGTTCCAGGTGGTGAACCTGGACAAGCTCGCCGACCTCTACCCCGAGGGCGGCGAGGTCACCGCCGAGGACCTGGCGGCCAAGGGCGCGGTGCGCCGCGGCCGGCCGGTGAAGATCCTCGGTACCGGCGAGATCTCCGTGGCCGTGCAGGTGAAGGCGCACGCCTTCTCCGGCAGCGCCAAGGAGAAGATCGCCGCCGCCGGCGGGACCGCCGACGAGCTGTAGGGCGACACCTTCGATGCCGGGGCCGTCTTCGCCTTGCACCGCGGGCCGTAGGGCCCGCGGGGCGGGCGGGGCGGCCCCGGTCTCATCTGCTGTTAGAGTCACACCGGCGGGAGCGACGCGCGTGAGATTGCCCACGATCTTCGATTCCGCCGGACCTCATGGACCTGTAACCGGCCCCTCGGCGGCCATGATCTCGCCAGTCGCGCAGGAGGAATGGTGCTGACCGCGTTCACTCGGGCTTTCCGTACGCCCGACCTGCGTAAGAAGCTGTTGTTCACGTTGTTCATGATCCTGGTGTTCCGGATCGGGGCGACCCTTCCGACGCCGAACGTGAACGTGAGCGTGCTGAAGTCGACCGCGGACGCGGCGAAGAAGAGCAACCAGCTCTACGGCCTCGTCGACCTGTTCAGCGGCGGCGCGCTGCTGAAGCTGTCGGTGTTCGCGCTGGGGATCATGCCGTACATCACGGCGAGCATCATCCTGCAGCTGCTGACCGTGGTGATCCCCCGGCTGGAGGCCCTCAAGAAGGAGGGCCAGGCCGGCACGACGAAGATCACCCAGTACACCCGGTACCTGACGATCGGGCTGGGCATCCTGCAGGCGACCGGCATCGTGGCGATGGCGAGCACGGGGCAGCTGTTCCAGGGCCAGTCGGGCAGTGACGACATCCTGTACGACACCGGCGTGTTCCCGATCGTCACCATGGTGATCTGCATGGTGGCGGGCACCTCGGTGATCATGTGGCTGGGCGAGCTGATGACCGACCGCGGCGTCGGCAACGGCATGTCGATCCTGATCTTCACGCAGGTGGTGGCGGTCTTCCCGTCCCAGTTCTGGAGCATCTACAAGGCCAAGGGCGGGTTCGTCTTCGCGCTGGTGATCATCGTCGGCCTGGCGATCATGGCGGGCGTGGTCTTCGTCGAGCAGGCGCAGCGCCGCATCCCGGTGCAGTACGCCAAGCGGATGGTGGGCCGGCGGATGTACGGCGGCACCTCGACCTACATCCCGCTGAAGGTGAACCAGGCGGGCATCATCCCGGTGATCTTCGCCTCATCGCTGCTCTACCTGCCGGTGCTGGCGACGCAGCTGTGGCCGAACACGACGTGGCTGCAGAAGGTGCAGCCCTACCTGCAGCAGGACAACCCCTGGCACATGGGGATCTTCTTCGTCTTCATCATCTTCTTCACCTACTTCTACGTGGCGATCACCTTCAACCCCACTGAAGTGGCCGACAACATGAAGAAGTATGGTGGATTCATCCCAGGTATCCGTCCTGGCCGGCCGACCGCCGAGTACCTCGACTACGTGCTGACCCGGATCACCACACCCGGTGCGCTCTACCTGGGGCTCGTCGCCCTGATCCCCATGGTGGCGTTCGCACTCCTGAACGCGACCCAGAACTTCCCCTTCGGCGGCACGAGCATCCTCATCGTCGTCGGCGTCGGACTGGATACCGTGAAGCAGATCGAGAGTCAGCTACAGCAGCGCAACTACGAGGGCTTCCTCCGGTAGTGCGTATCGTGCTGGTGGGCCCCCCGGGAGCGGGCAAGGGGACGCAGGCCCAGTTCATCGCATCTCATCTGTCCATCCCGAAGATCTCGACAGGTGACATCTTCCGCGCCAACGTGAGCGGCGGTACCGAGCTCGGCCGGCAGGCCAAGCAGTACATGGACCGCGGCGACCTCGTCCCCGACGAGGTGACCATCGCGATGGTGCGCGACCGGCTGGCCGAGGACGACGCGCGCGACGGGTTCCTGCTCGACGGGTTCCCGCGCAACGTCCCGCAGGCCGAGACGCTGAAGAAGATCCTCGCCGAGTGGGACACCCGCCTGGACATCGTGCTGGAACTGGTCGTCGACGAGGACGAGGTCGTCCGGCGGCTGTCGGGCCGGCGCACCTGCGACAAGTGCGGCCGGATCTGGCACGTCGACTTCGACGACAAGCAGGACGACGTCTGCGACGACTGCGGCGGCCGGCTCTTCCAGCGTGACGACGACAAGGAAGAGGTCGTCATGCACCGGCTGGAGGTGTACCGGCACGACACGTCGCCGCTGGTGCAGTTCTACGCCGACGAGAACATCCTCGTCGGCATCGACGCGACCGGGCCGGTCGAGGAGGTCACCAAGCGCGCCCTCGCCGCGCTCCGCCCCCTGGAGAGGTAGGGGGAGGGAGCCGGGGGCCGCGCGGCGGCCCCCGACCCCGGCACGGTGCTCGCATCCGTCCGCCGGGACCGCCCGTGGCGGTCCCGGCGGTTTCGCTTGAGGGGGAGAGATGTTCAAACGGCGCAGGCCCGCGATCCAGGTGAAGACGCCGGAGCAGATCGAGAAGATGCGCGCGGCGGGGCTGCTCGTCGGCCGCACGCTGGAGGTGCTGCGGGACGCGGTCAAGCCCGGGATCAGCACCAAGGACCTGGACGAGGTCGCCGAGCGGCACATCCGCGACAACGGCGGGGTCCCCTCGTTCCTCGGCTACCACGGCTTCACCGGGACGATCTGCGCGTCCGTCAACGAGGAGATCGTGCACGGCATCCCGCGCCCGGACAAGATCCTCCAGGACGGCGACATCATCTCGCTGGACTGCGGCGCGATCGTGGACGGCTGGCACGGCGACGCCGCGATCACCGTCCCGGTGGGGGAGACCACCGCGGAGCGGCGGCGGCTGCTGGAGGTCACCGAGGCGTCCCTGTGGCACGGTCTGGCGGCCGGCAGGGCCGGGGCGCGCCTCACCGACATGTCCCACGCGATCGAGTCCCACATCCGCTCTCAGGGCTCCTACGGCATCGTCGAGGGCTACGGCGGGCACGGCATCGGCACCGAGATGCACATGGACCCGCTGATCCCGAACCACGGCGCGCCCGGCCACGGCCCCGTGCTGGAGGTCGGGATGTGCTTCGCGGTCGAGCCGATGGTCAACCTCGGCACCAAGGAGACCCTGGAGCTCGAGGACGGCTGGACGGTGATCACCACCGACGGCCGGTCCTCCGCGCACTTCGAGCACACGTTCGCGGTCACCCCGGACGGCCCCCGCGTCCTCACGGCGCTCGACGAGGGCCGGGAGTGGTTCGCCCGGCTCGAAGTAGGCTGACGGTAGGCACAGCCGTGGCATGAGAGCGGAGGGGATCGATGGCTCCGAACCCTGACATCCGGGCATCGGACGCCGATCGCGACCGGGTGGCGGCGAGCCTTCGCGAGCACTGCGCGGAGGGCCGGATCACGATGGACGAGATGCACGAGCGGCTCGAGTCCACGTACGCGGCCAAGACCCTGGGCGATCTGCAGGAGGTCACCTCCGACCTCCCCGAGCAGGATCTCTTCCAGTACCCCATCCCTGCGTCGCACCCCAACAGCGCCGCCGCCCCGGCGACCCGGCGCTCCGGTGCCGACCTGGACCGGCTGGGCGGACGGGCGGTCTGGGCGACGTGGGCGGCCGTCAGCGCGATCAACCTCGCCGTGTGGCTGGCCCTCGCCGTCACGGGCACCTTCGTCTACCCGTGGTGGATCTGGGTGGCCGGGCCGTGGGGCGCCCTGCTGCTCGTGCGCACGATCTTCGGCCCGCGGGGACCCCGCTGACCGGCTACTCCACGTCCATCAGCGGGCGGTAGTTCCCGGTCGGCACGAAATGCGTCGTCGCCGCGCCGTCGTCGGTCACCAGGTGCACCGCGAACCCGGCGGGCTCCCCGGTCACCGCGGCCCGCCCGGGATGCGTCAGGTCCAGGAACAGCTGCCGGTAGGTGCTCGGGCACGTCGTGCTGACCGTCCCCGCCAGCGACCCCACCGACCCCCGGTGCACGTGCCCCGAGATGATCCGCACCACCTGCGGATGCCGGCCGATCACCTTGGCGAACCCGGCCGGGTCGACGAACCGCATGTCGTCGATGAACCTGATCCCGATCGGGAACGGCGGATGGTGCGTCGCGACCACCGTGGGCGTCGCCGGCGCGGCCCCGAGCGTCTCGTCCAGCCAGGAGAGCCGCTCCTCGCTCATGTGCCCGTGCGGATGGCCGTCGACCGTCGTGTCGCAGCACACCAGCCGCACGCCCGCCACGTCCACCGCGTACTGGACGGGCGCCTGCGGCGCGGACCCGGTGTCGACCACCGCCGGATGGTCGGCGAACGCGGCGCGCATCGCGTCGCGGTCGTCGTGGTTGCCGGGCATCGGGTAGACCGCCATCGGCAGCGGCGACAGCAGCGCGTGCAGCCGGGCGTACTCCTCGGGCCGCCCGCCGTCGGCGAGGTCGCCGGTCAGCACCAGCGCGTCCGGCCGCGCCGGCAGCGCCAGCAGGCTGGACACCGCCGCGCGCAGCGCCCGCACCGGCCCCGAGCCGTCGTCCACCCCGCCGTCCGGTCCGGCGGCCAGATGGATGTCGCTCAGCTGCGCGATGATCGCCATCGATCCTCCCCTCACCAGGGCACGTCCCAGCACATCACGGCCCCGTCTCCGGGAAACCCCCGGCCCGGTCCGCAGACGATCTTCGCGCCCCGGCGCCCCCCTGTCGAACCGGCCGCGGTGCCGCCGCGCACCGGCCACGCGCACCGCCCGCGCGACGCCCCGGCCTCAGGCCACGTGCGGGATGACCAGGGAGAGGGCGGAGGTGACGTCCTCGGGGGCGGGGGCGACGTCGGGGACGACGTCGCGCAGGGCCAGCCAGCCGTTGATGGCCTGGACGGTCGGCTTGGCCTCGACGAGCTGCGGGTCGTCGATGCCGTACCAGGCGGCGACCTTCGACCAGCGCCACAGCCGGTGGCCGGCGGTGGAGATCTCCGACGCGGGGAAGCCGGTGGTGCCGCGGGCGCCGGTGATCGCGTGCCGGACCGAGTCCGCGGACCGGCCGACGCGGTCGGCGATGTCGCGGATCGTCAGCAGCGGGTCGGCCTCGACCTGGAGCACGTGCAGGCCCTCGGCGCTGGCCTCGACGTGCTCGACGACCTCCATGATCGCGGCGGCCAGGGTGGGGCCCTGCCAGCCGCAGGAGGCGTTCCCCGGACGGTCCGCGTGCTGCGGCTCGCTGATGACCGAGACGGTGACCGCGCCGTGCGTCCGGTCGAACAGCGGGTCCAGCTCGTCCTCGTAGAGGGGACGGCTCAGGATCAGCGCGAAGTCATAGCTCGGCATGCTGACCCTCCTCGGACGTATCTCTTCTGAAAGGTACAACGCGGAGGCGGGGTATGCTTGACTCGGAAGCAGTCTCCGGACCCATATCATGCGTTGATTTCGCATTCGGCGGTTCGGTGACGTAGACTGCTGTGCCGGTCCGTTGTCGGCCGCCTGTTCCCCTTGTTCTCGATGCGTCCGCGTCGTGGCCTGGGCGCGGCCGTGCCCCTCACGGGGCGGACCGGGTCCAATGAGCCGATCAGCGAAGCGCGGAGGACATGCCCAAGAAAGAAGGGGCCATCGAGATCGAGGGCACCGTCATCGAGTCCCTCCCGAACGCCATGTTCCGGGTGGAGCTCGACAACGGGCACAAGGTGCTCGCCCACATCAGCGGCAAGATGCGGATGCACTACATCCGGATCCTGCCGGACGACCGCGTTGTTGTGGAGCTGAGTCCCTACGACCTCACGCGCGGTCGGATCGTCTACCGCTACAAGTAAATCCCACTGGGGTTGCCTTCCCCGTGCGTGGCGGCGCGGGGGTGACCCTTATCTCCAGGAGACCCAGTGAAGGTCAAGCCGAGCGTCAAGAAGATCTGCCAGAAGTGCCGCGTCATCCGCCGGCACGGCCGGGTCATGGTCATCTGCTCCGACCCGCGCCACAAGCAGCGCCAGGGCTGACCGGCACCAGCCGGAAAGCCCACAACAGCAAGCGCATCGCAGCCTTCGCACAGGTCGCCGTACAGCTCGCCCGGAATTCCCGGTGATCGGGTTGTACGGCACCACTGTGTGAAGGGGCCACCCTCGGACGACGGAGGCCGAGGCCGCCACCCGGGCAGGGTGTGTGCGGACGCGATGTGCCCATACCTCCGCGAAATGAAGGGAACTGCCCACGATGGCACGCCTCCTCGGCGTCGACCTCCCGCGCGAAAAGCGCCTCGAGGTCGCTCTCACCTACATCTTCGGCATCGGCCGGACCCGGGCCCTGGCGACCCTGGAGGGCACCGGCATCAGCGGTGACCTGCGGGTGCACCAGCTCGGCGACGACGAGCTGGTCAAGCTCCGCGACTGGATCGAGCAGAACTACCAGATCGAGGGCGACCTGCGCCGCGAGATCCAGTCGGACATCCGCCGCAAGATCGAGATCGGGTGCTACCAGGGCGTCCGGCACCGCCGCGGTCTGCCCGTCCACGGCCAGCGCACCCAGACCAACGCGCGCACCCGCAAGGGCAAGAAGAAGACCGTGGCCGGCAAGAAGAAGGCCGGCAAGAAGTAGTCCGGAGTCGGTCCTCCGGATCGATGACCTCAAGAGTAGAGAGAGCAGATGCCTCCTAAGAGCCGTGTCGGCGCCAAGAAGGTGCGCCGCAAGGAAAAGAAGAACGTCGCTCACGGGCACGCCCACATCAAGAGCACGTTCAACAACACGATCGTCTCGATCACCGACCCCAACGGCAACGTGATCTCCTGGGCCTCCTCGGGCCACGTGGGCTTCAAGGGCTCGCGCAAGTCGACCCCGTTCGCCGCGCAGCAGGCCGCCGAGGCCGCCGCCCGGCGCGCGATGGAGCACGGCATGCGCAAGGTCGACGTCTTCGTCAAGGGCCCCGGCTCCGGTCGCGAGACCGCGATCCGCTCGCTCCAGGCCACCGGCCTGGAGGTGGGCTCCATCCAGGACGTCACGCCCGTTCCGCACAACGGCTGCCGCCCGCCCAAGCGCCGGCGCGTCTGAGCCGTAGGGGAGATCACAGAACAATGGCTCGTTACACCGGTGCGGACTGCAAGCTCTGCCGCCGCGAGAAGATGAAGCTGTTCCTCAAGGGCAGCAAGTGCGAGGGCCCGAAGTGCCCGATCGAGATCCGTCCCTACCCGCCGGGTGAGCACGGACGCGGTCGGCCGAAGGAGACCGAGTACCTGCTCCAGCTGCGCGAGAAGCAGAAGGCCAAGCGCATCTACGGCGTGCTGGAGCGGCAGTTCAGCAACTACTACGTCGAGGCGAACCGCCAGGGCGGCAAGACGGGTGAGAACCTGCTGCGCCTGCTCGAGCGCCGGCTCGACAACGTGGTCTACCGCGCGGGCTTCGCCAAGTCCCGCGACATGGCCCGCCAGCTCATCCGGCACGGCCACATCCGGGTCAACGGCAGGAAGGTCAACATCCCGTCCTTCCTGGTGAGCGAGGCCGACATCGTCGACGTCAAGGGCAAGTCGCTCGAGATGACGCCGTTCCAGGTCGCCAAGGCCGAGGTCGGGGACCGGCAGGTTCCGGCATGGCTGGGGATCGACGGCGAGAAGATGCGGATCCTCGTGCACTCGCTGCCCGTCCGCCAGCAGATCGACGCTCCCGTCCAGGAGCAGCTGATCGTCGAGCTCTACTCCAAGTAGGGCTCCGCTCCAAGGCAGTACTCCGCGTTCCTCCGGGATGCCGCGCTCGGCGTGGCATCCTGGAGGGGCGGGGAACATTCCGAAACGCGGTCGTCAAATAGCGGGCACCGCGGGAAGAAGGCACCAACATGCTCATCGCTCAGCGTCCCACTCTCACCGAAGAGCAGGTCGACGAGTACCGGTCGCGGTTCACCATCGAGCCGCTGGAGCCGGGCTTCGGCTACACGATCGGCAACTCGCTCCGCCGTACGCTGCTCTCCTCGATCCCCGGTGCGGCCGTGACCAGCATCCGGATCGAGGGCGTCCTGCACGAGTTCTCGACCGTCCCCGGGGTCAAGGAGGATGTCACCGACATCATCCTGAACCTCAAGGAGCTGGTCGTCTCCTCCGAGCACGACGAGCCCGTCGTGATGTACCTGCGCAAGCAGGGCCCGGGCGAGGTCACCGCGGCCGACATCGCGCCGCCGGCGGGCGTCGAGGTCCACAACCCGGACCTGCACATCGCCACGCTGAACAACAAGGCGAAGCTGGAGATGGAGCTGACGGTCGAGCGCGGCCGCGGCTACGTCTCCGCCGCGCAGAACAAGCAGCCGGGCCAGGAGATCGGCCGGATCCCGATCGACTCCATCTACTCGCCCGTGCTCAAGGTCACCTACAAGGTCGAGGCCACCCGAGTCGAGCAGCGCACCGACTTCGACCGCCTCATCCTGGACGTGGAGACCAAGCAGTCGATGCTGCCGCGCGACGCGGTCGCCTCCGCCGGCAAGACCCTCGTCGAGCTGTTCGGGCTGGCCCGGGAGCTCAACGTCGAGGCCGAGGGCATCGACATGGGCCCGTCCCCGACGGACGCCGCGCTCGCCGCGGACCTGGCCCTGCCGATCGAGGAGCTGAACCTGACGGTCCGCTCCTACAACTGCCTCAAGCGCGAGGGCATCCACTCGGTGGGCGAGCTGGTGGCCCGCAGCGAGCAGGACCTCCTCGATATAAGGAATTTCGGCGCCAAGTCGATCGAAGAGGTCAAGCAGAAGCTCAACGACATGGGCCTCTCGCTGAAGGACTCCCCGCCCGGGTTCGACCCGAGCGCGGCGGCCGACAACTACGGCGACGACGACACGAGCTACGCCGAGACCGAGCAGTACTAGAAACCCGATTCCCGGCGGCCGGGGGCGCGTTCCCCGGCCGCCGCGGAACCAGCTGACACCGGTACCTCGTACGGCCGGTGCAGGAAGGAAGAACCATGCCCCAACCCACCAAGGGTGCCCGCCTCGGCGGCAGCGCCGCGCACCAGAAGCTGATCCTGGCGAACCTGGCGACGTCGCTGTTCGAGCACGGCCGCATCACCACCACCGAGGCCAAGGCCCGGCGGGTGCGCCCGCTCGCGGAGAAGCTGATCACCAAGGCCAAGAAGGGCGACCTGCACAACCGTCGCCTGGTGGCCCGGACGATCCGCGACAAGGGCGTCGTGCACGCGCTCTTCACCGAGATCGCGCCGCGCTTCGAGAACCGCCCCGGCGGCTACACCCGCATCACCAAGATCGGACCGCGCAAGGGCGACAACGCCCCGATGGCCGTGATCGAGCTGGTGCAGGAGCAGCTGTCGGCCGCTCCGGCGACCGCGCAGGCCGCTCCGGCGGCCGAGGAGAAGCCGGCGGAGACCCCGGCGGAGACCACGGCCGAGGAGACCGAAGCCCCGGCGACGGCCGAGGCCGCGGACGCGGAGGCCACCGAGGCCAAGGCCGAGGGCGACGAAAAGTAACCTCTGCTACCGCAGGTCGCAAGACATGAACAGGCCCACCGTCGGGAGCGCGACGGTGGGCCTGATCTTTGCCAGACTTGAGGGCATGGTCAGGTCAGGCGGCTGCGGACGGCGGGGGAGCGTGTCGATGGAGGACCCGATGAAACCACGGGCTCATCGGGGGGAACGGACGGGCAGCTGTGGCGAAGGACAGTCCACCTGACATGACCGCACTGGTACGACTCCGCCTCGACATCGGATACGACGGGACGGATTTCGCGGGCTGGGCCCGGCAGCCGAACCAGCGCACCGTCCAGGGCGTGATCGAGGACGCGCTGGCGCGGATGCTGCGGCTGGATCCGCCGCCGATGCTGACCGTCGCCGGACGCACCGACGCGGGCGTGCACGCCCGCGGGCAGGTCGCGCACCTCGTGGTCCCGGTCGCGGCGTATTCGGCGATCAACGGGACGATGCCGCGCCGGCTCGCCGGCCTGCTGCCGCCGGACGTGCGGGTGTGGCGGGTGTCGGTGGCGCCCGAGGGGTTCGACGCCCGGTTCTCGGCGCTGGCGCGCCGGTACGTGTACCGGGTGTGCGACAACCCGGTGGGCGTGGAGCCGCTGCGCCGCCACGACGTCCTGTGGCATCCGCGCCCGCTGAACCTGGGGCGGATGAACGAGGCCGCCCGGCTGCTGGTGGGGGAGAACGACTTCGCCGCCTACTGCCGCAAGCGGGAGGGCGCGACGACGATCCGCGAGCTGCTGCGCTACGAGTGGGCGCGCGACGACCGCGACCCGCATCTGGCGCTGGCGACGGTGGAGGCGGACGCGTTCTGCCATTCGATGGTCCGTGCGCTGGTCGGCGCGCTGCTGATGGTGGGGGACGGGCGCCGCGACGTGGAGTGGCCCGCCGAGGTGCTGGCGGCGCGGGTCCGCGACTCCGGCGTGAACGTGGCTCCGGCGCACGGCCTGGCGCTGGAGGAGATCCGGTATCCCGACGACGACAGCCTCGCCAGGCGGGCGCAGGAGACCCGGCGCGTCCGGACGCTGAACGCCGCGGCGGCGGCCGCGGAGCACGCGGCGAACGCCGAGCAGCCCGGCGCCGCGTCCTAGCCCTGGAAACGCGACGGCGGCCGAGGGGGCTCCCCTCGGCCGCCGCCGTGTGCGTGCCTCGTGTGTGCCGTGCGTGCGTCAGCCGCGCGCGCGGGCCTCGATCGGCCGCGCGCTGTAGCCGAGGAACTGCTGGGCGATCTGCTTGGCCTGGACGTTCCCGGGCTTGACCTGCTTGCCGCTCGGGTCCTGGACGTAGGCGTAGATGACGTACCGGCCGCGGACGGTGGTGGCGGCGTACCCGCCGGCCCGGTCGATGTCCTTGGCCTGCTTGCCGGACATGCCGCGGAACCACTCGTACTTGCCCGGGTCGCCGGCGCGGCTGGCCCGCAGCGCCGCGGCCCGGTTCGGCATGACCGCGATCCCGGTGGTGACGGCCCACGTCTTCAACCTGTTGATGAAGGTGGCGCGGACGACCTTGCGGCACTTGTCCTGCTGGAGCGCCTTCAGCATGGAGCCCCGCGCCGCGTACGACAGGTCCTTGTTGACGGACCAGCGGTCGCGGTCGAAGGTGCGCTCGCCGAGGTCGACGGCGGCGTCCGGGTACGCCTCGGTGAAGGACAGGTCCTTCGGGTCGCCCTTCTCGTCGTTGATGTCGGCGGGCTTCGGCTTGGGCGGCGTGCTTGCCTTCGGCGGCGGTGCCGCGACATGGCTGGGCCCGGCGTCCTTGCGGGTGGCGCCGCCGCCCTTCGACCCCACTCCGCCGACGGCGAACAGCGCGACGAGCGCCGCGAGCACGAGGGCCGCGCCGCCGCCGATCAGCACGAGGCGCTGCCTGCCGGCTCCCGGGCGCGAGCCTTGGGGAGCCGCCGCCGGCCCGGTGGGGCCGCCGGGACCCGGCGTGTCGAGCGGGACGCCGCCTTCCGCGTGGTACACGGGAGTGATCACGGCGGCCATCGCCGGCTGCTCGGCCGTGGCGGTCGCCGAACCGTCCTCGCCGCCGTGCGGGAACGGTCCGCTGCCGGTGGGCGGCAGGACGCCGCGCGGCAGGATCGCGTCCGGCACGAGGACCGGGGCGGCCGGCGCGGACGCGCTCTCGGCCTCCTTCGCCTGCTCGAACGCCGTCGACGCCGCCGCGGGACCGGGCCGCGCGGGCGCTGGCTCGGGCTCGGGCGCGGCGGTCGGTGCCGTGTCGGCCGGCCGTGCCCGCCCGGCGGGGCGGGTGACCGGCTCGTCCCGTGCGGGCGGCGGCTCGGTGGCCTGACCGGCCTTCGCCGGAACGGGCGGTGCGATCCCCATCGGCCCGGTCGTCGTGCTCGGGCTCGGAGCGTCCTCGCTCGAGGGTGCCGGATCGGGAGCGGCGTCCTCGCCGGGACGGACGGCGGCGAAACCGTCCGGGTCGGTGTCGCCGAACGCGAGGGGCCGCTTGACGATCGGATCGGACGGGACGGCGCGGCGGGAGTCGACGTTCGGCACGCCGACCCCGGCGACGAGCGTGCCGGGCGGTCCCGCCGGCCCGGCCGCGGCCGGGCCCGGATCGCCGGCCTCGTCGCCGCCTCCCGGCTCGGCGCCGGGTTCGGCGGCCCACCAGGGGGTCTGCAGGCCGAACGCGGGCAGCCGCAGCGGGGAGGACGCGGACGGAGCCTCGTCGGCGGAGGCCGCGCCGGCCGGGGCACCGGTCGCGGCGGCCTCGTCGAACGGGGCCTGGCTGGCGGGAGCCGCCTCGGTGCCGGCCGTGCCTCCAGCCGGAGGGACCGCACCGAAGCTGGGGGGCGCCGAAGCGGCGGGGGCGGTGGCCGTCCCCGCCTCCTCGGCGGTCTCCCGGGTGTCTCTAGGTCCAGACATAAGCAGACAGGGTATTCAAACCGGTCACTTCTTGAGGGGTTTGCCTTCTGTTTCCCTGTAGTGCAGGGCGAAGGCGAGGTCGCTGCTCTTGTACAGCTCGGCGCCGAACACGCTGACCGCCTTATGGTACTTGGAGGCGATGGCCTTGCCGTCCGGCCGCTGGACCCAGGTCATCACGACGTAGTGGCCGTGCGCCTGCGAGGTGCCGAACGCCAGGCCCTTGCCGGCGTGCTTGCTGACGCCCTTGCCGGGCAGGGCCAGCAGGAACGCGTCCTTGTCGGACGCCGCCTTCACCGCCGCCTTGGCATCGGCCTCGGACTTGACGTTCAGCACGCCGATGGTGCCGATGAGCGAGCCGGTGCTGAGGGCGTAGGTGGCCCGCAGCGCCTGGTTGCAGTCCCCCTTCTTCAGCGCCTTCTCCAGCTTCGTGCCGCCGACGACGGCCGCGCACTTCTTCGTGGAGCTGGTGGCGGTCCGCACGTACTTGCGGCCGCCCGCCTTGAACGACGACTTGCCGAACACCTCCGGCAGCGACAGCTTCACCGGGTCGGTGGCGCGGCTCTGCAGCTTGACCGGCTGCAGCGGCGGGACGGTCGGGGACGGCGCGGCCGTGGGCCGGGTGGACGCGGCGGCCGGCGGCGCCTTCTTCGCGGGCTTGGAGTCGTCCTTCATCATCGACGCCAGGCCGATGCCGCCGCCGATGAGCACGAGCCCCGCGACGACCGCGCCGCCGATGATCAGCGGGAGGCCGCGGCGCCGCCCGGACGGCCCGTCCTCGCCGGGGGGAGCGCCGTCGAAGTCGCCCTGCGGGGGCATGGGAGCGCCGTAGGGGGAGTTCTCCGGCGCCTCACCGTGCCCGAACCCGCCCTGCTCGAACCCCGGCTCCTGACCGCCGGGCCCGAAACCGCCCTGCTGCCCGAACTGGTCGTGCCCGAAGCCGCCCGGCGGGAACGCGTCCTGCCGTTCCGATGTGGGGGGCTCGCCCCAGACGGCCGTCGCGCCGGAAGGTCCGGCGGGCGGCTCGGCCGCCGGGGACGGCGGCCCGAACGGCTCCGCCTCCAGCGGCCCGGTCCCGAAGGAGTCGCCGCCGAACGGCCGCGCGCCGGGGGCCTCGCCGAGCGGAGCGAAGGCCTCGTCGTTGTCGTTGCCGTACGGCGGCGCCTCGGCTCCGGAACCGTACGGCGGCTGCGGCGACGGCCCGGACGGCCGGCCGCCGGGGTTGCCTTGATCGCCGGGATAACCCATGGCTCTGGACCTTACCGTTCCTCTTTCAGCGGTCTGGACCTTCGGAACACCCACCATGACATGGGGGCGAACCGGGCGCCGGTGCTTTGCGGAAGGTCACCGTGCGGGCCCGCCCCGTCACGTCCAGCCGAAGTCCTGGGTCCACAGCGGGCCGTCCGGGCCGGTCGCCATGCCGACGCCGATGGCGCGCAGCCCGCAGTTGAGGATGTTCGCGCGGTGCCCGGGGCTGTCCATCCAGCCGTCGACGACCGCGGCGGCGGTCGCGTAGCCCCTGGCGATGTTCTCCGCGCCGGGGCCGACGTAGCCGGCCTCCCGCATGCGCATCCACGGGCTGTCGCCGTTCGGGGAGTCGTGGTCGAAGTAGTCGTGCGCGGCCATGTCCGCGGAGTGCGCGCGGGCCGCGGTGACGAGCCGCCGGTCGACGCGGAGCGCGTCGCATCCCACCTTGGCCCGCTCGGCGTTGGTGAGGGCCACGACGGCGTTCTCCGGCGCGGTCGAGCCGGGCGACAGGGTCGGGTCGGTCTGTGGCGGATCGTCCTTGGCGGGCGCCGTCCTCGTCGTCGCGGGCCTGGGCGAGCGGGTCGGTACGCCGGTCATCTTCGGCGAGGGCGCCGCGTCACCGCCGCCGGGCGCCTCGCGGACACCGCCGCCGTTCCCGGTGCCCGTCCCGGCGTCGGGCTCGTCCAGGGCGCCGGACGGGCCGGGGCCGGACGGCTTGCCCGCATGGTCGGACGCGGCGATCGGCTCCGAACGCAACTGGGGAAGGACGAGCCGGTCGAGCGCGATGCCCGTGCCGATCGCGAGGAGCGACGCGCCGACCGTCGCCGCGATCGCGATGAGCTGCCGTCCGCCGCGCCGGCCCTTCCGTCCGCGGCGGGCGGCGGCACGGCGAGCGGTGCCGCCGCGGCCCGGGCGCCCGTCGCCGGGGGGCCGGGCCTGGTGGCGTCCGGCCGGTCGGCCGGATCTGCGGGCAGTGGGCAGCGGGGGCTCCCGGGTGCGGGCCGGCGGCGCCGGCGTGGACCGGTCGGCGGCACCTTATCCCCATACGCCACAAAGGACCCGAAGATCGCCCGAAAACCAGTCCCCGTCCAGGACCTGACCCGCGCCCCGCCCCCCAATCGCTCGAAGCCCGGCCCGGGACGTTCGAACCTGGCCCCGGAGGGTCCGAACCTCAGCCACGGGCACGGGCAGGCACGCGGAGCGAGTGCAGCGAGCGCAGCGGGCCTGCCCGCCGGACGACAGGCTGTTTCGCTGCGGAGCGCTAGCGGAGCAGGGAAACAGCCTGTCGTCCGCGACGGGGGTTCCAGGGGGTCGCCCCCCTGGGAGATACTGCATACTGGTAGGTGGCTGGGAGATCGCCGATCCGCGTTTTGACCCGCGCGTGCGAGCACGGGTATCCTGCGGGTTTGTTGTATGCGTCGACGCCTGTTCGGGCGGGAGACGAATCGCAACGACGTGTCGGTGCGTCCCGAGCGCGTCCGTCCCAGGGACGGGTGCGCGTGTCACGGGCCCCGGCCTCCCGGAGCGCCAGGTCGGAGATCCAACAGTCCTGATCGGCGCGAGCAGGATATCCGCTGTGAAGTCGACGAGAAACGAAGGCTGACGACCGTGCGCACGTACACCCCTAAGCCCGCTGACGTACAGCGTCAGTGGTACGTCATCGACGCGACCGATGTCGTGCTGGGCCGTCTCGCCAGTCAGGTCGCGCAGCTGCTTCGGGGTAAGCACAAGCCGATCTACGCCCCGCACCTCGACACCGGTGACTTCGTGGTCATCGTGAACGCCGAGAAGGTGGCGCTGTCGGGCAACAAGCTGGAGCAGAAGAAGGCCTACCGGCACTCGGGCTACCCGGGCGGTCTGCGCTCGGTGGCCTACGGCGACCTGCTGGCCAAGCACCCCGAGCGGGCGGTCGAGAAGGCGATCAAGGGCATGCTGCCCAAGACCTCCCTCGGCCGGAAGATGTTCGGGAAGGTGAAGGTCTACGCCGGTCCGGAGCACCCGCACCAGGCGCAGAAGCCGGTCCCGTTCGAGATCACCCAGATCAGCCAGCCCGCGAAGTAGCGCGGACGCGCGACCGCGCGCGCCGCAGAGGCCGCCGGGGCACCCGGACCACCGGGCCTGCCGCCCTGGCTAGAACACCACCTGAGGAGAAGCGTGACCGAGTCCACCGAGACGCCCGCCGAGGGCGTCGACCTCGACTCCTACGAGGACGCTCCGTCCGAGTACAGCACCGAGACCCCCGAGGCCGCCGGCGAGGGCTTCCTGGGCCAGCCGGTCGCCACCGGCCCGGCCGCGGGCACCGGCCGCCGCAAGCAGGCCATCGCGCGGGTCCGGATCGTCCCCGGCACCGGCCAGTGGAAGATCAACGGCCGGACGCTGGACCAGTACTTCCCGAACAAGGTCCACCAGCAGATCGTGAACGAGCCGTTCGTGCTGCTGAGCCTGGAGGGCCAGTTCGACGTGCTGGCGCGCGTCAACGGCGGCGGCACCACCGGCCAGGCCGGCGCGCTGCGCCTCGGGATCTCCCGCGCGCTGCAGTTCGCGAACATCGAGCACCGCCCGGCGCTGAAGAAGGCCGGGTTCCTCACCCGCGACGCGCGGGTGCCGGAGCGCAAGAAGGCCGGTCTCAAGAAGGCCCGCAAGGCTCCGCAGTACAGCAAGCGCTGATCGACGGCACGAGCCGCCGCATCCCGTGGCTTTTCCGCGCCCGCCCCGCACGGGCGGCGCACCGGGTGCGGCGGCTCGTCCGCGTCTGCAGGGCCCGGCCCACTAGATTTGACCGCAGGGGCGGACGGGGCGCGCACCCGTTCCGGACCGCCCGCGCGGTCTTTTTCGTCTTTCCGGGAGTTGAACTGTGGCTCGTCTGTTCGGGACCGACGGCGTGCGAGGGCTCGCCAACCGCGACCTGACCGCCCCGCTGGCCATGGACCTGTCCGTCGCGGCGGCGCGGGTCCTCGGTGAGCAGGGCGCGTTCCGGGGGCACCGGCCGATGGCGGTGGTCGGGCGCGACCCGCGGGCCTCGGGCGAGTTCCTGGAGGCGGCGGTGGTGGCCGGGCTGGCGAGTTCGGGCGTGGACGTGCTGCGGCTCGGGGTGCTGCCGACGCCGGCGGTCGCGCATCTGACGCACGAGCTGGCCGCCGACGTCGGGGTGATGCTGTCGGCGTCGCACAACCCGGCGCCGGACAACGGGATCAAGTTCTTCGACAACAGCGGCTACAAGCTGCCGGACGAGGTCGAGGACCGGATCGAGGCGCGGCTCGGGGCGGCGTGGGAGCCGCCGACGGGTCCGGGCGTCGGCCGGGTCCGGGAGGCGCACGGCGCGGTCGAGCAGTACGTGGCGCACCTGCTGGGGACGGTGCCGGTGTCGCTGGACGGGCTGCGCGTGGTGGTGGACTGCGCGAACGGCGCGTCCAGCGAGGTGGCGCCGGAGGCGCTGCGCCGCGCGGGCGCCGAGGTGATCACCATCGGGGCGGCGCCGGACGGGCTGAACATCAACGCCGGCTGCGGGTCGACGCATCTGGAGGCGCTGTGCGCGGCGGTCCGCGAGCACGGCGCGGACGCGGGGATCGCCAACGACGGGGACGCCGACCGGTGCCTGGCGGTGACGGCGTCGGGCGAGGTGGTGGACGGCGACCAGATCATGGCGATCCTGGCGCTGGACCTGCGGGAGGCGGGCGCGCTGGCGTCCGACACCGTGGTGGCGACGGTGATGTCGAACCTGGGCTTCAAGCTGGCGATGCGGGAGGCCGGGATCGCGGTCGTGGAGACCGCCGTCGGCGACCGGTACGTGCTGGAGGCGATGAAGGACGGCGGGTTCGGCTTCGGCGGCGAGCAGTCCGGCCATGTGATCATGCTGGACCACGCGACGACCGGGGACGGCGTGCTGACCGGCCTGCACCTGCTCGCCGCGATGGTGCGGCGGGGCCGTCCGCTGGACGAGCTGGCGAAGGTGATGACCCGGCTGCCGCAGGTGCTGATCAACGTCCGGGGCGTCGACAAGGGGCGCGCGAAGACCGATCCGGCGCTGGCGTCGGCGGTCGCGGACGCGGCGGCGGAGCTGGGCGAGACGGGCCGGGTGCTGATCCGGCCGAGCGGTACCGAGCCGATGGTGCGGGTGATGGTGGAGGCGGCGTCGCACGACCGGGCGCAGGCCGTCGCCGAGCGGCTGGCCGGGGTCGTCCGCACGGCCCTGGGCTAGCCGGCCGGCGGGGCCGGCGCCGCGGGCGTCAGGGTTCGTCGATCTCCAGGCGTCCGACCTTGAGGTGCCTGATCTCGACGGTGCCGGCCTCCAGGTGGCCGACGATCGCCCGTTTCACCACGAGCTTGCCGATCGCGACGGCGCCGATGGCGATCGCGCCGAGCGCCATGGAGCCGATGGCGAGGGAGCCGAGGCCGTTGCCGAGGCGCAGGGTGAGGCCGGTGGCGGACGCGCCGGTCACCTCGGCGCCGGTGGCGCGGGCGCCGATCCCGCGCTCGGTGCGGACGCGCGGCCTGTCGGCGTTCTCTTCGTCGGGGCGGTCGGGTTCGTTGGTCATCGGACGAGCATATGCGGGCGGCCCGGCGTCATCCGCCGCACAGTTCGAGCATCTTCTGCTTGTCCGCGGACGTCACGGGCAGCTCGTACTTCAGCGACACCTGCGCGATGCGGACGGCGTAGGAGCAGCGGACGCGCTTGTTCGGCGGCAGCCAGGACGCCGGGCCCGAGTCGCTCTTGGCGCCGTTGAGCGGGCCGTCCACCGGGATGAGGTTCAGCGGGTCGTTGGCGATGGACTCGCGCTTGCCCTTCGTCCACCGCGACGCGCCCATCTGCCAGTCGTAGGACAGCGGCATGACGTGGTCGATCTGGACGGCGGTCGCGTGCGACTTCTTCCAGTGGATCGTCTTGCCGGAGTAGGGGTCGTCCAGCGTGAGCGACATGATCACGCAGTTGGACCCGGACCGGTAGCCGATGTCCTGGCCGTCGCGCTTGAGCAGGTCGTTGCGGGTGTCGCAGCCGTTGTGCGCGAACGGGACGTCGGGCGCGCCGTCCATCCAGGCGTAGCCGAATTCGTCGCGGTCGTAGCCGGTCTTCGGGCCGCGTCCCTTGGTGTCGACCTTCTCGATGAGCGCGCGGCCCTTGGCGCGGTCGCCGGAGGAGGTGATGGCGGCGAGGCCGGGCTTGGTGCCGTCGGGGTTGTCGAGGGGGCTGACCGCGTGCCCGTCGTTCGCGGCCGGCCCGGACCCGCCGCCCTTGGAGCCGGTCGGGTCGACCGCGCTCAGGTCGTCGCCCTTGCAGCCGGAGGCCGCGAGCGGGACTGCGACGACGAGCGCCGCCACGGCCAGGGCCCTCCGGCCCCGGTCCCGGTCCCGGTCCAGCCGAGCCCGTTCCCCACGCGTCATGCCGTCACCACCTGGAAGTTTTCTGTCGTCTTTCACCCAGAAGCGGGTAAATAAACGATCAAATCGTACGGACTCGCGTCGGCGCCACGTTCACCGGGCTTTTACGGCAGCATGTGGCGGGTGCTGCACCTGAGAGCGATCGTCCCGCCGGACCGTACGGACGCCGTGTGCGCGTCCCTGTCGGACTGCGCCGGCGCCACGAACGTCGTCGTCCTCCCGGGCGCCGCGCGCTCCCCGCGCGGCGACCTCGTCCAGGCCGACATCGCCCGCGAGTCCGCCAACGAGGTGCTCGAGGCGCTGCAGGCGCTCGGCATCGACAAGGACGGGTCCATCGCGATCGAGAAGATCGACCTGTCCATGTCGGACGTCGCCGAGCGGGCCGAGCGGCGCGCGCCGGGCCACGGCGACGACGCGGTCGTCTGGGACGAGTTCGACCGGCAGGTCACCGAGGGAACGATCCTCACCTGGTCGTTCATCGCGTTCCTCGCGCTGGCCACGCAGCTGGCCGCGATCGCCGCGCTGATCGACTCGCCGGTCCTGGTGGTCGGCGCGATGGTGCTCGGCCCGGAGTTCGCCGCGGTCGCGGCGATCTGCTACGGGCTGTTCCGGGGCCAGCCGGGGCGGATCTGGCAGGCGGTGAAGGCGCTGGTCATCGGGTTCGCCGCCGCGATCGTCATCACCTACGTGTGCGCGCTGGTCAGCAAGTGGATCGGTGTCGTCGAGACCGACCGGCTGCCGGCGCACCGGCCGCTCACCGCGTTCATCTACAGCCCGGACCGCTGGTCGTTCATCGTCGCGCTGCTGGCCGGCGCCGCCGGGGTGCTGTCGCTGACGGCCGGGAAGTCCTCGGCGCTGGTCGGGGTCTTCATCTCCGTCACCACCGTGCCGGCGGCCGGCAACCTCGCGGTCGCGCTGGCGCTCCGGCACGGCACCGAGATCACCGGGTCGCTGGAGCAGCTCGGCGTCAACTTCGCCGGGATGATCATCGCGGGGACGGTGACGCTGTTCCTGCAGCGGGCCGTCTGGAGCGCGGTCCTCCGCCAGAGGGGCCGATCGGCGGCCGAACGGTCGACTTAAGGCGTATCGGCGTACCACCTATGGGTGACGCCGCGCCTTCGCACAGCCGCTAGGTTCGGGGACATGCCGATTATCGCCACCCAGGGCCTGACGATGAGGTTCCCCCGGGTGACCGCCCTGGACGACCTGACGGTGGCCGTCGAGCCGGGCGTGGTCGGGCTGGTCGGCGCCAACGGCGCCGGCAAGTCCACGCTGATCAAGATCCTGCTCGGCCTGCAGCCGCCGTCCGCCGGCACCGCGACCGTGCTGGGCATGGACATCGCCCGCGAGGGCGTGCGGATCCGCGAGAGCGTCGGGTTCATGCCCGAGTACGAGTGCCTCCCGCCGGACGTGTCCGCGACGGAGTTCGTCGTGCACATGGCGCGGATGTGCGGCCTGCCGCCGACCGCCGCGCGCGAGCGCGCCGCCGACACCCTGCGCCACGTCGGGCTGTACGAGGAGCGCTACCGCCCCATCGGTGGCTACTCGACCGGTATGCGGCAGCGGGTGAAGCTGGCGCAGGCCCTCGTGCACGACCCGAAGCTCGTCTTCCTGGACGAGCCCACCAACGGCCTCGACCCGGCCGGGCGCGACGAGATGCTCGAGCTGATCCGGCGCATCGGCGCCGAGTTCGGCATCAGCGTGCTGGTCACCTCGCACCTGCTGGGCGAGCTGGAACGCGTCTGCGACCACGTGGTCATCATCGACGGCGGGAAGCTGCTGCGCTCCCAGGCCGTCGAGGCCTACACCGCGGAGAGCGGCGTGCTCACCGTCGAGGTGGACGACGGCCGCGACCGGCTCGGGCGGCACCTGCACGACCAGGGCGTGTCCGTGCACCCCGAGGGCCGGTTCCTGGTCGTCGACATCGCCGGCGAGACGACCTACGACCTCGTCCGGGACGGCGTCGCCGACCTCGGGCTGCGGCTGATCCGGATGGAGCAGCGCCGCCACCACATCGAAGAGGTCTTCCAGACCGCGCCCGCCCAGACCGTGCCGCCGGGCCCGCCCGGGGCCGCCGGCCCGCCCGGCCCGCCGGGGGTGCCGCCGCCCGCGCCGCCGGGCCCGGGGGTCCCGTCCGTCCCGGCGCCGCCCGGCGCTCCGCAGGGAGGCCCGCGATGAGCACCAGCACCATCCACGACATCGGCTACCGCCACTACGAGGGCCGCCGCAGCGGCCGCGCCTACGTGATGCGGTCGCTGTACGTGCACAATCTGCGCGCCGCCTTCGGCCTCGGACGGCCCGCCCGGACCAAGGTGATGCCGTTCCTGCTCGCCGCGATCATGGTGCTGCCGGCCGCCGGGTCGGTCGCGGTGGTCGCGGTCGCCGACCGGCCCGAGGCGCTGATCCGCTACTCCTCCTACGCGGTGACCCTCCAGGTCATCATCGCGATCTTCCTGGCCACGCAGGCGCCGGTGCTGGCGTCCCGGGAGATCCGCTTCCATGTCGTCCCGCTGTACTTCTCCCGGCCGGTCGGCCACCTCGACTTCGTGCTGGCCAAGCTCGGCGCGCTCGCCACCGCGCTGTTCGCGCTGATGGCGGTGCCCGTCACGGTGCTGTACATCGGCGGCCTCGTGACGAAGGTGCCGGACTCCTGGCACCACTTCCTGCACTACCTGGCGGGCCTCGCCGGCTGCGTGGTGTTCGCGCTGGTGCTCGCCGCGATCGGGATGGTCGTCGCCGCGTTCACCCCGCGCCGCGGCCTCGGCGTCGCCGCGGTCATCGCCGTCTACATGATCACCAGCACGTTCACGCTGATCATCCAGGGCATCGCCGAGCACCAGACCAACTTCACCCTGGCCGGCTGGATCGGCCTCCTCGCCCCGTTCAACCTGGTCGACATCGTCCAGGTGCGGCTGCTCGGGCAGCAGCGGTCGGCGGTGGACGTGCCGTCCGGCACGCTCAGCGGCGCGGTCGCGCTCGCGCTGTGCGCCGCCATCGTCGTCGGCTCGGTCGCGGTCCTGTACCGCCGGTTCAGGAAGGCGGGCCTCTCTTGAGCGAGATCAGGCTGGAGAAGGTCTCCCGCTGGTACGGCAACGTCGTCGCCGTCAACGGCGTGTCGATGACGATCGGCCCGGGCGTCACCGGGCTGCTCGGCCCGAACGGCGCCGGCAAGTCCACGCTCATCCACATGATGGGCGGGTTCCTCGCCCCCTCGTCCGGGACGATCACCCTGGACGGCGATCCGATCTGGCAGAACCCCGGCATCTACCGGCGGCTCGGGCTCGTCCCCGAACGCGAGTCGGCCTACGACTTCCTGACCGGCGAGCAGTTCGTGCTGGCGATGGCGAAGCTGCACAAGCTGCCGGACCCGAAGGCCGCCGCGCGCCGGGCCGTCGACCGGGTCGAGATGGCGTACGCGGCGAACCGGACGATCGGCACCTACTCCAAGGGCATGAAGCAGCGGATCAAGATGGCGTCCGCGCTCGTGCACGACCCGCCCGTCCTGCTGCTGGACGAGCCGTTCAACGGCATGGACCCGCGCCAGCGCCTCCAGCTGATGGACCTGATCATCCGGATGGCGGACGAGGGCCGCACGATCCTGTTCTCCTCGCACATCCTGGAGGAGGTCGAGCGCCTCGCCGGGCACATCGAGGTGATCGTCGCGGGCCGGCACGCCGCGTCCGGCGACTTCCGCAAGATCCGCCGGCTGATGACCGACCGGCCGCACATCTTCCTCGTCCGCTCGTCCGACGACCGCGGCCTCGCCGCCGCGGTCATCGCCGACGGGTCGGCGCGCAGCGTCCAGCTCACCGAGAAGGGCCTGCGCGTCGAGGCGGTCGACTTCCAGCGCTTCACCTGGCTGCTCCCGCAGGTCTCCCGGGACGCCGGCGTGCGGCTGTGGGAGGTCTCCCCGGCCGACGAGTCCCTCGAAAGCGTCTTCTCCTACCTGGTGGCCCGGTGATGTTCCGATGAACGGCACGATCGCGATGATCACCTTCCGGGCGATGCTCGGCCGGCGGCGCGCGCTGCTCCTGCTCGCCCTGCCGCTGCTGCTGGTGGTGCTGGCCGTGGTGCTGCGCTGGACCGGCCAGAACGACCTGGACGTCTCGGCGAACGTGCTGCAGAAGTTCGGCCTGGCGACGCTGCTGCCGCTGCTCGCGCTGATCGCCGGCACCGGGGTGATCGGCCCCGAGATCGACGACGGCCAGATCATGTACGTGCTGACCAAGCCGATCCCGCGCCAGGTGATCGTGCTGACGAAGCTGGCGGTCGCGATCGTCCTGGTCGCGGCGTTCTCGGTCGTCCCGACCCTGCTGGCCGGGCTGGTGCTGACCGGGACGACCGCGCAGCTCGCGCCCGCCTTCACCGTGGGCGTGCTGGTCGGCGGCGTCGCCTACAGCGCGGTGTTCGTCGCCCTTGCGGTGATGAGCCGCAACGCGGTGACGATCGGGCTGCTGTACGCGCTGGTCTGGGAGTCGCTGCTGGGCAGCTTCGCGCCCGGTGCCAAGTCGGCGTCCATCCAGCAGTGGGCCCTGTCGGTCACCGACGCCCTGACCCCCGCGTCGCCGGTGACCTCGTCGGTCGACCTCGGTGTCGCGATCCCGCTGCTCGTGATCGTCACGCTCGGCGCCGCGTTCCTGGCGGCCTTCCGCCTCCGCTCCCTGACGATCGCCAGTGCGGAGTAGCGCCCCTTCAGCGGAACGCGGCGGCGTTGCGCTGCGCCCATGCGGTGAACGGGGCGGCGGGACGGCCGAGCAGGGTGCGGACGTCGGGGCTGACGCGCCGTTCGTCGGGAGTGGGGTCGCCGAGGATCGCCAGGGTGCCCTCGACGATGGGCGCCGGCATGAACCGGGACATCTGGGCGTGCGCCTCCTCCCGGGTCTGCTCGACGAACCGGACGGGTTCCCCGATGGCCTCGGCGATGGCGGCCGCCCGCGCGCGCGGGGTGCTCGGCTCGGAGCCGGTGAGGACGTAGGTCCTGCCCTTGTGGGCGTCCTGCCGGAGCACGGCGGCGGCCGCGGCGGCGACGTCGTCGGGGTCCACGAAGGGGAGCCCGACGTCGCCGAACGGCGCGGCGGCGGTCCGGTGCGCGCGGATCGGCTCGGCCCAGGCGAGGGCGTTGGACGCCAGCCCGCCCGAGCGCAGGACCGTCCAGTCGAGCCCGCTGCCGGCGACCGCCTCCTCGAAGCGGGCCGGGTGCCGGTAGGCCTCCGGGCGGGTCCCGACGCCCTGGGAGGACAGCAGGACGACCTTGCGGACCCCGGCGTCGCGCGCCGCGGCCACGATCGCGTCCGGGTCCTCGCCGGCGACCAGCAGGAACAGGGCGTCCGCGGCGGACAGCGCGGGGCGCAGGGTCGCGGGGGCGGCGAGGTCGGCGGGCACCGCCCGCACGCCCGCCGGGACGTCGGCGGCGGTGATCCGGCGGGCCACCGCCGTCACCGGCTCGCCCGTCTCGGTCAGTGCGCGCACCAGGGTCCGTCCGACGTTGCCGGTGGCACCGGTCACCACGATCATGTCCGTCTCCTCAGTTAGTTAGTTGGCTGACTGACTGAGACCGTAGCACGGTCCGGGGTGGTGCCGTCTAGAGTGAGTCGGGTGACTGACTCAAAAGTGTCGCGGGCGCGCGGCGCCGACAAGCGCCGCCGGCTGACCGCCGCCGCCGCGAGGGTCCTGCACGAGCAGGGCGTGGAGCGCACCACGCTGGCCGACATCGCGGGCGCCGCCGACGTGCCCGTCGGGAACGTCTACTACTACTTCAAGACCAAGGACGAGCTGGTCCAGGCCGCCCTGGGCGAGCACGCCGCGCGGCTGGCCGACCTCACCGGCGGACTGGACCGGCTGCCCGACCCGCGCGACCGCCTCAAGGGCCTCGTCGAGGCCTGGATGAGCGGCCGCGACCTCGCCGCCCGCTACGGCTGCCCCACCGGCACCCTGGCGGTCGAAGTGGGCAAGCGCGCCGACGGCACCCTCGACGCGGAGGCCGGCCGGGTGATCCGGCTGCTGCTCGCCTGGGTCGAACGCCAGTTCCGCGAGCTGGACCTGCCCGACCCCGGCGGCCTCGCCGTCACCCTCGTCGCCGCGTACCAGGGCATGTCGCTGCTGGCCAACGCCCTGCGCGACCCCGAGATCATGACCCGCGAGGGCGCCCGCCTCGTCCGCTGGCTCGACTCCCTGGCCCCGGACGCCTCAGCATCCTGAACCCGGCGGCGCGGGACCGCGGCCACGCCCCCTCGTCAGCCCGAGGCCTCGGGCTGCTCGGCGCGACCGAAGGCGCCCGGGCCCGCGTGGAACAGGCCCATCAGCAGCACGCCGACGGCCGCGGACCCGAACGCCCACCCAGGATGCCGCCCAGGATCGGACCAGTGGACGAGCAGCACCGCCACGACGAGACCTGCCCAGCCGCCGACGAGGTTGGGCAGCGGGCCGTTGCCGGTGAGGTTCGGGTAGCGCTCACGCGTGATGCCCCGGACGAAGTGCGGGAGGGCGTTACCGCCCAGCACCCCGCCGAGGCCGCTGAGAAGGATCGTCTGCCACATCGGGTACTCCCTGGTTCTGGCCGGTCCGGTGGTCGAGGAGCGGGAGGAGCACCTCGTCGACCAGGTGGTGGACGAAGGCGTCGTCGAGCGGCTCCCCGGCGACGAAGAGACGGGAGAACAGCATCGACGAGCTGATCTCGGTGAACAGCGCGTCGTCGACTTTCGCCGGGAGATCCCCGCGGTCGGCGGCCCGCGCGATGACCGCGCCGAACATCGCGTGCTTGTCGCGCACGAACCGGGCCCGCACCGCTTCGGCCAGCGCGGGGTCGCGGTGCATGGCGATCATCAGGCCGAGGATGAGCGCGGCGTCCTGCGCGAGCAGGCCGTCGCGCATCAGCCGCAGCACTCCGAGCAGGTCGTCGCGGAAGACGCCGGTGTCCGGCGGCGTCAGCGCGGCGGATCCGGCATGGCCGCGCACCGCCGCCACCACGAGTTCCGCCTTGCCCGGCCAGCGCCGGTAGATGGTCGCCTTGCTGGCCTGGGCGCGCGCGGCGATCGCGTCCATGGTCATCCGGTCGTAGCCGATCTCCGCGACCAGTTCCAGCGTGGCGCGGAGGATCGCCTCCTCGCGCGCCGCGCCCCGTCCGTCCGGCATGAACCGCCCCTTCGGCGAAACGAAACGGTTTCGTACACTAGTCGCGGCGGGGCCGGCCGCGCAACGGGCGCGGGGTGTCATGGTTTTGTGATCTTGGTGGGCTTCCGGGGGCGGTCCCGGCCGGGGAGGATCAGGCGCCCGCTCGGGACGCCGTGGCGTCAGATCCGGCGTAGCCGGACGCGCTGGACGGCGTGGTCGCGGTCCTTGTGCAGGACGAGGGTGGCGCGGGCGCGCGTCGGGAGGATGTTGGAGACGAGGTTGATCTCGTTGACGTCCCGCCAGACGCGCTTGGCGAACGCGGCGGTCTCGTCCTCGTCCAGCTCGTGGGCGTACTTGTGGAAGTAGGAGCGCGGGTCGGTGAACGCGGTGCGGCGGAGCGCGAAGAGGCGCTCGATGTACCACTGCATGATGTCCTCGACCCGCGCGTCCACGTAGATGGAGAAGTCGAAGAAGTCGGACACCGCGAGGGTGCCGGGCGGCGGGGCCTGCAGCACGTTCAGGCCCTCGACGATCAGGATGTCGGGCCGCCGGACGGTCTGCACCGCGTCCGGGACGATGTCGTACTCCAGATGGGAGTAGACCGGGATCGCCGCCTCCGCGGCCCCCGCCTTGATCGACGAGACGAACCGGACCAGCGCGCGGCGGTCGTAGGACTCGGGGAAACCCTTCCTTTCCATGATCCCGCGCTCGTTAAGGATCGCGTTCGGATACAGGAAACTGTCGGTCGTGACGAGTTCCACGCTCGGATGGTCGGGCCAGCGGGCCAGCAGCGTGCGCAGCAGCCGGGACGTGGTGGACTTGCCGACCGCGACGCTCCCGGCGACGCCGATGATGAACGGGGTCGGAGCGACCTCGCCGCCGAGGAAGCCGCTGACGGTGTCGCGCAGCCGCCCGTCGGACTGGATGAACAGGTTGAGCAGCCGGGACAGCGGCAGGTAGACCTCCTCGACCTCGGTGATGTCGATCGGGTCGCGCAGGCCGCGCAGCGCGTCCAGCTCACCGGGGGTGAGGGGCAGCGGGGTGCTCTCGCGCAGCGCCCGCCAGGACGCGCGGGAGAGTTCCACGTAAGGGGTCGGCACGCTGTCCCATCCGCTCGTCATGGCCTGAACGGTAATCGCTGGTTCAGGCGGGTCTCCGGGTTTTCACCGGGCGTCCAACCTAGCGCCACCCCTCTACGTCCCTTGCGGGTAGGTCCGGTGGGGCGCACCGAATAGAGTTGCCGCCATGTGCGGAATCGTGGGGTACGTAGGCGGCCGTCCCGCGCTCGACGTCGTGGTCGACGGGCTGGCCAGGCTGGAGTACCGCGGCTACGACTCGGCCGGGGTGGCCGTGCTGGCCGGCGGACGGCTGGCGACGGCGAAGCGGGCGGGCAAGCTCGTGAACCTGAAGGAGGCGCTGGCGGAGGAGCCGCCGCCCGCCGGGACGCTCGGCATGGGGCACACGCGGTGGGCGACCCACGGGCCGCCGAACGACCGCAACGCGCACCCGCACACCGACTGCACCGGCTCCGTCGCGGTGATCCACAACGGCATCATCGAGAACTTCGCGGCGCTGCGGGCCGAGCTGGAGGACGGCGGGCACAAGCTGAGGTCCGACACCGACACCGAGGCCGTCGCGCACCTGCTGGAGGACGAGCTGGCGGCGGTGGACGGCAACGCCCGGGACGGCCTGGCGGACGCGATGCGCCGGGTGTGCCGCCGGCTGGAGGGCGCGTTCACGCTGGTCGCGGTGCACACCGGCGACGAGGACCTGGTGGTCGGGGCGCGCCGCAACTCGCCGCTGGTGGTCGGCGTCGGCAAGGGCGAGAACTTCCTCGCCAGCGACGTCGCGGCGTTCATCGAGCACACCCGGGACGCGATCGAGCTCGGCCAGGACCAGGTCGTCGAGCTGCGCTCCGGCGGCGTGACGGTCACCGACTTCGACGGCCGGCCCGCCGAGGTGACCGAGTACCACGTCGACTGGGACGTGTCCGCCGCCGAGAAGGGCGGCTACGACTACTTCATGCTCAAGGAGATCGCCGAGCAGCCGCGCGCGGTCGCCGACACGCTGCTCGGCCGGATCGGCGCGGACGGCCGGCTGCACCTGGACGAGATGCGCATCACCGACCGGGAGCTCCGCGAGGTCGACAAGATCATCATCGTGGCGTGCGGCACGTCCTACCACGCCGGGCTGATCGCCAAGTACGCCATCGAGCACTGGGCGGGGCTGCCCTGCGAGGTGGAGCTGGCCAGCGAGTTCCGCTACCGCGACTCGATCCTGTCGCCGACGACGCTGGTCATCGCGATCTCCCAGTCCGGGGAGACGATGGACGCGCTGATGGCCGTCCGGCACGCCCGCGAGCAGAAGGCGAAACTGCTCGGCATCTGCAACGTCAACGGCTCGACGCTGCCGCGCGAGTGCGACGGCGTGCTCTACACCCACGCGGGCCCGGAGATCGCGGTCGCCTCGACCAAGGCGTTCCTGACCCAGCTCGTCGCCGTCTACCTCATCGCGCTCTACATCGCGCAGGTGCGCGGCACCAAGTGGGGCGACGAGGTGTTCGCGATGGTGCAGCTGCTGGAGCGGATGCCGGAGAAGGTCGACAAGGTCCTGGAGACGATGGAGCCGGTCCGCGAGCTGGCCCGGTCCCTGGCCGGCGAGCGGTGCGTGCTGTTCCTCGGCCGGCACGTGGGCTTCCCGGTGGCGCTGGAGGGCGCGCTGAAGCTCAAGGAGCTGGCGTACATGCACGCCGAGGGGTTCGCGGCGGGCGAGCTGAAGCACGGCCCGATCGCGCTGATCGAGCAGGGCCTGCCGGTCGTGGTGATCGTGCCGGCGCGGGCCCGCGACGTCCTGCACGACAAGATCGTCTCCAACATCCAGGAGATCCGCGCGCGGGGCGCCCGCACCATCGTGATCGCCGAGGAGGGCGACACGTCGGTGGAGCCGTACGCGGACACGCTGATCAGTGTCCCGGCCGTCCCGACGCTGCTGCAGCCGCTGGTGACGACCGTCCCGCTGCAGGTGTTCGCCTGCGAGCTGGCGACCGCCAAGGGCCACGACGTGGACCAGCCCCGCAACCTCGCCAAGTCGGTCACCGTCGAGTAGCCGTCGTCCCGGGGCGGAGGAGGCGAACCCCTCCTCCGCCCTTTTCGTGCCCCGCCCGCCCCGGTGGGCGCGGGCGAGCGGAGTGATATTCCCGTTCGATTCTGAGAATCTCAGAAAATGCAAGTTTCAGTGCAAGTCGAAGGCCCCCCGCCGGACGGCCGCGACGAACCGGCACCATTCCCGGGGGGCGAAGTCCAGGCGCGAATCGTCGGCGGCCCCGTCCCGTACGGAGACGATTCCCTCGTCCTGCCCGGCCACTTCGACACAGGTGCCGTTCGCCCCGCACCGGGTGCTCTTCCTCCAGCGGGGGGACGGCGTGGCATGGAAACTCATCCTGGCTCCCGAATCGGAGACGCATTCTGCTCACGGCGGCGCTGCCGGTGCCAAGAACAAGGTAACAAGAGTCGCCGGAAATGCCGATGATCGGCGGATGGTCCGGTGCGGCGCGACCCGGTGCCGCACAGTGACGGCCCGCCCCGGCGTACGCCGACGCGGGCCCTCGATCTTCCTTCCCGGAACCCGGGTCAGCGGGCCAGGTCGAACTCGCCGGCCTTGGCGGCGGCCGTGAACGCCCGCCACTGCGCGGCGGAGAACGCCAGCACGGGGCCGGCGTCGCCGTCGTAGGCGTCCCGTGCGGCGACCGCGCCACCGCGCAGCGTGCCGATCTCGACGCAGGCGCCGTTGCCGGCGCAGCGCGCGCTCTTGCGCCAGCCGGTCGCGCCGGCCGCGGACGGGATGCTTTCGGACGTCATTTCGAACGAGGACACGCGTGGGCCTTCTTTCCTGGTTTATGCACCGCCGCAGTGGGCGGTGTCAACGCCAGACGGCCCGCGCTCGCGCGATGTGTTCCACGGACTCGGCGCTGCCGAGTGCGACCCGTGCCATTCCCTCGAAGGCGAGCCGATACATGTGCGTGATCTTCTCGTCGATGAACTGGCTGACCGTGAGGCTTTCCGTGTGAACGATGTCCGGAAAGACCACGTCGTGCACCGGGTCGAACTCCAGCAACTGGAAGGACGCCTCCATCAGAGGATGGGCGATCCCCAGCCGCATGATGCGCAGAGTCACGTTCGGCAATTCGGCGATCGAGCGCAGATGGTCGAGCTGCGCTCGCATGACCGCGGGATCGCCGACGAGGCGCTGCAGCACGGACTCGTCCAGCAGGACGGTGTATTCGACAGGTTCTGCTCTGTGCAGGATCCCCTGGCGGCGCATCCGCACCTCGACCCTGCGGTCGATCTCCCGCGGCGGAACGGTGTCGAAAAGATGCAGCCCGGAGATCGTCGCCCGTGCGTACGCCTCGGTTTGCAGGAGGCCGGGAACGATGTAGGTCTCCCATTGCGTGATCTTGTTCGCTTCGTCTTCCAGTGCGATCAGTGCGGAGTAGCCGCCGGGAAGCTCCCGATAACTCTCCCACCAGCCCTTCTCGGAAGCATCGTGTGCGAGGGCGATCAGCTCGGTGCGGTGGGATTCGGCGATGTCGTAAAGGTCGATGAGCGCGAGGATGTCGTCGATCTTCGCGCCGGTACGCGCGTTCTCCAGCCGGCTCACCTTGGCGGTCGACCAGGCCAGCCGCGCGGCGACATCGTCTCCGGTGAGTCCCTTCTGTTCCCTGAGCCGCCGGAGTTCGGCGGCGAGCCTGCGCTGCCGGACGGTGGGACCCCGGAACGGGCTCATGTCACCGGAGGCACCCCGCGACGCGATCACCGTTCCGACCCCCTTCCGTGCGGGGAGCGGCCCCGTCGCAGTGTGCCGCACCGGGGCCGCCCGGCGCTGCGTGTTGGCTGATCATTTTACGGGTTTTTCCGAACCCGCGCCGCACTGCAACTTCCGGGAAATCACACGCTAACTCACCTTTCGGCCAGCGCACCATGAACCGGACCCGGCGAACGCGCGCCATTGCCGGGCCGATTGCTGCGAGCCCGCCCGTTCGCGTCCGTTCGCGTCCGCCCGTTCACGTCCGCCCGGTTACGGGACGGGGCGGCGTGGCAGGGTAAGTGTGTGATCGTCGGGACGGCGCGGGTGGGGAGCAGCGGATGAGGTACGCGCACGAGGTCGGCAAGGTGCGGGCGGCGGAACGCGCGCTGATGGCGCGGCTCCCCGAAGGCGCGCTGATGCAGCGCGCCGCCGCCGGGCTGGCGGCCGTCTGCGCCCGCGTCCTGCCCACCGTCTACGGGTCCCGCGTGGTGCTGCTGGTCGGCGGCGGCGACAACGGCGGCGACGCCCTCTACGCGGGCGCGCGGCTGGCCCGGCGCGGCGCCCGCGTGGACGCCGTCCAGGCCGGCTCCAAGATCCACGAGGGCGGTCTCGCCGCGCTCCGCACCGCCGGCGGCCGCCTCCTCGGCGGCGACCCCGCGGCCGCGATCGCCGGCGCCGACCTCATCGTCGACGGCCTGACCGGCATCGGCGGCACCGGCGCCCTCCGCGACCCGCACGCCCGCCTCGCCGCGCTGGCGGCCGAGGCGACCGGCCTCGTCGTCGCCTGCGACGTCCCGAGCGGCGTCGACGCCGGCACCGGCCAGGTCGCGGGCGACGCCGTGCACGCCGACGTCACCGTCACCTTCGGCACCCACAAGCCCGGCCTGCTGATCGACCCCGGCGCCTCCTACTGCGGCGTCGTCGAACTCGTCGACATCGGCCTCGGCGACGACCTGCCCGACCCGGACGTGGTGGCCGCCCGCCCCGCCGACGTCCACCCGCCCGAGCCCGGACCCGAGTCCGACAAGTACCGGCGCGGCGTCGTCGGCATCCTCGCCGGCGGCGACGAGTACACCGGCGCCGCCGTCCTCAGCACGGGCGGCGCGGTGCGCGGCGGCGCCGGGATGGTCCGCTTCGCCTCCGTCGCGCACCCCGTCGAACTCGTCCGGCACCGCTGGCCCGAGGTCGTCACCACGGTGATCGAGCCCGGCCCGCACGACGCGAAGGTCCTCGAACGCATCGGGCGCGTCCAGGCGTGGGTCGCCGGCCCCGGCCTCGGCACCGGCGACGCCGCCGAGTCGCTGCTGGAGGCCGTCCTGTCCACCGACCTGCCGGTCCTGGTCGACGCCGACGGCCTGACCGTCCTCGCCCGCCGCCGCGACCTGCTGCTCCGCCCCGCGCCGACCGTCCTCACCCCCCACGCGGGCGAGCTGTCCCGCCTCATCGACGCCTCCCGCGAGGACATCGAGGCCGGCCGCCTGGTGCACGTCCGCCGCGCCGCCGCCGAACTGTCCGCGACCGTCCTGCTCAAGGGCTCGACGACGCTGGTCGCCGAGCAGGACCGGCCCGTCCGGGTGAACCCGACCGGCACCCCGCGGCTGGCCACCGCCGGCACCGGCGACGTCCTGTCCGGCCTGATCGGCGCCCTGCTCGCCGGCGGCATGCCCGCCCTGGACGCGGCCGCCGCCGGCGCCTACCTGCACGGCCTCGCCGCCCGCCTCGCCTCCGCCCCCCATCCCGACGCCGCCGAGTCCCCGATCAGCGCCTACGACGTCGTCACCGCCCTCCCCGACGCCTTCCGCCGTGTTTGAGCGATCCCGGCCCAGCGGGCTCGGGCGAGCGCGGCCTCGCCTCGCGAGCTGAGGCGGCGGCCCGGGATTTTCGCTCGTGGGCGGGACGCAGGGCATGGGCGTTGAACCGGGTGCGGAGAAGGTGCGTCATAAGGGACAAAGGGCGCGCGGGGGTGCGCCCCACGGGGGGCGGGGCCTGCCCGGGATGCTTCGGGCACGGCCCTGGGAACGGCACACTGGGTGACCATGAGGGTTCCTGCGGAGGCGCGCGTCGATCTGGACGCCATTGCCGGGAACATCGGGCTGCTGCGCGAGAAGGCGGGCGGCGCCGAGGTGATGGCGATGGTGAAGGCCGAGGCGTACGGGCACGGCCTGGTGGAGGCGGGGCGCGCGGCGCTCGCCGGGGGCGCGACGTGGCTGGGCGTGGCGAAGCTGGCGGAGGCGCTGGCGCTGCGGGACGCGGGGGTGGACGTCCGGACGCTGGTGTCCCTGGGCGTGCCCGGCGAGCCGTACGAGCAGGCCGTGGCGCGCGACATCGACTTGACCGTGGGCGCGTTGTGGCTGGTGGACGAGCTGGTGCGGGCGGCGGAGCGGGCGGGACGCCCGGCGCGGGTGCACCTGAAGGCCGACACGGGCATGACGCGGGGCGGCGCGCGCGGGCAGGACTGGCACGACCTGGTGGACGCGGCGCTGAAGGCGGAGGCGGCCGGCCATCTCCGGGTGGTGGGCGTGATGTCGCACTTCGCGTGCGCGGACGAGCCCGGCCATCCGTCCATCGGCACGCAGATCGGCGCGTTCACCGAGATGGTGGAGCACGCGGAGAAGGCGGGCGCGCGGCCGGAGGTCCGGCATCTGGCGAACTCGGCGGCGGCGCTGACCCTGCCGGAGGCGCGGTTCGACCTCGTGCGGCCGGGTATCGCGACGTACGGGCTGACGCCGATCCCGTCGCTCGGTACCTTCGGGCTGCGGCCGGCGATGACGCTGGTGGCGGACGCGGCGCTGGTCAAGCGGGTTCCGGCGGGCAGCGGCGTGTCCTACGGCCACACCTACTTCACCGCGCGGGAGACGAACCTCGCGGTGGTGCCCGCCGGGTACGGGGACGGCATCCCGCGGCACGGGTCGAACGTGCTGGAGGTCCTGGCGGCCGGGCGCCGCCGGACGATCGCCGGACGGGTCTGCATGGACCAGTTCGTCATCGACCTCGGGGACGACGAGCTGGCGCCGGGGGAGGAGATCGTGCTGTTCGGGCCGGGCGACCGGGGCGAGCCGACCGCGCAGGAGTGGGCGGACGCGCTCGGCACCATCTCGTATGAGATCGTCACCCGGATCGGGTCCCGGGTGCCGAGGGTCTACGGGGGACGGCGGGGGGCGTGAGCATGGACGTCAGGAACAGGCGCCGGATCGGCATCGCCGGGGCCGTCGCGGGCGTCGGCGCGGCCGGGATCGGCGCGGCGGTGGGGCTGCGGCGGCTGGCGGTGGGCCGGGTGCGGCTGCGCCCGGACCCGGATGCCGACGAGCCGTTCGGCGAGCTGCGCGGCAGGGAGCTGACCGTCCGCGCCTCCGACGGGCTGGAGCTGCACGTCGAGGTGGACGGCCCGGACGACGCCGAGCTCACGGTCGTGTTCTGCCACGGCTACTGCCTGAACCGGGACTCCTGGCACTACCAGCGCCGCGACCTGCGGGGACGGCTGCGGATGGTGTTCTGGGACCAGCGCAGCCACGGCCGGTCGGGGCGCAGCGACCCGGCGCACGCGACGATCGAGCAGACCGGCGAGGACCTGCGCGCGGTGCTGGAGGCGGCGGCCCCCACCGGGCCGGTGATCCTTGCCGGGCACTCGATGGGCGGGATGTCGATCATGGCGCTGGCGGACGCGCGTCCCGAGCTGTTCGGGCCGCGGGTGGTGGGGGTCGCGCTGGTCAACACCTCGTGCGGCGACCTGGCGGAGATGACGCTCGGGCTGCCGCTGGTGCTGGCCAAGGTCGTCCGGCCGCTGGCGCCGCGCACCCTGCGCGGCCTCGGGCGGCGCGCCGACCTGGTCGACCGGGCCCGCGGGCTGGGCGCCGACCTGGCGTTCGTCGTGACCAGGAAGATGGCGTTCGCCGACAAGCACGTGAGCCCCACGGTGGTCGACTTCCTGGAGCAGATGATCAGGGCGACGCCGATCGACGTGATCGCGGAGTTCTACCCGGCGCTGATGGTGCACGACAAGGTGGGTTCGCTGGAGGCGCTCGGCCGGGTGCCCGCGCTGGTGCTGGTCGGCGGGCAGGACCGGCTGACCCCGCCCGCGCACGGCCGCCGCGTCGCCGGGGCGCTGCCGGACGCGGAACTGGTAGAGGTGGACGAGGCCGGGCACGTGCTGCCGCTGGAGTACCCGGGCGTGGTCACCGGCGGGCTGCGCCGGCTGATCGACCGCGTCCGCCCCGGCTGCCTGGAACCGGGGCTCGAGGACGAGGAGGAGCGCACGGCATGAGCGGGATGACGGTCACCGTCGCGACCGACGGGGACATGCGGGAGCTGGGCGTCCGGCTGGCCGGGTCGCTGCGGGCCGGGGACCTGGTGGTGATGACCGGGCACCTGGGCGCGGGCAAGACGACGCTGACGCAGGGGATCGGCGAGGGCCTGAAGGTCCGCGGGCCGGTCACCTCCCCGACCTTCGTCATCGCGCGGGTGCACCCGTCGCTGGCCGGCGGGCCCCCGCTGGTGCACGTGGACGCCTACCGGCTGGGCGGTTTCGCGGAGCTGGACGATCTCGACCTGGACGCCTCGGTGGCGGAATCGGTGACGATCGTGGAATGGGGGGAAGGGCTCGCGGAGGGCCTTGCCGACGACCGGCTGGAAGTGATCATTTCGCGCGGGGACGGTCCCGGGGAGACGCGCGAAGTAAGGATCGAAGGCGTCGGTGATCGCTGGCGCGACCTGCCCGGCGACCTGGACTGAGAAGGATCGGAGATCTTCTCCGATTTTCGTAAGTGCCGCCGGACCACTTTGCTGTGAGATGTCGTACTCTTTGCCGGAACGAACCTCACCTTCACGACATATCAGAGATTTCCGCAAAGCAGGAGTGGGATCCGGTGAGTGGCAGCCATCGCAGCGGCGACGACCGCACGAGGGACGGCGAGTACGGGCCGTACCCGGGGCAGGACGGCCGCCGTGCCTCGGGCACGGGCGGCCACCCGGCGGGCGCCGGGGACCGTGAGAGCGGCTCCGGCGGTCACCCGTCCGCGCCCGGTACCGGCGGTTACCCGTCGACGCCCGGCTCGTCCGCGCCCGGCTCCGGTGGCTACCTGTCGCCCGCAAGCGGCTATCCCTCGTCGGGAACCGGGGGCTACCCGACCGCCGAGGGGCCCTCGTCCGCGAGCGGCGGCTACAGCACCGGCGGCTACCCCACCGGCCAGTACTCGACCGGCGGATACCCGGCCCAAGGCGGCGGTGGCGGACGGCCGGCCGAGAGCGGCCGCTACTCGACGAGCGGCGGCCACCCCACCGGTGGCGGCGGCTACCCCGCCGACAGCGGGCGGTACTCGACGTCCGGCGGCGGGTACCCGGCCGGAAGCGGCCAGTACCCGGCGTCCGGCGGCTACCCGGCCGAGAGCGGGAGCTACCCGATCGGCAACTACGGGACGGGCGGCGGCGGCAGCTACGAGACCGGGTCCGGCAGCGGCAACTACCCGGCCGACAGCGGCGGCTACTCCGCCCGGCGGGACGTCTACGACACGGGCAGCGGCGACTACCGGTCCGGCAGCGGCGACTACGGGACCGACAGCGGCGGATACCGCTCGGGCAGCGGCGGCTACGCCTCCGGCAGCGGCGGCCACCGGGCCGGCAGCGGCGGATACCGGACGGGCACCGGCAGCCACCGGGTCGCCCGCGAACGCCGCGGCGGCCGGCGCGGCGCGATCCTGCTGGCGGCGGGCGGCGCCGCGGCGGCGTGCGCGCTGGCGGTGTTCCTCCTCCTGAACGGCGTCGGCGGCGGCGCCGAGCACGGCACGGGCCAGGCCGTCGGCAGCGGGGCCGACAGCTCCCCGACGGCGAGCGGCGAGCGCTCGGCGGTGCCCGACTCCTGCTCCGTCCTCGGCAAGGACCTGATCGACCGGCTGGCCCCCGGCGCCGAGCAGAACCCGGCCGACAACTACCAGAACAACGACCAGCAGAACGGCTGCGTCTGGGGCGCCTACGCCGGCGACGACAAGCGCCAGCTCACCGTCGAGCTGCGCGCGATCGCCGGGACGTCCGCGCAGACCCCGACCGCCGTGGCGCAGGGCACCATCGCCGCCGAGCGCGGCGCCGACGAGTCCGGCAAGTCGCTGCTCGCGGGCCAGGAGCTGACCGAGAAGGGCGACCTCAAGGGCGTCGGCGACGAGGGCTACCAGGTCTACAGCGTCGACAAGGGGCAGGGCTCCGGCGAGGCGATCACCAACGTGCGGCTCGCGAACGTCCTGGTGACGATCCACTACTCCGGTTCCGACAACGGCGACCCGCTGTCGGCCAAGGCCGCCGGCGACGGCGCCGCCGAGGCGGCCAAGACCGTCCTGCAGGCGCTCGACAAGGCCTGATCCGCCGGGCCGGGGCCCTCGTCACGTGCCGCCGTCCCAGTTGAGGCACCGTGCAGGCCGCCGCCTGGACTAGGCTTACAACCCGTGCTGGTCTTGGCTTTCGACACCGCGACCGCCGCGATCACGGTGGCGCTTCATGAGTGGATCCCCGGCGAGGGCGCGCGGCGCCGCGCGCACGCCGAGGCCGTCGACCGGCGCAGGCACACCGAGCTGCTCACGCCGTCCATCAAGGCCGTGCTGGCGGAGGCGGGCGCCGCGCCCGACACGATCAGCGCGATCGCCGTCGGTGTGGGCCCCGGCCCGTACACCGGCCTGCGCGTCGGGCTGGTCACGGCGCGCGCGATGGGCGAGTCGCTGGGCGTCCCGGTGCACGGCGTCTGCACGCTCGACGCCATCGCCTGGGCCTCCGGGCGGGACGAGCCGTTCGCGGTCGCCACGGACGCCCGCCGCAAGGAGGTGTACTGGGCGCGGTACGCCTCGTCGCGCGTCCGCGCCACCGAACCCGCCGTCGGCCCCGCCGCCGACGTCCTGGAGGGCGCGCCCGATGGGCTGCCGGTCGTCGGCGAGGGCGCGGCCCTGTACCCGGAGGTCCTCGGAGAATCCGGGCACGAGCCGCTGCTGCCCACCGCGTCCGCCGTCGCGGAGCTGGCCGTCGCGCGGCTGGCCGGCGAGAAGGGCCCCGACCTGCTGCCGCCCGAGCCGCTGTACCTGCGCAGGCCCGACGCCAAGGAGCCGGGCCCGCGCAAGAAGGTGACCCGGCGGTGACCGACGTCACGCTGCGCGCCATGACCCGCGCGGACCTTCCCGCCGTCCACCTGCTGGAGCAGGTCCTGTTCCCCGACGACGCGTGGAGCGAGCAGATGCTCGCCGAGGAGCTGGCCGGCCAGCCCGCCACCCGCCACTACGTCATCGCCGAGGAGCCCGGCGGCGAGATCGTCGGCTACGCGGGCCTCGCCGCCGCGGGCGCGCAGGCCGACGTGCAGACGATCGGGGTGCGCGCCGACCGGCGCGGCGCCGGCATCGGCGCGGCCCTGCTCACCGAGTTGATGGACGAGGCGTCCCGCCGCAACGCCGAGGCGGTGTTCCTGGAGGTCCGCGCCGACAACCCGGCCGCGCGCCGGCTCTACGAGCGGTTCGGGTTCTTCGAGGTCGGGATCCGCAAGCGCTACTACCAGCCCGCCGACGTGGACGCGGTGGTGATGTGCCGCCGCCTGGAGCGCCGCCCGGTGGGGTTCACCAGGGGGAACACATGATCCGCGAAGAGCCGCTGGTGCTCGGCATCGAGACCTCGTGCGACGAGACCGGCGTCGGCATCGTCCGCGGCCGCACGCTGCTGGCCGACGCGATCGCCTCCAGCGTCGAGCAGCACGCCCGGTTCGGCGGCGTGGTGCCCGAGGTCGCGTCCCGCGCGCACCTGGAGGCGATGGGCCCGACCGTGGAGCGCGCGCTGAACGAGGCGGGCGTGGCGTTCACCGACGTCGACGCGTTCGCCGTCACCGCCGGTCCCGGCCTGCCCGGCGCCCTGATGGTCGGCGTCGCCGCCGCGAAGGCGTACGCGCTGTCGCTCGGCAAGCCGCTGTACGGCGTCAACCACCTCGCCGCGCACGTCTGCGTCGACCAGCTGGAGCACGGGCCGCTGCCGAAGCCGTGCGTGGCGATGCTGGTGTCCGGCGGGCACTCCTCGCTGCTGCTGGTGCCGGACGTGGCGGGCGACGTCCGCTCGCTCGGCAGCACCGTCGACGACGCGGCGGGCGAGGCGTTCGACAAGGTCGCGCGGGTCCTCGGCCTCGGCTTCCCCGGCGGCCCGGTGATCGACCGGATGGCCCGCGAGGGCGACCCCGCCGCGATCGCGTTCCCGCGCGGCAAGTACAACGACGGCACCTACGACTTCTCGTTCTCCGGCCTGAAGACGGCCGTGGCCCGCTGGGTGGAGGCGAAGGAGCGCGCGGGCGAGGCCGTCCCCGTCCCGGACGTCGCCGCGTCCTTCCAGGAGGCCGTCGTGGACGTCCTCACCCAGAAGGCGCTCAAGGTCTGCAAGGACAACGGCGTCCACGACCTGCTGATCGGCGGCGGCGTCGCGGCGAACTCGCGGCTGCGGGCCCTGGCCGCCGAGCGCTGCGAGGCCGCCGGCGTCCGGCTGCGCGTGCCGCGCCCGAAGCTGTGCACCGACAACGGCGCGATGGTCGCCGCCCTCGGCTCCGAGCTCGTCGCCTCCGGCCTCGACCCGTCCGACCTGGACCTGCCCGCCGACTCCAGCCTGCCGGTCGAATCGGTCAGGCTGTAGCGGCGACGAGGGACCCCAGGTAGTCCTCGAAGAGGGGGACCTCGGCCTCGTCGACGAGGCGGCCGTCGTCCTCGGGCAGCAGGTCGAGCAGGCAGCGGACGTCCCAGTACGGGTCGTGCTCGTGGCCGCCGGAGACCTGGTCGAACGCGGCCAGGAAGCGGTCGGCGACGGGCACGCCGTAGCGGAGCGCGAGACCGCGGCGCATGCGGGCGACGTCGACCGCGACGGGGCCGCACGACGCGTCGGACCAGTCGACGACGCCGGTCAGCTTGCCGTAGGACCACAGCGTGTTGTCGGGGTGGTAGTCGCGGTGCAGGAAGCGGGCGGGCGCGTCCGGCGCGGGGCCGGCGGCGATCTCGAACGCGCGCTCCCACAGCTGCGGCCGCAGCGCGTGCTTGGGCGGGTTGCGCTGGTCGAGCCGGTTGTAGGGGACGTACGGCGGCATCGTGGACGCGCCGTGCAGCGCGTGCACCGGCAGCAGCGCGGCGGCGAGCTGGATGAGGTACTCGGGCAGGTCGTCGGGGGACGGCCGGGGCGGATGGCCGACCAGCCGGCTGATCAGCAGCGCGGGGACGTCGCAGTGCGCGCCGGACGGGTCGGCGGCGACGAGCTCGGGGGTCGGGATCTCGCAGCCCGCCAGCAGCGCCAGCGCGGCGATCTCGCGTTCGGGGGAGAACTCGGTGTCGCCGTAGGAGCGCCGGCCGGGGCCCGCGTCGAGGCCGGTGTCCCGGCCGGTCCAGCGGCGCAGCACCAGCCGGTGCGCGCTGCCGGACGGCGTCTCCACCACGAGCGCGTGGTTGGCGTGCGCGCTGCCGCCCGGGAGCGGCCGCACCATCCGCACCTCGGCGCCCTTGCCGAGACAGCCCTCGACCCAGCGCAGGGTGGCGTGGCCGGGTGGGGCGCCGGTCGGCAGGCAAGGAGCCGGTGTGGGAGTCACGAGATCCATGAAAACGGATTCCGATGGGTATTGGGAGTGATTTTGCGAAGACGGAACGTAACAAAATGCACGTCATCGCGGGGGCTTGGCGGAGGGTCTCCGGTCGTCTCGCCGGATTGCCGGACAAACCTCGCAGATTCCGTGCGGGATCCGGACACCCCGACGGGGACGTCCGGCAACCCGGAGGAGGGGCCGGGCGGGGCCGGGCGGGGCCGGACCCCGCGACGCGGGAGCGGCCCCACCCGGACCGGCTAGTCCTTGCCGTCGCGGCGCGGGCGCAGCAGCGCCTCGGCCAGCGCGAGCATCGTCTCCTCCAGCGTGGACAGCCGCTTCAGCACGTCCTCGTGCACCGCGTTGACCTGCTTGGACACATCGTCGTGGACGCCGTCGACCTTGCGGCCGACCTCGTCCTGCACGTGCGAGAAGCGCTTGGCGAACTCCGCCTGCACCGACTCGGCCCGCCGCGTCACCTCGTCCTGCACGCCGTCCACCCGCCGGCCGAACTCCTCCTGCGCCCCGCCGACCTGCCGGGCCACGTCCTCCTGCATGCCGGCGACCTGCTTGGCGACGGAGTCGTGGATGCTGCCGACCTGCCGGGTGACGTCCTCGTGGATGTCGCCGATCCGCTTGCCGAAGTCGTCGTGCACCCCGCTGACCTGCCTCGCCACCTCGTGATGCACGGACTCGACCTGCTTGGTGACGTCGATGTGCACCGACTCCACCCGGCGGGACACGATGTCGACCTGCGTGGTGAACTCCTCCAGGGCCACGTCGACCCGCTTGGCGACCTCCTCGTGAATGCCCTCGATCCGCTTGCGCACGTCGTCGTGCACGTCCTCGAACCGGCGGGAGAACTCGTCCATGCGCTTGGCGACGTCGCTGTAGGCCGTCTCGGCGATCTGCGACATCGTGGCCTTGACCTCGTCGCGGTCGGGCCGGGCGCGCAGCTCCTCGATCAGCGGGTCGACCGCGTCGGCCAGGTGCTTCTCCAGCGCGTCGAACCGGTCGCTGTGGTCCATCATCGGACGGCGGGCCAGCTCGCCCACCACGCGGTGCAGCTCCGCGATCTCCAGCGTGGCCGGCAGCCGGCCGATCCGCTCGCCCACGCCGTCGATCCGGCCCTCGATGCTCTCGAACCGGCCGTCCACGCCCTCCAGCTTGCCCGACAGGCCCTCGAGGCGCCCGTCGACCCCGTCCAGCCGCCCGTCCAGCCCGTCCAGCCGGCCGCCGACGCCCTCGACCCGGCCGTTGACCGCCTCCAGCCCCTGCTCCATCCGCTCGGCCATCTCGCCGAGGGCCTGGTCGACCCGCGCCGTGACGCCGTTGATCGAGTGCTCCAGCCGCTCGGACCGGTGCCCGAGCTCGGCCAGCGACTTGTCCAGCCGGTTGAAGCGGACGGACGCGGCCTCCATGCTGCCCTGGAGCTTGTCCAGCCGCTTGGTCATCTCCTCCATGCGCTGCGACGCCTGCTGGGTGGCGTCGGTGATGTGCTGCGCGGAGTCCAGGACGGCCTGGATGCGGGTCAGGCCCTCGTCGACGTTCTCGGCGACGACGCCGACGTCGGCCCACAGCGCGGGCAGCTCGGCGACCGGCTTGACCCGCTCGCCGAGGCCGTCGATGTGCTCGGCCAGCCCCTCGGCCCACTCCGGGGGCTTGCCGACCAGCTCGTCGACCTGCCCGCGCACGGTGTCGAGCTGCCCGGTCAGCCCGCTGATCTCGCGCTCGCGGACCTCGCGGAGCAGCCACTCCATACCCTCCAGCCGCTGGCGGATCTCGTCCAGGACCTGACCCTGTGAGCGCTGTTCATAGACGTGGTCCTGCGCCGCACGGGCGAGCAACTCCCGCATCCGATCCGAGACCGGTTGACCCCCCGTCTGCAGGAAGTTGTGATTCGTTTCCACCCGATGCTCCTTCGTGTGCCGGACGCGTCGAAATGGCGCACGGCAATGAATCGTGAAGTCGCCACTGTAGTGCGTGTGAAGCGCCGCTATAACGGGTAGCAGGGAACGTCGCGGGTTCTGCGGAATGCGCCTGTTATCCCACTGGCGGGGATTGACGGTGATCACCGGCCATACGGTGATATCCGTGATTCGAGGGCTTCTGGGCAATTGTGGGGATCGGTTCCGCTGCCCGGCCGTTGCGCCGCCCGCCGCCGGACGGCTCGCGGCGGGCAGTCTGTCCGTACATCTCGTCCAACATCGGCAGTTCCCGCGCCGCCTTCCCGGTGCCGCCCGCCGGCGCGCACCGGCCGGACGCGGCGCCGCCCGCCGGGCCGGGCGCCATTCCGGCCCGGCATTCGTGGGAGCCCGGAACCCGATCGCTGAACCTGCCTTGGTGTTTCCCCGCCCGTTGATCTCGGAACGCCGTTTGGTCGCCCGCCGCAACCGCCTTGCCGGGCACCCGTAATCCCTGGTGAACGCAATGCCGGAAAGGGCTAATGATTTGCGCGGGCATGGTGCGTCGCGCGGGCGCCCTTGGCGTTGCGGTGCCGCGCGGAAGATCTTTGGACCGTTTAGCGGGCGCGGCCCTCCCTGGGCGGGTCGGCCGCGCGGACGGGACGGGCGAGCAGCGCGACCGGGTCGCGGCCGACCCGCGTCACCACCACCGTCGCCTCGGCGGCGCCGTACCCGCCCCGCCGCCCGCCGAAGCCGAGGTCGCGGCGGAGCCGGTCGACGTCGACCGCCGACCCGCGCTTCTTGACCGTCAGCACGCCGGCCTCCCGGCGCCGCAGCTCGGCCTTGATGCGCTTCACCGAGAACGGCAGCACGTCCTCGACCTCGTACGCGGACGCGAACGGCGTCGGGCGCAGCTCGTCGGAGGTGACGTAGGCGATGCGCGGGTCGGCGAGCCCGCCGCCGACCAGGTCCGCGACCTCCGCCACGAGATGGGCCCGGATGACGGCCCCGTCCGGTTCGTAGAGGTAGCGGCCCCACGGGCGGACGTCCGGATCGCCCAGCCCGGCCGCCGGGACCAGCGTGCACGCGTCCCCATCGGGCGGCAGGAGCGTGGCGCGGCGTCCGACCTCTCCGGCGAGGCCGCCCAGCCACAGGGCGGCCTCCTTGACGTCGCCGCCGACCGACACCCACTCCGCCTCCGCGCCCTCGGGCACCGCCTCGTGCGGGATGCCGGGCGCGACCTTGACGCAGGCGGCGGGCGCCCGCCCCGCGAGATCCAGGACGGTGTCCAGCGGCGGTTCGTAGGAGCGGGGGTCGAAGACGCGGCCCCGGGCCGTCCGGCGTCCGGGGTCGGCGAACACGGCGGCGTACCCGTCCGGGTCCTCTTCCACGGCATCGCTTACGCGCACGCGCGCGAGGCCGTCCAACTCGAGAGCCGTCACGTTGGCCTTCGCCACTTCGGCCGTCAGCGGATCGCGCTCGACGCCGTCTCCGGTAAGACCCACCCTGGAACGCGCCGTAAGGTCGGCACCGATGCCGCACCCCAGTTCCAGGACGCGCGCGCCGGAGGGCAGCACGGTGGCGAACCGCCGCGCGCGATGCGCCGCGACGTTCGCGCGCGTCGACTGCTCCAGCCCCGCCTGCGTGAAGTACATGCGGCCCGCGTCGGGGCCGAACTTGGCCTCCGCGCGCCGCCGGAGCCGCACCTGGGTCAGCGCCGCCGCCACGAGGTCCGCCCCGTACCGCTCGCGCAGCCGGGACGCGGTGCCCAGCAGCCCCGCCTCCGAGACGTCCGCTTCGCCCGCCTCCGCGAGAAGTGCCTGGCCGGCGGGGCCGAGCAGCTCCCGGAACGACGCGATGTCCATGCCTGGACGGTATCGGCCGCGGCGCGCGGATGATCGGCGGGTGAACGGCCCGGAACGCCGGGGGGCGTGCGTCCGTGTCCGTGTTGACGGGCAAACGGGCACGGCATAGTCTCACGACTGGCACTCTCAGCTCGAGAGTGCCAACACAGCGACAAAGGTTCGGTCTGGCACCCGCGACGACAGGCCGGTCCAGGGTCGCCTCTTCTGTCACATGTGCCGGTCGGCCAGCCATGGCCGGCCGAGGACCAATCGAAGGGGAGGTCAGATCGTGACGACCGCCACCAAGGTTGCTCTCAAGCCGCTCGAGGACCGCATCGTCGTCCAGCCGCTTGAGGCCGAGACCACCACCGCCTCCGGCCTGGTGATCCCGGACACCGCCAAGGAGAAGCCCCAGGAGGGCACCGTCCTCGCCGTCGGCCCGGGCCGCGTCGACGACAAGGGCGAGCGCGTCCCCGTCGACGTCAAGGTCGGCGAGATCGTGCTGTACAGCAAGTACGGCGGCACCGAGGTCAAGTACAACAACGAGGAGTACCTCGTCCTCTCGGCCCGCGACGTGCTCGCGGTCATCGAGAAGTAATCACCGAGACGTGATGCGCCCGCCCCGGCCCGCGCCGCCCACCGGCGGGGCGGCCGGGGCGGATCGCGTGACATAGGAGTATCCCCATGGCGAAGATCCTGGAGTTCGAGGAGGACGCTCGCCGGGCTCTTGAGCGCGGCGTCAACGCTCTCGCGGACGCCGTCAAGGTGACGATCGGCCCGCGCGGCCGCAACGTCGTCATCGACAAGAAGTTCGGCGCGCCGACCATCACCAACGACGGCGTCACCATCGCCCGCGAGGTGGAGCTGGAGGACCCCTACGAGAACCTCGGGGCCCAGCTCGCCAAGGAAGTGGCGACCAAGACCAACGACATCGCGGGCGACGGCACCACCACGGCGACCGTCCTCGCGCAGGCCCTGGTCCGCGAGGGCGTCCGCAACGTGGCCGCCGGCGCCTCGCCGCTCAGCCTCAAGCGCGGCATCGACGCGGCCGCCCAGTACGTGTCCGACCAGCTCCTGAAGTCGGCCCGCGAGGTCGACGAGAAGGGCGAGATCGCGCACGTCGCCACCATCTCCGCGCAGGACGCGCAGATCGGCGAGCTGATCGCCGAGGCGTTCGACAAGGTCGGCAAGGACGGCGTCATCACCGTCGAGGAGGCCCACACCATGGGCCTCGAGCTGGAGTTCACCGAAGGCCTCCAGTTCGACAAGGGCTACCTGTCCCCGCACATGGTCACCGACCCCGAGCGCATGGAGGCCGTCCTGGAGGACGCCTACGTGCTCATCGTGGACGGCAAGATCTCCAACGTGCAGGAGTTCCTGCCGCTGGCGGAGAAGGTCGCCCAGACCAAGAAGCCGCTGCTGGTCGTGGCCGAGGACGTCGAGGGCGAGGCCCTGGCGCTGCTCGTCGCCAACAAGATCCGCGGCACCTTCACCTCCGTCGCCGTCAAGGCGCCGGGCTTCGGCGACCGCCGCAAGGCGATGCTGGGCGACATGGCCACCCTCACCGGCGGCCAGGTCGTCAGCGAGGCCATCGGCCTCAAGCTCGACTCGATCGGCCTGGAGGACCTCGGCCGCGCCCGCCGCATCACCGTCACCAAGGACGCCACCACCATCGTCGACGGTGAGGGCTCCGCGGACGAGATCAACGCGCGCGTCAACCAGATCAAGGTCGAGATCGAGAACTCCGACTCCGACTGGGACCGCGAGAAGCTGCAGGAGCGGCTGGCCAAGCTGGCCGGCGGGGTCTGCGTGCTGCGCGTCGGCGCCGCCACCGAGGTGGAGCTGAAGGAGAAGAAGCACCGCCTCGAGGACGCCATCTCGGCGACCCGCGCGGCGATCGAGGAGGGCATCGTGTCCGGCGGCGGCAGCGCGCTGGTGCACGTGGCCAAGGAGGGCTTCGACGCCCTCGGCCTGTCCGGCGACGAGGCCACCGGCGCCGCCGCGGTCCGCAGCGCGCTGGTCGAGCCGCTGCGCTGGATCTCCGAGAACGCCGGCCAGGAGGGCTACGTCGTCGTCTCCAAGGTGCAGGAGCTGCAGCCGGGCCACGGCTACAACGCCGCCACCGGCGAGTACGGCGACCTGATCGCCCAGGGCGTCATCGACCCGGTGAAGGTGACCCGTTCGGCCGTCACCAACGCCGCGTCGATCGCGGGCATGCTGCTCACCACCGAGGCGCTCGTCGTGGAGAAGCCCGAGGACGAGGAGCCGGCGGCCGGCGGCCACGGGCACGGCCACGGTCACGGCCACTGATCTTCCCCTGGGGCGGGCGTGCGGCTCGCCCGCCCCAGAAGATCGTGTCGGCCCCCGCCCCTCACCGGGCGGGGGCCTTCGCCGTCCCGCCGGATCTTCGGCGCCGGAGGGACGATTTCGGCACTCTGGGCGGTCGGCTGACCGCAATGCGTGGTATTTTCGTCCTCGTCCCCGCACTGTGACCATTCCGTTGCCGACGACAGTGGCGACACGCCCGGCGGTGCTGGGCATCATGCTTGACGTGACCGAGGGAAGCTACGCCGGGACCATGACCGCGCGCGCTGCCGAGCCCTCGGGAGGACCGGCCCCTCCGCCGCGCCACGACACCGGCCGCCGGATGCGCGTGCTGCGGGCGGCGAACGAGGGCGGCGGCGACCTCAGGGAACTGGCCAACCTCGCCGTGCAGGGCGACCCGGGCGCCATCGAGGTGCTCATCGCCGAGGTCCGCCCGATGATCGTGCGGTACTGCCGCGCCCGGCTCGGCCGGGTCTCCGGGCAGTACCACATCGCCGACGACGTGGCCCAGGAGGTCTGCATCGCGGTGCTGTCGGCGCTGCCCCGCTACCGCGACATGGGCCGGCCGTTCGCGTCCTTCGTCTTCGGCATCGCCGCGCACAAGATCGCGGACGCGCTGCGCAGCGCGGTCCGCGCGGCCGTGCCCACCGAGGACCTGCCGGACGGCCCCGACGACCGTCCCGGTCCCGAGGAGACGGTGGTCCGCTACATCGAGGCGCAGCGCGCCCGCGACCTGCTCACGCGGCTCCCCGAACACCAGCGCGAGCTGGTCCTGCTGCGCGTGGTGGCGGGCCTGTCGGCGGAGGAGACCGGTAATGTGCTGGGCATGTCCGCGGGGGCGGTACGGGTCGCGCAGCACCGGGCCCTGGCCCGGCTCCGCGCGATGGCCAGAGAGGAGTCGATCGCTTGACGGAGCGGAGCCCTGGCGCCCCGGATCCGGTCGGGCCTTCGCACCGCGGCGGGACCCGCGAGCCGGCCGGCCGGCCGCCGGCCCCGGCGGTGACCCTGCTCGCCGACCTCGGCGCGGTGCGCCGTACCGACGCGATCATCGACGCGCTGGCGGCGCGGCGCGCTGCCGGCTCCGCCGCCCGTTCTCCGGCTGACCGTCCCGCCGCCGAGCACGCCCGCCCCGACGAGGAGGGCGCGGCCGACCCGGCCGTCCGGCTGCTGCGCGCGCTGATCGCCGACGTCGACGAACCCGGCTCCGGACGCGACGCCGCCGCCCCGCCCGACCCGGGCCCCGGCGCGCCGCCGTCCACCCCCGGCCCCGGGCCGCGCCGCCGCGGGCCCCGCACCATCGTCGCGCTCGGCGTCGCCGGCGCGGTGCTGGCCAGCACCGGCGTCGCCGCCGCCGGCGGCGGCGTCACCGACCGCGCCGCGGCGTCCCCGCCCGCCGGCGCCGGCGTGACCGGCCGCGCCGAACCCGGCGCCAGGGACATCGACGCGGGCACCCACGCCCCGCTCCGCACGCCGCAGACCTCCGGCGCCAAGGCGCCCGCGCCTTCGTCCGCGCCCGCTCCGGCCGGCCCCGCCACCGGAACTCCCGCCGCCGAGGACGCGGGCCACCAGGACTACGACCGCATCAAACGGAACCTGGAGCACCTCCTCCGTGCCCCCGGCCGCCCGCACCGCGCCGCGCCGCACCGCACGCGGGCGCCGCGCGTCACCCCGACGGTCCGCCCGTCCGCCCCGTCCGACGACGACACGCGCCGCACCATCGAGGACATCCGCAGACGCGCCGAAAAGCGCATGCACCACTACGAAGCCCCCGACCAGGGCTGAGTCACTTTCTTGGGGGGCGCCCCCTAAGACTCCCGGCAAGGGCGACCGACCGTCGGCTTCCGCTTCGTTCCGGACGCCGGTCAGTTCTCGTCGCGGCCCTCTTCGCTGTCGATCACGCCGTCGACGTAGCCGCGGGCGTACTCCCAGCTCACGTAGTCGACGGGGTCGGGGGACAGGGCGGGTTCGTGCACCCGGGGCAGCCCCTGGTCGAGCAGGTGGCGCAGGTTGCCGTGCAGCAGGTCCCAGTCGATGTAGTGCAGCTTGCCGCAGTCGGCGCAGTCGACGGTGAGGCCGCGGACCCCGAGCGGCTCCAGCAGCGCCCGGAAGACCTCCAGGTCGGCGAGGTCGGCCAGCACGTCCTCGCGCTCGGCCACGCTCAGCGGGGCGGCCTCCTCGCGGGGGTCGCCGAGCGACGCCGCCGGATCCTCCGGGTCTCCGGCGAACGGGTCGAGCGGGGCATCGTCGTGCACGAGTCCACGCTACTGCGCACCGCCCCGCCAGGTGCACCCCCCGGTCTCCTCCGTGCGCGAACAACTACCCTGCGTGCCCGGCGCCGCGGCGCATCCGGGGCGGGGAGGTCCCGTCCGGCGGGGAATGCGGGCGGGCGCGGCGCGCGTTACGGGGTGTCATCAAGGACACGTGCCCGGTGTCCGCAACAGCCGGTCCCGGCGCGGGACGACGGCCTACCATGGGGACAGGGTCGCCGTGACCTGGCCGGATACCGCCGCCACTCGATGCCACCACAAGGGAAGGCAACCATGAACCCCGCCGCCGAGCCCGCCAAGTTCCTCCCGCAGGGCCTGACCTTCGACGACGTGCTGCTGCTGCCGGGCTACTCCGACCTGCAGCCGGGGGAGGCCGACACCACGACGCGGCTGACCCGGGAGATCTCGCTGCGGATCCCGCTGGTGTCGGCGGCGATGGACACGGTGACCGAGGCCCGCACGGCGGTGGCGATGGCGCGGCAGGGCGGCATCGGCGTGCTGCACCGCAACATGTCGATCGAGGAGCAGGCGGGCAAGGCCGACCGGGTCAAGCGGTCCGAGGCCGGGATGATCACCAACCCGGTGACCTGCCTGCCGGACGCGACCCTCGCCGACGTCGAGGCGCTCTGCGCCCGCTACCGGATCTCCGGCGTGCCGGTGACGGACGTGCGGGGCGTCCTGGTCGGCATCGTGACGAACCGCGACATGCGCTTCGAGTCCGACCTGTCCCGTTCGGTGCGCGAGGTCATGACCCCGATGCCGCTGATCACCGCGCCGGTGGACGTGTCGCGCGACGAGGCGTTCCGGCTGCTGGCGGGCAACAAGGTGGAGAAGCTCCCGCTCGTGGACGCCGACGGCCGGCTCAAGGGCCTGATCACCACCAAGGACTTCACCAAGAGCGAGCAGTACCCCGACTCCACCAAGGACGCCGACGGCCGGCTGCTCGTCGCCGCCGCGGTCGGCGTCGGCGAGGACGCGATCAAGCGCGCGCAGGCGCTCATCGAGGCCGGCACCGACGTGGTCGTCGTGGACACCGCGCACGGCCACTCCAAGGGCGTCGCCGACACCATCGCCACGATCAAGGCGAACGCGTCCGTCCAGGTCGTCGGCGGGAACGTCGCCACCTACGCGGGCGCGAAGCTGCTGATCGACGCGGGCGCGGACGCGGTCAAGGTCGGCGTCGGGCCCGGCTCGATCTGCACCACCCGGATCGTCGCCGGCGTCGGCGTCCCGCAGCTCACCGCGATCTTCGAGGCGTCCCGCGCCGCCAAGGAGGCCGGCGTGCCGGTGATCGGCGACGGCGGCCTGCAGTACTCCGGCGACATCGCCAAGGCCCTGGTCGCGGGCGCCGACACGGTGATGCTCGGCAGCCTGCTCGCCGGCGTCGAGGAGTCCCCGGGCGAGCTGATCTTCGTGCACGGCAAGCAGTACAAGTCGTACCGGGGGATGGGCTCGCTCGGCGCGATGCGCAACCGCGAGCGCGGCGCCTCCTACTCCAAGGACCGCTACGCGCAGGCCGACGTCAGCGCCGAGGAGAAGCTGATCCCCGAGGGCGTCGAGGGGCAGGTGCCCTACCGCGGCCCGCTCGCCAACGTCGCCCACCAGCTCGTCGGCGGCCTCCACCAGTCGATGTGGTACGCGGGGACCCGCACGATCCCCGAGCTGCAGGAGCGCGGCCAGCTCATGCGCATCAGCCCCGCCGGCCTGCGCGAGAGCCACCCGCACGACATCCAGATGACCGTCGAGGCCCCCAACTACCAGGGCCGCTGACCCCGGCCCGCCCGGCCCCCGCGGCCGGGCCCTCCCGCGGCCGTGGACCGGGCCCTCCCGCCGCCGCGGCCGGTGCCGGATCCGTCCTGGTCGCGGGGTGCGCCGCGACCTGCCGTAAGCTCTTGCGGGGCTTGTTCCCGCCGCCGGCGGGAACACTGGCTTGTCCGCGAGGTGGAGGAAGGGCGCAGTGGCTGCTGAGGTGGAGATCGGCCGGGGCAAGAGCGGCCGGCGGGCGTACGCCTTCGACGACATCGGCATCGTCCCGTCGCGCCGCACGCGCGATCCGGAGGAGGTCAGCGTCGCCTGGCAGATCGACGCCTACCGGTTCGAGATGCCGCTGGTCGTCGCGCCGATGGACAGCGTGGTCAGCCCCGCCGTCGCGATCGCGATGGGCCGGATGGACGGCCTCGCCGTGCTCGATCTCGAAGGCCTGTGGACCCGCTACGAGGACCCCGAGCCGCTGCTCGCCGAGATCACCGGGCTGGACGACGCCGCCGCCACCCGCCGGCTCCAGGAGATCTACACCGCGCCGATCAAGGAGGAGCTGATCGGCCGCCGGATCCAGGAGATCCGCGACGCCGGCGTCACCGTCGCGGCGCGGCTGTCCCCGCAGCGCACCGCCCAGTTCCACAAGGCCGTCATCGACGCGGGCGTCGACCTGTTCGTCATCCGCGGCACCACCGTGTCCGCCGAGCACGTGTCCGGACGCGCCGAGCCGCTCAACCTCAAGCAGTTCATCTACGACCTCGACGTCCCCGTCATCGTCGGCGGCTGCTCCACCTACACCGCCGCGCTGCACCTGATGCGCACCGGCGCCGCCGGCGTGCTCGTCGGGTTCGGCGGCGGCTCCGGGCACACCACCCGGACCGTCCTCGGCGTCGCCGTCCCGATGGCCACCGCCGTCGCCGACGTCGCCGCCGCCCGCCGCGACTACATGGACGAGTCCGGCGGACGGTACGTGCACGTCATCGCCGACGGCGGCATGACCAACAGCGGCGACATCGCCAAGGCGTTCGCCTGCGGCTCCGACGCCGTCATGGTCGGCTCGCCGTTCGCCCGCTCCAGCGAGGCGCCCGGCCGCGGCTACCACTGGGGCAGCGAGGCCCACCACGGCGACGTCCCGCGCGGCGCCCGCCTGAACCTCGGCACCATCGGCTCGCTGGAGCAGATCCTGCACGGCCCCTCGCACGTCGCGGACGGCTCGATGAACCTGATCGGCGCGCTGCGCCGCGCGATGGCGACCTCCGGCTACACGGAGTTGAAGGAGTTCCAGCGGGTACAGGTGGTGGTGGCGCCGCGCCGGTCCACCGACTGAGAGCGACCCCACGCCGAATCGGGCGTCGTGCGGGTGGACCTGTCCCTACTGTTGGGTAGGTACTGCTCGTAGAACGAACCGATCTGGGGGGAATCGCGATGACGGGATCACCTGTGACCGGGCTCGGCAGCTCACGGCTCGGCCCTGCCGAACGTGCCGCCGCGCTCGACCGGATGGCGCGCGAGGAGTTCGACGTCGTGGTCGTCGGCGGCGGGATCGTCGGGGCCGGAGCCGCGCTCGACGCGGCCACCCGCGGCCTCACGGTCGCGGTGGTCGAGGCCCGCGACTACGCGTCCGGGACGTCCTCGCGGTCGTCCAAGCTGATCCACGGCGGGCTGCGCTACCTGGAGCAGTACAACTTCGACCTGGTCCGCGAGGCGCTCACCGAGCGCAGCCTGCTGCTCCAGCAGATCGCGCCGCACCTGGTGCGTCCCGTCCCGTTCCTGCTGCCGACCACCCACCACGTGTGGGAACGCGCGTACTTCGGCGCCGGCGTCGCCCTCTACGACCTGCTGTCGCTGCAGATGGGCATGTCGCGGGGCGTCCCGCACCACAAGCACCTGACCCGCCGCGGCGCGCTGCGGCTCGCGCCGTCCCTTCGCAAGGACGCCTTCACCGGCGCCATCCAGTACTGGGACGCGCAGGTCGACGATGCCCGCTTCGTCATGACGCTGCTGCGCACCGCCGCCGAGTACGGCGCCCAGATCGCGTCCCGCACCCAGGTCGTCGGCTTCCTGCGCGAGGGCGAGCGCGTCACCGGCCTGCGCATCCGCGACCTCGAAGGCAACACGACCAGCGAGGTCCGCGCCAAGCAGGTCGTCAACGCCACCGGCGTCTGGACCGACGACATCCAGGAGCTCGTCGGCGGGCGCGGCCAGATCCACGTCAAGGCGTCCAAGGGCATCCACCTCGTCGTCCCGAAGGACCGCATCCACTCCTCGACCGGGATCATCCTGCGCACCGAGAAGTCCGTGCTGTTCGTCATCCCGTGGGGACGGCACTGGATCATCGGCACCACCGACACCGCCTGGGACCTCGACCGGGCCCACCCCGCCGCGTCCAGGGCCGACATCGAGTACGTCCTCGACCACGTCAACACCGTCCTGACGACGCCGCTCACCCATGACGACGTCGAAGGCGTGTACGCGGGGCTGCGGCCCCTGCTCACCGGCGAGACCGACGAGACGTCCAAGCTGTCCCGCGAGCACGTCGTCGCGCACCCCGTCCCCGGCCTCGTCCTGGTCGCGGGCGGCAAGTACACCACCTACCGCGTCATGGCCAAGGACGCCATCGACGCCGTCGCCCACGGTCTCGACGGCAAGATCCCCGAGTCCTGCACCGACCGGATCCCGCTCGTCGGCGGCGACGGGTTCCAGGCCATGTGGAACGCCCGCCACCGCCTCGGCGCCCGCTCCGGCGTGCACGTCGCCCGCGTCGAGCACCTGCTGCGCCGCTACGGCACCCTCACCGACGACCTGCTCGAGCTGATCTCCGACAAGCCCGACCTCGGCAAGCCGCTGAGCGGCGCCGACGACTACCTGCGCGCCGAGGTCGTCTACGCCGCCTCGCACGAGGGCGCCCGGCACCTCAACGACGTCCTCGCCCGCCGCACCCGCATCTCCATCGAGACGTGGGACCGCGGCGTCGGCGTCGCCCAGGAGGCCGCCGACCTCCTCGCGCCCGTCCTCGGCTGGTCCAAGAAGCAGCGCGACCGCGAGATCGAGTACTACCGCAAGCGCGTCGAGGCCGAACGCGCCTCCCAGGCCAAGGACGACGACCAGGAAGCCGACGCCAGCCGCCGAGGCGCCCCCGACATCGTCCCCACAGCAACCCCATAACCCGCCAACCATCAGTCCCGGCGACCGACGTCCCCCGCCTAACGCAAGGTCCCGGCCACTGGCGTCCCCGGCCCAACGCAGGGCCCCGGTCCGGCGACCTCCGCCTATCGCAGGGGCCCCGGCTACTGGTGGCCTCCCATCGCAGGGGTCTGGCTACTGGCGTCCCCAGCCAAACGCAGGGATCAGCTCGGCGACCTTCGCCTAACGCCTGCGTCGGGGGCCTGTACCGGGCCGTGTCGCCGTGCGCACCGCAAGGCTTCTGTCTTCCGGTGGTTCCACCGCGTAGCCCTGCTGCGAAGCCAGGCCCCGCAGAAACCTGGCTTCGCAGCCGAGTGCAGATTGCCCACCGACGGCCCCTCACCGTCTGCTTGATGGGCCCAAGCACGAGACGCATCCCGGTCGTCCCCGAAGACCACCCACACCAGCTTGGAGATCCCCCGCTGGGCTAGTGAGGCCCGCCCGTCAGGTGGCCTCACCCCGCCGGGTGCGCTGCTGGGTTGGTGGGGTGTGGCTGGGGTGGTGATCAGGAGGCGGCGCGGCCGAGCATGAGGTCGATGCCGGTCGAGTACAGGTCCGCAGGCACGCGGTCGGGGTCGAGCAGGTGCTGGAAGGCGAGCCCGAAGTCCAGCGCCATGGCGAGGGCCGCGCGCTCGGACGGGGCGATGCCGTCCACATCCCGCAGTTCGCTGGCCATGTGGGCACGGCGCTCGGCGTACCAGTCGGCGATCCGCCAGCCCGCCGCGTAGTCGCGCATGCCGTAGAGCCAGAACTCCACCAGCAGGAGTGCGAGCCTGCGCGCGCGGTCGTCGGAACCGTCGCGCGCGGCGCCGCGGCCGGTGCGCTCGTCCTCATCGCGCGACTGGTCGGCCGACCGCAGCTCGTCGCAGACGTCCGTGCCGAGCCGGTCGCTGGTGAACCGTTCGAGCAGGGCCAGCAGCAGATCCGTCTTCCCGGCGAAGTTGGAGTACACCGCCCCCTTGGTCAGCCCGGCCGCCGCGGCGATGTCGTCGAGCGAGGCACCGTGGATGCCGCGCTCCGCCCACAGGCGTTCGGCCGCCGACAGCAGCGCGGTCCGCGTCTGCTCCCGGCGCTCCTGCCGCGCGCTGACCTGCCCCCCTGGTGCCGTTCCGCGGGCGGGCTGCCGGCCGTCCTGGCCGGTGTCCCGCTGGAACGTCCGCGGCTCCCTGGTCAACGGCCCGCCGCCGAAGCCCGGGGGCCGGGGCCCACCGGGAGACAGGTTTCCGCCCTCGGGTTCGCCCACTCGAGCGGGAGGGACGGAGGGGCGCGGGGACGGCTCGCCCGGGTCCTCGGCGAGAGTTTCCACCTCGCCTGGACGGGTCGTGGTGGCGATCGCTCCGCCGGCGCCGCGATCGGGTGAGGTTCCGGCGAGCGGGGTCCCGCGGCCCGCGGTCTCGGCTTGGACGCCGCGAGAGCCGGACGGGACGGTCGTCGTGCCTCCGGCCGGGGCGGGGCGGTCGGAGCCGCCGGCGGGGCCGCCCGGCAGCGTGGCCGTGCCGGCGGGCGCGGTGGTCTCGGTGGGGGGTGCGGACGGGATGGGGCTGCCGCCGCCGGGCGGGCGCGGGGAGCGGATGTCGCTCGCGTCCGTCGGGTCACCCTCGGGCCGTAGGTCGCCGTGGGCGTCGTTCATGTGCTGTTCCCTCCGCTGCCATGGCGCGCGTCCACGGCGCCCCCGGAAGCGCGGCAGCGGACGTCCGGGGGCGGCGGGATGGGCGCCGGATTCTCCTCCTGTTCTCGGAATACACCGGTCGGGCGCGGTCAGTCCCGGAGTTGCGCAACTCTGCCCGGGTTGGAACGGTCCGTTCGGTGGGCGGTTGTCACTGCCGGCAGAAGAAACCCCACGAAGGTGGGGCATTTCACGGCAAGTGGCCTGTTACCTGCGGGTAGCCAAAAATGGCCAGGGGGTCATACGCTGCCTGCATGGCATCCCCGACGGTCCCTGCCAAAGGCGAGGCAGAGCACGCGCTCCCGCAGTCCCTGATCGATCGGCTGGCCTCCCATGTCGCAGCGAGCGGCGCCGAGACGGTCACGATCCCCACCCCGTTCACGGGCGAGCCGCTCGCGACGGTCCCGCTGTCCGGCGCGGACGACGTCCGGGCCGCCTACGAGCGGGCCCGCGAGGCGCAGCGCGCGTGGGCCGCGCTCCCGGTGAGCGAGCGCGTCAAGCCCTTCCTGAGGCTCTCGGACGCGCTGGTCGAGCGGCGCGAGGAGATCCTCGACGTCATCCAGCTGGAGACCGGCAAGGCCCGCCGCCACGCGATGGAGGAGTTCCTCGACGTGGCGCTGTGCTCGCTCTACTACGCGCGGCGGGCGGGGAAGCTGCTGAAGCCGCACCGCAGGCAGGGCATGATGCCGGGCCTCACCCGCGTGCGGGAGCTGCGGCACCCCAAGGGCGTCGTGGCGCTGATCGCGCCGTGGAACTACCCGTTCGCGCTCGGCGCCAGTGACATCGCGCCGGCGCTGATGGCGGGCAACGCGGTGATCCACAAGCCCGACACCCAGACGTGCCTGTCCAGCCTGTGGGTGCTGGACCTGCTGGTCTCCCTGGGGCTGCCGCGCGACCTGTGGCAGATCGTCGTCGGCGACCCGGGGGAGATCGGCGACCCGCTGCTCGACGACGCCGACTACGTGTCGTTCACCGGTTCCACCCGCGGCGGCAAGGCGATCGCCGAGCGGGTCGCGCCCCGGCTGGTCTCGTACTCGCTGGAGCTCGGCGGCAAGAACCCGATGATCGTGATGGCGGACGCCGACGTCGAGCGGACCGCGCGCGGCGCCGTCCGGGCGTGCTTCACCAACGCGGGGCAGCTGTGCATCTCGATCGAGCGGATGTACGTCCACGAGGACATCTACGACCGGTTCGTCCCGCGCCTGGTCGAGCTGGTGAAGGGGATGAAGCTCGGCACCGGGCTCGACTTCGAGGCCGAGATGGGCTCGCTGACCTACCAGCGCCAGCTGGACGCGGTGACGCGGCACGTCGACCAGGCCGTCAAGGAGGGCGCGACCGTCCTCGCCGGCGGCAAGGTCCGCCCGGACATCGGCCCGCTGTTCTACGAGCCGACCCTCCTCGCCGACGTCACCGGCGACATGGACCTGTGCGCCAACGAGACGTTCGGCCCGGTCGTCGCGGTCTACAAGTACCGGGACGAGGACGAGGTCATCGCGCGCGCCAACGACACCCCCTACGGCCTGAACGCCTCGGTGTGGACCAAGAACCCCTCGCGGGCCCGCGGTGTCGCCGCGCGGCTGCAGGCCGGCACCGTCAACATCAACGACGGGTACGGTGCCGCGTACGCGTCCTACGACTCGCCGATGGGCGGGATGAAGCAGTCCGGCGTGGGCCGCCGGCACGGCTCTGAGGGCATGCTGAAGTTCACCGAGGTGCAGACCATCGCGAGCCAGCACATCATGGACCTCGAGCCCCCCGGCTCCATCGGCTATGACAGGTTCGCCGACGTCATGGCCACCGGGATCAAGCTGATGAAGAAGCTGCGGATCAAGTAGGGATGACCGTGAAGCACGACTACGACGTGCTCGTCGTCGGGTCGGGGTTCGGCGGCAGCGTCTCGGCGCTGCGGCTGACCGAGAAGGGGTACAAGGTCGGCGTGATCGAGGCGGGCCGCCGGTTCGACACCGCCCCGTCCGCCGCCCCCGGCTCCCGCTACCCGGCGCTGCCGAAGACGAACTGGCGCGTCTCCCGCTACCTGTGGGCGCCCGCGCTGGGCCTCACCGGGATGCAGCGGCTGCACCTCATCCGCGGGGCGAAGTCCAGCCGGGTCATGGTGATGGCCGGCGCGGGCGTCGGCGGAGGGTCGCTCAACTACGCCAACACCCTGTACGTGCCGCCCGCGCCGTTCTTCCAGGACGGGCAGTGGGCGCACATCACCGACTGGCAGGACGAGCTCGCCCCCTACTACGACCAGGCCAAACGGATGCTCGGCGTCGTGGAGAACCCGACCACGACCGAGGCCGACAAGGTCATGAGGAAGGTCGCCGACCGGATGGGCGCGGCCGGCACCTTCGTCAAGACCCCGGTGGGCGTCTACTTCGGCCGGGGCGCGGGCGTCGAGAGCGCCGACCCCTTCTTCGGCGGCGCGGGCCCGCGCCGCCGCGGCTGCCTGGAGTGCGGCGAGTGCATGGTGGGCTGCCGCCACGGCGCGAAGAACATGCTCACCGAGAACTACCTGTACCTCGCCGAGAAGGCCGGTGCCCGGGTGATGCCGCTCAGCCGCGTGACCTCGGTGAAGCCGCTGGCGGGCGGCGGCTACGCCGTCGAGATCGTGCGGACCGGCTCGTTTCGGGCGCAACCGCAGGACGCTCACCGCCGAGCAGGTGGTGTTCGCCGCGGGCACCTACGGCACCCAGAAGCTGCTGCACAAGCTGAAGAGCACCGGTCTGCTCCCGCGCCTGTCCGATCGGCTGGGCGCGCTGACCCGCACGAACTCCGAGGCCATCCTGGGCGGCGGCCGCCGCAACGGCACGCCGGGCCCGGACTTCTCCAAGGGCGTCGCGATCACCTCCTCCTTCCATCCGACTCCCGAGACCCACATCGAACCCGTCCGCTACGGCCGCGGGTCGAACCTCCTCGCCGGACTGCAGACCCTCCTGATCGACGGGGACCGGCCCGGCGAGCGGCACACCCCCCGCCTCCTGAAGTTCGCGCGCGAGGCGGTGCGCCGCCCCCGTGACCTCCTCCAGCTGTTCGACGTGCGGCACTGGTCCGAGCGCACGGTGATCGCGCTGGTCATGCAGACCCGGGACAACTCGATCACCCTGAGCCCGAAGAAGGGGCCGTTCGGCTGGGACGTCCGCGCGTCGGCGGGGCACGGGGAGCCGAACCCCACCTGGATCCCCGAGGGGCACCGGGCGACCCGCCTGATCGGCGAGGAGATCGGCGGGATCGCCGGCGGCACCTGGGGCGACCTGTTCGACGTCCCGATGACCGCGCACTTCCTCGGTGGCTGCGCCATCGGCGACTCCGCCGCGTCCGGCGTCATCGACGCCTACCACCGGGCGTACGGTCATCCGGGCCTGCACATCGTGGACGGCTCGGCGGTCTCCGCCAACCTCGGCGTCAACCCGTCCCTCACGATCACCGCGCAGGCCGAGCGCGCGATGTCCTTCTGGCCCAACCGGGGCGAGGCCGACTCTCGCCCCGAGCTGGGCGGCACCTATCGAAGAATCACCCCCGTCCTTCCGAAGAATCCCGTCGTTCCCCCGGATGCTCCAGCGGCACTCCACCTTCCGATCGTCGAGATCACCTGACCGGTCCGCGACCCGGTTCGTCCCCGCCTCCGAACCGGAGGGCGGCCGGTCCTTCCTGGCAGGCCCACCGCGTCCCATGCTCACCGTCCGGCCGGACCCGGGGAAGTGGAACGCCATTCTGTGGATAACTCCGGCCGACCCGGCCGGCGGACTTGCGGCCGTCCAGGCCGCTGGACCGTCGGCGGTGCGCGGGCGATCGTGGAGGAATGCACAACGACGACACTGTGAGCTGGGTCGGCACGTGGCGCAATCAGTACGGGTCGACGCTGGTCGTCACCGATGACGCCGGCGGCCGGCTGCAAGGGACGTTCCGCACCGCGCTCGGCGACAGCGCGTTCGCCGGCGAGGACGTCGAGATCACGGGGTTGCACGTCGGCGCGTGCGCGCACTTCGCGTTCGGCCGGTCGGGACCGCAGGGCGACTCCGTCGCGTCCTTCACCGGGCTCCTGCGGGACGGGCGGCTGGAGACGGTGTGGCATGTCGTGTCCGACTCGGCCGTGAAGCCGCCGGCGCCGGGGAGGCCGCCCGAGCTGATCAAACTGCCGTGGGCGCACGCCGCGCTGACCAATGCCGACACTTTCACGCGCGTCTGACGATGCGGCAGGAGAGTGCCCGGCGCCGGAGGGGGCGGGGCTCCGGCGCCGGGACCGGGCCGGTCAGGCGCGGTAGGCGGCCCACTGGTCGCGCATGCGCTGGGTCTGGCCCGGGGTGAACTCGTACATGCAGGAGTCGTAGCTGTAGTCCATGAAGTTATGGATGGGGTCCAGCCCGGACGAGGAGCAGGTGTCGCGGCCGGTGGGGCAGCCCGAGGCGGGGCTCTGTTCGGCGGGGGTGTCGGAGACGCGGTCGCCTTGGCCGCTGCAGCCGCCCTGGAACGTGTGGTAGAGGCCCATCCAGTGGCCGACCTCGTGGGTGGCGGTGTCGCCCTCGTTGTAGTTGGTCAGCGGACCGCCGGGGACGCTCTGGTAGTGGATGACGACACCGTCCATCGTGGGATGGGAACGGTAGTCGCTGGGGAAGGTGGCCCAGCCGAGGAGGCTGTCGCCCAGGTCGGCGGTGTAGAGGTTGAGGTCCTGGGCGCCGCCGGTGTGGAGGGCGCTCTTCATCGCGGTCTCGTTGCCCTCGGGGTCGGAGAACCATGCGGGGTTGTTCGTCCGCTTGACGGAGGCGAGGGTGAAGGAGACTCCGCTGGGCGCGTAGGCGTCGTTGAGGACCTTCAGCTGCTTGTTGAGAGTGGCGTCGGTCAGGCTGCCCGTACTGCCGCTGGTGATGACCTGGAAGTGCACCTGGACGGTCATCGAGGCGGCGGCCTTGACGCGGCCGGACGTGGCGAGCTGCCCGAGGCGGTTACGGAAGTCCTTCTCCATCGCCGCCACCTTCGCGGCGCCGGGTTCATGGCGCTCGGTGACGTGGGAGCCCGCGCGGACGCGGGCCTGCGCGGCGGCGGACGCGGAGCTGCACTTCGCGCCCGGGACGGGGGCCGAGAGGGCGGGGGCGGCTGCCGGCGCGTAGGCGGTGAACGCGGCGAGCATGCCGATGGCGGTGGCGATTCCAGCGCGTTTCATGGAACTCCTTGGGGGCGGCGCGCCCGGGGGACGGCGCGCGGGGGAGCGGAGTCATCGCTGGAACAAGGGTGATTGCCGACAAGAGCCGCGTCTTTGGCAAACCTGAACAAATAGGGGAAGAAAAGGGGGAATCGGGTGCCCTAGCGCGAGCGCCGGATTGTCGGACCGGCGATGTAGCGTGAGCGCCGCATTGTCGGAGGGACCGCGTAGCGTCGCCGGCATGGACGTCGAGGGCGAGGCCGCCCGGATCCTGGACGAGCTGCGCGCCCAGTCCGACCCGATGCGCGCCGGCAGCGAGAAGCGCTACCTGAAGAGCGATCTCGTGCACATCGGGGTGCCCGTCCCGGCGCTGCGGAAGGTGGCGCTGCGGGCGGTCAGGGCCAGGCCGGCCCGGGACGAGCTGCTCGGGCTCGTGGACGCGCTGTGGACGACGACAGATGGGGGCCGTCCCGTCCACGAGGCTCGCATGGCGGCGGTGGAGGTGCTGGCCAGGCGGGTCGAGCTGCTGGAGCCGGGGGACCTGGCCGTGGCGGAGCGGCTCATCCGCGACTCGGCGACCTGGGCGTTGGTGGACCACCTCGCCGAGAAGGTGGTCGGCAAGCTCGTCCTCCGCTTCCCTGATCTGGGGAAGGCCCTGGACGCGTGGGTGAGCGACCCCTGCCTGTGGATCCGGCGCACGTCGCTGCTGGCACTGCTACCGGGCGTCCGGGCCGGAACACCGGATCTGGACCGGCTCACCGGATACGGGGACGCCCTCATAGGGGAGAGCGAGTTCTTCATCCGCAAGGCATTGGGGTGGGTGTTACGAGAGCTGTCGAAGAAGGACCCCGGCTGGGTGGCGGCATGGGTGCAGGACCACATCGCCGACGTCTCCGGCGTCACGATCCGCGAGGCCGTGCGCCGGTTGCCGGCCGACGATGCCGACCGCCTCCTCGCCGCCTACAAGGCACGCTGACGCGCCACGCAGCATGCCCGCCGACGACGTCGGTGGCTTGAGTGGATGGCGCGGTCGCGGCGAGGGGCGTCAGCACGTCGAGGAAGTACCCGACTGGGCGGTCTGCCCTAGGGAGGCGCGGTTGCGGCGGGGGCGTCAGCACGCCGAGGAATTGTCCGACCGGCCGGCCGGTCCTGTGGCGTGGCCGCGGTGGGAGATCGTCAGCGGCGGTAGGCGGCCCAGGCCTTGTGCATGCGCGCGCCCTGTCCGGCGGTGAACGACGTCATGCACGTGTCGTAGCTGTAGTCCATGAAGTTGTGGATCGGGTCATTACCGCGTGCGGGGCAGGTGTCCTTGCCGGACGGGCAGCCGTTGGTGGGGTCGCGCTCGGCCGGGGTGTCGGACACCCGGTCGCCCTGGCCGCCGCAGCCGTCCTGGAACGTGTGGTACAGCCCGAGCCAGTGGCCGACCTCGTGGGTCGCGCTGAAGCCGCGGTTGAAGTGGTCGATCGGGCCGCCCGGCATGCTGCCGTAGTGGATGGTGACGCCGTCCATCTTCGGCTCGGCCTTGTACTTCCACGGGAAGGTCGACCATCCGAGCAGGTCGCCGCCGATGCGGGCGCTGTAGAGGTTCAGCGTTCCCTTGCCGCCCTTGCGGAGCTTCGGCTTGTAGGTGCCCTCGTAGCGCTCCGGCTCGTCGAACCAGGACGCCTTGTCGGTGCGGTCGATCTTCTTCAGGTGGAAGGCCACGCGCGTGTTCGCACCCCCGTACCGTCCGCCGTACGACGCGTTCAGCACGCTGATCTGCCGCTTCACGACCGACGGGGGGACGTTGCCCGCGGAGCCGTCGTGCAGGACGTGGAAGTACACCGGCACGCTGATGTTGCCGGCGGCGCGCAGGTCGGACGGGGTGGACTGGTCGTCCGGGCGGTTCAGCGAGCCGAGGCCGAGGCCGTCCAGGGCCCGGCCGAGACGCTGCTCGACGCTCGCGGACTCCGCCGGTGTGAGGGTGTTGCGCTCCCGCACGTGCGCGTCGGGACGGCGCAACCGGTCCAGCGGCGCGGCGCAGGCCTCCGGGGCGACGCGGCGGGCCTGCGCGGCGCGCGCGCCGGCGGAGCGTGCGTCGGGGCGCGCAGCGGGAGCCGCGGCGGGACCCGAGGCGGAGCCCGCGGCGGTGCGGTCGGCGGGGCCGGCGTCGGGGCGTGCTCGCCCGGCCGCGGCGCCCGAGCCGGCCGGACCGGTCGGCACGGCGGGGACGAGGGCGGCGATCAGGGCGGCGGCGGCGAGCAGCTTCACGACACTCCTAGGGGAGGACGCTGAATGCGTACGGACAGCGACTGGACACAGGGCGTTATCAAGACGTATCAGAGAGAACTCCTGCTGCGCGTGTGATCAAGGTAAACGGATGCCGACCGTTTTCGGCCAGTCGCCCAATGTGACCGGCGTGACCCGGGCGCGCGCATCGGCCCTGGATGGGGCCCCGTAGACTGGAGGTCTTTCCGGGCCCGTGCGAAAGGCGTGTTGGTGGCCGTAGACCAGTCCTTTGACACCGTTCTCGTCGTCGACTTCGGCGCGCAGTACGCGCAGCTGATCGCGCGGCGGGTCCGTGAGTGCCATGTGTTCAGCGAGATCGTGCCGTCCACCATGCCGGCGGCGGAGATGCTCGCCAAGCGGCCGAAGGCGATCATCCTGTCCGGCGGGCCGGCGTCGGTGTACGAGCAGGGGGCTCCGGCGGCGCCGGACGGCCTGTTCGACCTGGGCGTGCCGACGCTCGGGATCTGCTACGGCCACCAGGTGATGGCCCAGGCGCTCGGCGGGACGGTGGAGAACTCCGACGTCGCCGAGTACGGCGGCGCGACCGTCGCGGTGACCTCGCCCGGGATGCTGTTCGCGGGGCTGCCGAACGAGCAGGCGGTGTGGATGTCGCACCGCGACTTCGTCCGCGAGGCGCCCACCGGGTTCACGGTGACGGCGAGCACGGACGTGACGCCGGTCGCCGGGATGGAGGACCGGGAGCGCGGCTTCTTCGGCGTGCAGTTCCATCCCGAGGTGCTGCACACCGAGAACGGCATGGAGATCCTGCGGCGGTTCCTCTACGAGGGTGCGGGCTGCCGGCCGAACTGGACGATGGTGAACATCGCGGACGAGTCGATCGAGGCCGTCCGGAAGCAGGTCGGCGGGAAGCGGGCGATCTGCGCGCTGTCGGGCGGCGTCGACTCGGCGGTCGCCGGCGCGCTCGTCCAGCACGCCATCGGCGACCAGCTGACCTGCGTGTTCGTCGACCACGGGCTGCTGCGCAAAGGCGAGCCCGAGCAGGTCGAGAAGGACTTCGTCGCGGCGACCGGGGTGAACCTGCACGTCGTGGACGCGCAGGACCGCTTCCTCGCCGCGCTGGACGGGGTGAGCGACCCGGAGGAGAAGCGGAAGATCATCGGCCGCGAGTTCATCCGGGTGTTCGAGGAGGCGGCCCGCGAGATCGTCGGCGAGAACGCGGCGGAGCCGGTCGAGTTCCTCGTCCAGGGCACGCTGTACCCCGACGTCGTGGAGTCGGGCGGCGGCACCGGCGCGGCCAACATCAAGTCGCACCACAATGTCGGCGGCCTGCCGGAGGACCTGCAGTTCAAGCTGGTCGAGCCGCTGCGGAGCCTGTTCAAGGACGAGGTCCGCGCGCTGGGCGAGCAGCTCGGCCTGCCGTCGGAGATCGTCTGGCGGCAGCCGTTCCCCGGCCCGGGCCTCGGCATCCGGATCATCGGCGCGGTCACCCGCGACCGGCTGGACATCCTGCGCGACGCGGACGCGATCGCCCGCGAGGAGCTGACCCGCGCCGGGCTCGACCGCGACATCTGGCAGTTCCCGGTCGTGCTGCTGGCCGACGTCCGGTCGGTGGGCGTGCAGGGCGACAGCCGGACCTACGGCCACCCGATCGTGCTGCGCCCGGTGACCAGCGAGGACGCCATGACGGCCGACTGGGCGAAGCTCCCGTACGACCTGCTGCAGAGGATCTCGACGCGGATCACCAACGAGGTCCGCGAGGTCAACCGGGTCGCCGTCGACATCACGTCCAAGCCGCCGGGCACCATCGAGTGGGAGTGATCCCCGCCGTCGGGGACGTGTGAGGGCCCGGGTGCGAAGGACGGCACCCGGGCCTCTCCACGCCGCCGGCAGTCGGGTGCGTGCGGCGGGATCGCGGACGCGTGAGGCCCGGGTGCGGAATCGCACCCGGGCCTCATACGTCGCGTGGATCATCCGCGCCGGTGTCGGACGCCCGCAGGTGTCGGACGGTCGCGGATGCCGGACGGTCGTCGGTCAGACGGTCGCGGGAGCCAGGGCGGCCTCGGCGTCGAGGGTCGCGGCGGCCGCGTTCACGACGGCGGCGATGCGCAGGGCCTCCTGGACGAGCTCGCGCGACAGGCCGGCCTCGCGGACGACCTTCTCGTGCGACTCCAGGCACCGGCCGCAGCCGTTGATCGCCGACACGGCGAGGCACCAGAGCTCGAAGTCGACCTTGTCCACGCCCGGCTTGCCGATGATCGACATCCGCAGCTTGGCGGGCAGCGTCGCGTACGTCTCGTCGCCGATCAGGTGCGTGGCGCGGTAGTACACGTTGTTCATCGCCATGATCGACGCGGCGCCCTTGGCCGCCTCGAAGGCCTCGGCGGACAGGTAGTCGCCGGCCTCCTCGGCCAGCTCGCGGATGACGGTCGCGCTCCGGGTGGCGAGCGCGCAGGCCAGCACCGTCCCCCACAGCTGCTGGTCGGTGAGCTGCGAGGTGGAGGTCAGCGAGCCGAGGTTGAGCTTGGTGTCCTTGGCGTAGCCCGGGAGGGCGCCCTTCAGCGCGTCAACGCTCATGATGGTGAGTCCTTTCGTGCGGACGGCCGGCCGCGCGACGCGGACCGGCCGCCTGGGCCGGGCCGGCCGCGGCGGGCGCGCAGGCGCCGCGCGGGCCGGCCGGCGGGGTGGACCGGGACGATCAGGCCCCGGCCAGCAGCTTGGTGGCGTCGAGGGTGTCCTCGCCCTTGTTCCAGTTGCAGGGGCACAGCTCGTCGCTCTGCAGGGCGTCGAGGACCCGCAGGACCTCCTTGACGTTGCGGCCGACGGAGCCCGCGGTCACCATGGCGAACTGGATCTCGTTGTTCGGGTCGACGATGAAGGTCGCCCGCTGCGCGACGCCGTCCTCGGTGAGGATGCCGAGGGCCTCGCACAGCTCGCGCTTGAGGTCCGACAGCATCGGGAACGGGATCTCGCGCAGGTCGGGGTGGTCCTTGCGCCAGGCGAAGTGGACGAACTCGTTGTCGACGGACGCGCCGAGGACCTGGGCGTCGCGGTCGGCGAAGTCCTCGTTGAGGCGGCCGAACTCGGCGATCTCGGTCGGACAGACGAAGGTGAAGTCCTTGGGCCAGAAGAACACGACGCGCCACTTGCCCTCGTAGGACTTGTGGTTGATCGTCTCGAAGGCGCTGTCCGGGTCCAGCGAGACGCAGGCGGTCAGCTCGTACTCGGGGAACTGGTCACCGACGGTAAGCACGCATGCTCCTTTGTCACGGAAAGGGGTCGCCTCTCGTCCGGAGAGGCGTGGGAGGGCCGCCGCGACGACGGTGGCGTCCGGGCGGCCGATGTCACTCAGCGTGCCGCAGGAGCAGGGAAAAGAGAAATCGATCTATCGCAACGGATTGATAGGAGGTTCTTATCGGATCCTCGCATATATGGATCGACCTGCACAAAGACAGGCAGATCGACTGTGAGACGGTGTCGGCCGATGATGGAGATCACATCGGAGCCTCCAATGGCGAACACTCTCCGTAGCGGCAGAGCCTGGAGGTCGCCTAGGTGCTCGGCTGGTCCTCGCTCGCGCCCTCCAGGTGCGCCTTGAGCCGGCCGAGCGTGGTGGCGATGTTACGGGCGTTGTGAGCGGGACGGTCGGCGGTGCCGGTCAGCGCGATGGCGAGCGGGATGAACCACGGCGGGACGCGCAGCCAGTTCGTCTCGGTGACGGTGCAGCCCGCGCCGTCCTCCGCGGGTGCGATGTCGTACTGCCAGCGGGAGATCGGCAGCCCGAACGGGGCGTCGACGTCGTAGGCGAACCGCTCGTTCTCGCGGACGTCGGTGACGGTGCAGTTGGTGAACCAGCGGCGGCGGCCCTTCCGGTTGTAGCCGCGGAACCGGGCGCCGACGGCGGCCCGGACGGTGCGGCCGAGCCAGCGCGCGCGGTACGCCTCCTCCGCGAACGTGACCATGACCGGTGGGTCGCTGACGATCCGGTAGACCGCGGCGGGGGAGGCGTGCACGGTGATCCGGCCCGTGGCGATGGGCTGCTCGAACGGCATGGGGACCCCTGTCATCCGGCGAATGTAATCGCCGATTACATCAGGGCCGTGCGCCGCCGTCAATGCCTCGCGGCGAGGTCGGCATCAGCCCCGCGGCGGTGCCTGTCTCAGGCCTGCGCGGTGCCCGGCCCGATGCCCTTCCCGAACGTGTCGAGGACCTGTTCGGCCAGCTCCCCGGCGTGCTCGGCGGGCAGGAACCCGTCGACGACCATCTGGGAGAGCCCGTAGACCAGCGCGTGCGCCGCCAGGATCACCAGCTGCGGATCGCCCGCCCGCAGCATGCCGGCGTTCTGCCCCGCCGCTATGAGATCGGTCACCTGCCGCTCGACCGCCCGCATGCCCTCGCGGACCTCCGGCGCCGGGTCCGAGGTGTAGACGGTGGTGCGCAGCAGTTCGAACCGGTGCGGGTGCCGGGCGGCGTACCGGACGAAGGCGTGCCCGAACGTCCACATGGCCGGACGGTCGGGACGGGCCTGCGCGAGCGCCGCCCGCTGCCACTCGCCGAAGTCCTCCAGGACGCGCGCGGCGACGGCGGTGAGCAGCGCCTCCTTGCCGGCGAAGTGCCGGAACGGGGCGCCGGGCGACACCCCCGCGCGCCGCGCCGCCTCCCGCACCGAGACGTTGGGCAGGCCGCCCTCGTCCAGCAGGTCGAGGGCCGTCGCCGTCAGCGCGGCGCGCAGTGAGCCGTGGTGGTAGCCCGGGCGCCGGGCGGGATCGTCGGACACCCGGGCTTGATACCACACGGACACGCCGCAGCCGGCGCGCCGGGCGGGGCGGCGCCCCCGGCAGCCGCCCCGCCGGTGGGTCACCAGGCCAGGTCGTCGTAGTCGGCGGAGCCGCTCAGCCAGGTGAACGCGGCGCCGTCGACGCGTCCGGGTCGGCCGTCGATGAGCTGCAGGACGTGCTCGCCGGAGCCGTCGGCCTTGACGAAGAAGGAGTCGCCGGGCAGTTGGACGCCCCGCCCCGTCGGCTGCCAGGTCCCCGTCGAGAGCGTGGCCAGGACGAAGGCGGCGTCGTCCTTCCGGCCGTGCTTGGTGCCCTGGATCTGGGCCGTCGCGGTCCGCCCGTCGGGGTTGAGGACGAACACGTTGATGAGCCCTTCCACCTGGGTTCCGGTGACCTCGGCCGAGCGGGCCACGCGGGAGGCCAGCAGGTCGGAGCCGGGGCGGCCGGTGTCGAGCAGCCGCAGCACCGCCCGGTCGGGGACGGCGCCGGGCGCCTGGAGGAAGCCGAGGGTGCGGTTGTCGGGCGCCCACGTCGCGCTGGTGACGGTCCCCTCGCCGGGGGTGCTCCAGGTCCGGTGGCTCCCGGTGCGGACGTCGATGACGACGGCCTCGGAGCGGCCGCCGGCGGTGCCGACGACGGCGAGCCGGGAGCCGTCGGGGCTGGCGGCGAGGTTCTCCGGCTTGCCGAACCCCGAGTCGAGCCGGACATTCCCGCCGGAGAGCCGCTTCGGTGCCGACGGCGTCCCGTCGTTGGCGAGGGTGACCCGGTAGAAGGCATAGGAGTCGCCGCCCTCGTCGGCGGCCAGGAAGAACGTCCGCCGGTCGCCCGCCGCGGCGACCGCCGCGTAGCGGCCTCCGAGGGCGGCCACCTTCGTGAGGCTCCCGGCGGCGGCGTCCTCGACGGCCGCGTGCCCGCCGCGGATCGCGACGACGTGCCGGGGCCCGCCGGGGCCCGCGGCGGGGCCGCTGTGGGAGGCGTGCGGGAGCGAGCCGCCCAGCGCTGTGCCGCCGACGACGACGGCGGCCAGCGTGCCCGCGACCGCCACGGGCACCGTCCACGGGCGGCGGCGCCGCCGCGGCGACGGAACGGTGACGGGGGCGAGGGTGCCGTCCGGGATGCTTTCGGCGGCGGCGCCGAACGCGTCGCGGAGCCGCTCTTCGGTCCTGGTCATGAGTCCTCCTTGAGCAGGTCGGCGAGCGACGCGAGCGCCCGCGAGACGGTGGACCGGACCGTGCCGACGCCGATCCCCATGACGTCGGCGATCTCCCGTTCGTCCAGGTCCAGGTAGTAGCGCAGCACCAGGGCCTCGCGACGGCGGTGCGGCAGGCGGCGCAGCGCGAGGAAGACCTCGCGCCGCTCCTCGCCGAGCATGGCCGCCGCCTCGGCGGACCACACCGGCGGCTCGTGCGTGCGTCCCGCCCGGAACGCCAGCTTGCGCCGGCGCAGGACCGTGCGGCACTTGTTGACCACGGCGGCGCGCGCGTACGGCAGCATCCGGTCGTGGTCGGTGAGCCGGTCGATCCGGCGGTAGAGGTCGATGAAGGCGTCCTGCACGACGTCCTCGGCGGTGGCCCGGTCCCCGACGATCATCAGGGCGGTGCGGGCCAGCGCGAGCTGGTGCTCGCGGAACAGGGCCACCAGGGCGGCCGTGGCCGCGGCGCGGTCGTCCGCCTCGGAGGCGTCTGCCTCCAGGGCGGCGTCGGCCGCGCGGCGGGGGTGGCGCATGTTCGCCACTATGTCGGTTTCCACACCTCTTACACTCGCGAGCCCGCCGTCTGTTGCTCGCCCGACGGAAGTGATGTTCGGGGCCCTGCGCGGCCGCCGGGTATCGTGACGTCGCGGTTATCCATCGGTGTCGTAGTGATAGGAGACGGTTATCAGCAGGCCGACGGTGTCGCAGTTGCGGGCGTTCCTGGCGCTGGCGGAGCATCTGCACTTCCGGGACGCCGCCGCCGCGCTGCGGATGAGCCAGCCGGCGCTGTCGGGCTCGGTCGCCGCGCTGGAGGAGAGCCTCGACACCCGGCTCGTCGAGCGGACGACCCGCAGGGTGCTGCTGACGCCGGCGGGCGAGCGGGTCGCGCGGCGGGCCGAGAACGTGCTGGCGGAGCTGGACCGGCTGGTCGAGGAGGTCAGGGCGGTCCGGGGCCCGCTCGTGGGGCCGCTGCGCGTCGGGGTGATCCCGACCGTCGCGCCCTACCTGCTGCCGGTCGTGCTGCCGCGGCTCGCCGGGGAGTTCCCCGGCCTCGAACTGTCGGTGCACGAGGAGCAGACCGACCACATCGTCGCCGAGCTGATGGCCGGCCGCCTCGACGTGGTGCTGCTCGCACTGCCCGCGCCGGCGCAGGGCGTCACCGAGCTGCCCCTCTACGACGAGGACTTCGTGCTGGTCACGCCCGCGTCGTCCCGGCTGGGGGCCGAGGACGTGCCGCGCGACGCGCTGAACGAGCTGGACGTGATCCTGCTCAACGAGGGCCACTGCCTGCGCGACCAGGCGCTGGACGTCTGCCGCGAGGTCGGCGCGCGGGCGCCGTCGGCGACGTACGCGACGAGCCTGGCGACGCTCGTCCAGCTGGTGTCGGGAGGGCTCGGCGTGACGCTGGTCCCGGAGACGGCGCTGCCGGTGGAGACGCGGCGGGCGCCGAACCTGGCGCTGCACCGGTTCGCCGACCCGGCGCCGTTCCGGCGGATCGGACTGGGGTTCCGGTCGACGTCGCCGCGTGCGGAGGAGTTCGAGGCGCTGGCGGCCGGCGTCCGCGCGGCGATCGCGGAGCTCGGCACCGGCACGCCGGGGATCCGCCCGGCCTGACGTCCCGCGGCCGCCCCATGGACCGGGTCGTAGCCCGGGTCGTGCCCCGGGCGCCGGGTCAGGTCCCGGTAAAGCGATGCCAGGGCGGGTCAAGTCTGCGCAAGGGGACGTCCTGGCAATGGCGATCCGTGTTCGTGTGATCACTTCACGTCACCATGCTCGGTGTGGCGGGGTTTCCGCTCTGGCTCGGCGGTGCCCTCGTCCAACCGACCTGGAGGCCGCATGTCCCCGAAGCTCAGCGTCGTCGTCCCGTTCCACAACACCGAGGAGTACCTGCGCGCGTGCCTGGAGTCGATCGCCGGGCAGTCGCTGCGCGACCTCGAAGTGATCATGGTGGACGACGGGTCGGACGACAACGGGGCGGTGATCGCCAAGGAGATGTGCGACCGCGACCCCCGGTTCCGGCTGCTGGCGCGCGACAACGAGGGGCCGGGCCCGTCCCGCAACGCCGGGGTGCGGCTGGCCAAGGGGGAGTACCTGGCGTTCGCCGACGCCGACGACGTGGTGGAGCGCGACGCCTACAGCAGGATGGTCGGCTCCCTTGAGCGCACCGGGTCGGACATGGCGAGCGGCAACGTCGAGCGTATGGACGCCGACCGGACGTGGCAGTCCGTGCTGCACAGCGGGGTGTTCACCGAGACGCGCCTGAAGACGCATGTGTCGTCCCACGGGCTGCTCATCCGCGACCGTACGCCGTGGAACAAGGTGTACCGGCGCGCGTTCTGGGACCGTACCGGCCTGGAGTTCCCCGCCGGCTTCTACGAGGACCCTCCGGTGACGGCGCGCGCGCACGCGCTGGCGGAGTCCGTGGACGTGCTGAGCGACACCGTCTACTACTGGCGCAAGCGGCCGGGATCCATCACCGAGGACCGCTACGACTGGGACAACCTCTGCCAGCGCATGCGTTCCGCGCGCGTGGTGCGAGAGGGCCTTGCCTCCTACGCGCCGCAGCTCGTCGCGACCTACGACGAGCACGTGCTGGTGGACATCGAGCTGCGGGTCGTCCTCGACGCCCTCCCCAGGACGGACGACGAGAACCGTGAGGAACTCGTCGAGATGGGCGCGGCCCTCGCAGAGGGCGTCAACCCGCGCGTCATCAAGCGGCTCTCGTCTATGACGCGGCTGCAACTGCACCTGCTGTGCCACAGGAAACTGCCCGAGCTGATGGACGTGCTCCGGTTCGTCCAGCTGGGCAGGCACCACGACACCGCGCGGGTACGGCGCGGGCTGCGGCACCGCTGGTACGCCGAGTACCCGTTCTTCGAGGACGCCGAATGCGGCGTCCCCCTGCACGTGTACGACGTGACCGACGAGCTGAAGCCGGCGGCGGCGATCGACCGGGCGACCTGGGTGGGCGGGCGGCTGCGGCTCGAAGGGCACGCCTACATCCGGCACCTCGACTCTTCCAGCGAGGACGGCTCCCGCATCCGGCTGTGGCTGCTGGCGTCCAACCGGCGCGGGCTGATGCGGGTGCCGGTCCAGCGGGTGCGGCGGCCGGACGTGACGGCGCGGACCCGGCAGTCCGTGGTGTCCTACGACTGGTCGGGGTTCGTCGCGGAGATCGACCCGTCCGCGCTGAAGATGTTCGGCCGCTGGCGGGACGTCGACTGGATCCCGTGCGTGGAGATCGTCAACAAGGGCCTGCGGCGCCGCCGGACGTTCGCGAACCCGCGGCTGACCGCCCGGCAGTGGCCGGACGACCGGGAGTGCGCGCCGGGCGTGCTGGTGCAGGGCGTGGCGGCCAAGCGCCGGTTCGTCCTGCAGGTCCGCCGGACCGCCGCGACCGTCGTCGGGTCGCACGTGGAGGGCGACGAGCTGTGGCTGGACGGCTGGAGCCGCACGCCGCCGGAGGCCGGCGCGCGGGTCACCGCGGTGCCGAAGGCGGGCCGGGCCACGGTGGCGGGCGTGATCGAGCCGGCCGAGAACGGCGCCGACGGCTGGTACGGCTTCCGCGCGAAGCTGCCGATCGGCGGCCTCGCCCGGCACCTCGGCGACTGGGAGATCAGCCTGCCCGGCGGCGTCCGCCCGTACCTGGAGGAGGACGCGGCGGGCGCGGTGTACCCGGCCCCCTGCGGGGAGCTGGAGGTCGCGCGGACCCGGCGCAACCAGGTGCGCGTGGTCGCGCGGGAGAGCGCGCCGGCCGTCGACCGGGTGTCGTGGTCGCCCGACGGGCTGCTGCGGCTGTCGGGCACGTGCGCGGACCCGGCGGGCCGCCCGGAGGCCCTGGTCCTGCGGCGGCGGCGGTCCTGCGAGGAGCACACCGTCCCGCTGCGCTGGGAGAGCGACCGGTTCACCGCGAAGTTCTCGCCCGAGCGGATGCCGGTGCTGGGGCTGTCGCGCCCGCTGGTGTCCGGCCGCTGGGACGTGTTCGCGCCGCTCGGCGGGACGGAGCGTCCGGTCGTGGTCCGCCGGCACGCCCTGCGGCACATGCCGGAGCCGACCGAGACGGGCCTGCACCGGATCGACGTGCGCGTCTACAAGACCGACCAGCTCCAACTGCACATCCAGACCGCCCTCAACGACGACGAGCGCGGCCCCTATGCGCAGGCCCGGATCCGGTCCGGGCACTACCGGCGTCACCTGAACCTTCCCGTACGGGACCTGGCTGTTTTCGACTCGTACAAGGGACGCCAGTACTCCTGCAACCCGCGCGGCATCTACGACGAGCTGCGGCGCAGGGAACTGGACGTCGACTGCGTGTGGGTCACCGAGAACGGCCAGTTCGGTAAGCCGGCCGGTGCACGCACTGTCCTCGCCGGTTCCCGGGAGCACTACGAGGCGCTCGCACGGGCGCGCTATGTGTTCGGCAACTGGTCGCAGCAGGAATGGTTCGTCAAGCGCGAGGACCAGACCTATGTGCAGTGCTGGCATGGGACGCCGCTGAAGAAGCTCGGCTACGACGTCAAGCAGATGCCCTACAAGCGAACCGAGGGCATGGACTGGATGCAGCACGACGTCCCCCAGTGGGACGTGCTGCTGTCGCAGAACGCGTTCTCGGTGCCGCTGTTCCGGCGCGCCTTCGGCTACCAGGGCGAGATCCTGGAGAGCGGCTATCCGCGCAACGACATCCTGAACAGCCCGCACCGCGACGAGATCGCGACGGCGGTACGGCGGCGCCTCGGCATCCCTGACGGCAAGCGGATCGTGCTGTACGCGCCGACGTGGCGGGACGACTTCCACTTCGCCATCGGCAAGCGCGCGTTCCGCCTCGAACTGGACATCGAGCGGTTCCGCAAGGCGCTCGGCCACGACCACGTCCTGCTGCTGCGCACCCACTACCTGGTGACCGACCGGCCGAAGTGGCGGCCCGGCGACTGCGTCCTCGACGTGTCGGTCTACCCCGACATCTCCGAGCTGTTCCTGATCAGCGACGTGCTCGTCACCGACTACTCCTCGGCCATGTTCGACTTCGCCGTCACCGGCCGGCCGATGCTGTTCTACACCTACGACCTGGAGCGCTACCGCGACCACGTGCGCGGCTTCTACTTCGACTTCGACGCCGAGGCGCCCGGCCCGCTGCTGCGGACCTCGCGGCAGGTCATCGACGCGCTCGCCGAGCCGGCCGCGATCGAGTCCGGGTACCGCACCGCGCGCGCCGCGTTCGCCGCCCGCTACTGCCCGCACGACGACGGCCGGGCCGCCGCCCGCGTCCTCGACCGCGTGCTCTGACGTCCGCGCGGCGCCGTCCCGAGCGGCGCCGCGCGGCCGGCCGTCCCGCGCGCGCACCACCACCCCGCAACCCCTGGAGAACCCGTGGCACCGAAGATCAGCGTCGTCGTACCGTTCCGCACCGCCGAGGACCACCTCGAAGGATGCCTGGAGTCGCTGGCGGGGCAGACGCTGCGCGACCTGGAGGTGATCATGGTGGACGACGGGGCCGGGGACGCGACCGCCGCCGTCGCCCGGCGGTTCGCGGACCGCGACGCCCGGTTCAGGCTCGTCCGGCACGGGGACGCGGGGGCCGGCCCGGCGCGCAACACCGGCCTCCGGCACGCCGAAGCCCGCTACCTCGCGTTCGTGGACGGTGAGGACGCCGTCCCGCCGTACGCGTACGAGCTGCTCGTCGGGACGATGGAGTCGACCGGGTCCGACATCGCCGGCGGCAACGTCATGTGCCTCGACGACGAGGGCGTATGGCAGTCCTGGCTGCACGCGGAACCGTATGCGGCGACGGTCCGGTCCACGCATATCGCCCACCACCCGGTGCTCCTGCAAGACCGGACCGTCTGGAACAAGGTTTTCCGCCGGTCGTTCTGGGACGCCCACCAGTTCGAGTTCCCCGCCATGCAGTACGAGGACGTGACCGTGGCGATGGAGACCCACGTCCTCGCCTCCTCCGTCGACGTCCTCGACACCACCGTCTACTACTGGCGGCACCACCCCGCCGCGTACGGGCGGGAACGGCAGGAGCTCGGCGACATCATCGACCGGATGGCCGCGCTCGGAATGGTGCGCCGCGTCCTGCGCGACCGCGCGCCCGAACTGCTGCCCGCCTACGACATGTACGCGCTGGATCTGGACGTCCGCGCGCTCGTGCACGCGCTGCCCGCCGCGTCCGAGCAGGAACGCCGCCGGCTCGTCGAGCTCGGCGGCGAGATCGTCGCGGCGGCGGACCCGTCGGCGGCGTCCGGGCTGGAGGCGATCAAGCGGCTGGAGCTGCACCTGCTCGGCGAGCGGATGCTGCCCGAGCTGCTGGAGGTGCTGCGGTTCGAGGAGGGCGGGCTGGACGAGGTGCCGCTCGTCCAGAAGGGCCGGCTGCGGCAGCGCTGGTACGCCCGCTACCCGTTCTTCGGCGACGAGCGCCGCGCGGTCCCCGACGAGGTGTACGACGTCACCGACGAGTTCGAGCTGTGGACGCAGGTGGAGCGGGCCGGCTGGGACGGGGACGTCCTCACGCTGGAGGGGCACGCGCACTTCGCCCGCCTCGACGTGTCGTCGGTGCACGACTCCCGGATCCGGATGTGGCTGCGCGACGCCAGGACCGGCCAGGAGGTGCGGCTGGAGGTCGAGCGGACCCGCTGCCCCGACGCCACCGCACGGTCCGGGCAGGCGCTGGTCTCCTACGAGTGGTCCGGGTTCGCGGTCCGCGTCGACCCGGAGGCGCTGCGCGACGGCGAGGAGTGGCGGACCGCCGCCTGGGAGCTGTTCGCCGAGGTGACGACGGCCGGGCACAAGGCCGTCCGGCGGATCGCGGCGGCCGCGCCGCGGGTGCGGTGGACGGCCGCGCGGCAGCCCGCCGAGCACGTCGCGGTACAGCCGGCGGACGGCGACGGCGGGTTCGCCGTGCACGTGAAGAACTCCAGGGCGGTGCTCACCGGGTTCCGGCGGATGGGCGGCACGCTGGAGCTGACCGGGTGGACGAACCGCGCCCTCGGCGCCGGTGCCGCGATCATGGCGGCGCGGCGGCACGGCGGGGCCGAGGTGTTCGGCGACGTCACGGTCCGCCCGGCGGCGGTGACGCCGGCGGCCGAGGGCACCGGCTTCTGCTTCACCGCCACGCTGCCGCTGGACGGCCTGCTGTCGGCACCCGCCGCCGGAACCCCGGCCCGGCCGCACCTGCTGGACGCCATCGACTGGGACATCCGGCTGAACGGCGAGGGCGGCCCGCTCAAGCTCACCATGGCCGGGCACCTCGGCGAGGCCAGATACGCCTGGCGGGGCCGCGAGTTCGTGCTGACCCGCACCGCGTACGGGAACCTGCGCGGCGTGGAGCGCAGCTTCCGGCCCGTGGTCACGCGCGCGGACTGGGACGCCGAGGGCCGCCTCACGCTGACCGGCGGCTTCGCGGACCCCGAGGACCGCCCCGACCACCTCGTGCTGCGCTGCAGCCGGTCGGGCGCGGCGCACGAGGTGCCCCTGACGTGGGAGGCCGACCGGTTCACCGCCGCGTTCACGCCCGCCCGCCTGCCGGTGTTCGGCACGGACCTGCCCCTCGCCGAGGGCACCTGGGACCTGGTCGCGCCCACCCGGTCCGGCAACGTCGCCGTCGTGGTCGAGCGCGCCGCGATCCCCGCGTTGCCCGAATGGCGGCGCGTCAGCACGCACGAGTTCGAGGTGGGCGTGCACCAGACCGACGCGGTGCAGCTCCACAGCCGTCCCGCCCTGTCGGAGGACGAGCGCGGACGGCACGCGCAGCGGCTCCTCCAGCAGAACGACTACCCGGTCTACCTGCGCAGCGGCCTGTCGGACGTCGTGGTGTTCGACAGCTACAACGCGTCCCAGTACAGCTGCAACCCGCGCGCTCTCTACGAGGAGCTCGCCAAGCGCAGGCCCGACCTCGAATGCGTGTGGGTCTCCCAGGACGGACAGTTCGCCCTGGAGGGCGAGGCCCGGACCGTCCTGGCCGGAACACGCGAGCACTACCGGACGCTCGCGCGCGCACGGTACATCGTCACGAACTACGGGGCGCCGCACTGGTTCGTCAAGCGGGAGGGGCAGATCTACCTGCAGACCTGGCACGGCACCCCGCTCAAGCGACTCGGGTACGACCTGAAGGACATGCCCTACCGGCGCACCGAGAAGCTCGACTGGATCCAGCGGGAGGTGCCCCGATGGAGCTGCCTGCTGTCGCCGAGCCCGTACGCCACGGAAGTGATGCGGCACGCGTTCCACTACAGCGGCGAGATCCTGGAGACGGGATATCCCCGCAACGACGTCATGAGCACCCCCGAATGGCAGCGCCTGGGCACCGACATCCGTAAGCGCCTCGGCATCCCCGAAGGCAAGAAGGTGGTGCTGTACGCGCCGACCTGGCGGGACGACGAGCACCACACCACCGACCGCCGCGGCTTCCACCTCGAACTGGACCTGGAGACCATGCGGCGCGTCCTGGGGGACGACCACGTCCTGCTCCTGCGCGCCCACTACCTCATCACCGACCGCGCCCACGTCGCGTCCGACGACTTCGTCATCGACGTCACCCGCTACCCCGATGTCGCCGACCTCTACATGGCGGCCGACGTCCTGGTGACGGACTACTCGTCCGCCATGTTCGACTACGCCGTCCTGGGCCGTCCGATGGTCTTCTACACCTACGACCTGGAGCGCTACCGCGACCACGTCCGCGGCTTCTACCTCGACCTGGAGGCGGAGGCGCCGGGGCCGCTCGTCGCGACGTCCGAGGAGGTCGCCGAGGCCGTCCGCGCGGCCCCCGATATGGAGGACGACTACAGCGGCAAGTACGACGACTTCTTCGTCAAGTACTGCCCCCATGACGACGGCGAGGCCTCGGCCCGCGTCATCGACCGGGTCTTCTCCCGTTGACCCTGCGGCGAGTCGTCGCCATGGCGGACC